>CAZWLL010000004.1:4595-23667 GCA_964634795.1 uncultured Ruminococcus sp. | reverse complement strand
TCTTTGCCTCTGTTTTGTAGGATGCACTTACAATTTAGGTAAAACATTTTGTAAGACAAACTTACAACTCAAGACAAGCTAAAGTATAAAGTTTCTTTGCTGCTTTCTTTTCCAAAGAAAGCAGGCAGAATATTACATGAGAAGGTACACTGTCAATGGAACGCAATGTTTTTGATTCTATAAAAATAGGTCTGGCGTCTCCGGAAATGATCAGAAGCTGGTCGCACGGCGAAGTTAAGAAACCCGAAACGATCAACTACCGCACCCTCAAAGCAGAAAGAGACGGCCTCTTCTGCGAACGAATCTTCGGTCCTACAAAGGACTGGGAATGCCTTTGCGGTAAGTATAAAAGAATCCGTCATAAAGGCAAGGTCTGCGAAAAGTGCGGAGTTGAGGTTACTCAGAAAAAGGTAAGAAGAGAAAGAATGGGTCATATCGAGCTCGCCGCTCCCGTGTCTCATATCTGGTATTTCAGAGCCATTCCTTCCCGTATGGGCCTCCTGCTCGACATTTCCCCGAGACTTCTCGAAAAGGTGCTTTATTTTGCGGCATATATCGTAATCGATCCCGGTACAACTCCCCTCGCTAAGTATCAGCTTCTTAAGGAAAACGAATACAGACAGGCAAGAGAAAAATACGAAAATGACTTCCGTGTAGGCATGGGCGCAGCTGCCATAAAGGAATTGCTCGCCGAGCTTGATATAAATGAACTCTCCGAACAGCTCAAGGCAGAGCTCGAAAACGCAAGCGGCCAGAAAAAAGTCAGAATAGTTAAAAGACTTGAGGTCGTAGAAGCATTCCGTAAATCAGGCAATAAGCCCGAATGGATGATTCTCGACGTTGTTCCCGTAATTCCGCCCGAAATCCGTCCTATGGTTCAGCTCGACGGCGGCAGATTCGCCGCATCCGACCTCAATGACCTCTACAGACGTGTAATCAACCGCAATAACAGACTCAGAAGACTTATGGAGCTCCACGCACCCGATATCATCGTGCGCAACGAAAAACGTATGCTCCAGGAAGCCGTAGACGCACTCATCGATAACGGCAGAAGAGGCAAGCCGGTTACAGGCCCCTCTAACCGTCCCCTTAAGTCGCTCTCCGAAATGCTCAGAGGTAAGCAGGGACGCTTCCGTCAGAACCTGCTCGGCAAACGTGTCGACTACTCCGGACGTTCCGTTATCGTCGTAGGTCCCGATCTTAAAATTTACCAGTGCGGTCTTCCTAAGGAAATGGCACTTGAGCTCTTCAAGCCCTTCGTAATGAAGAGACTCGTTGAAACAGGCAAGGCTGCCAACGTCAAGGAAGCTAAGAAGAAAGTCGAAAAAATCCATACCGACGTTTGGGACGCTCTCGAGAACGTAATCAAATCCCATCCCGTACTTCTTAACCGTGCTCCTACACTTCACCGTCTTTCCATACAAGCATTCGAACCCGTTCTTGTCGAAGGTAAAGCCATAAAGCTTCATCCTCTCGTCTGCAAAGCCTTCAACGCCGACTTCGACGGCGACCAGATGCCGGTACACGTACCGCTCTCGGCAGAGGCTCAGGCAGAAGCAAGATTCCTTATGCTCTCCACAAATAACCTGCTTAAACCCGTTGACGGACGTGCTATCACCGTTCCTTCACAGGATATGGTCCTCGGATCATTCTACCTCACTCTCGATAAAGCAGGCGAACTCGGCGATACCGGCGACCCCGACCACCCGAAAATGTTCCGTGACTTCGATGAAGCCGTTATGGCATACGAAAACGGACTTCTCGGTCTCCACGCTCCTATCGAAATCATGATGACAAAGGTTATCGACGGCGTGGAAAAAACCGGAAGGGTTCGCGGTACACTCGGTAAATTCATCTTCAACCGCCCGATTCCTCAGGACCTCGGTTACGTAGACAGAAGCATCCCCGGAAACGAATTCAAGCTCGAAATCGACTTCAATACAAGCTCCGGTAAGCTCAGCGATATCGTCGACAGATGTATCAGATGCCACGGCTTCGCAACAACAGCGGCTGTGCTCGACGAAATCAAATCCATGGGCTATAAATACTCCACAAGAGGTTCTATCTCAATCTCCGTTGCCGATATCACAGTTCCTCCGGAAAAATACGAACTCATCGCAAAAGCCGAAAAGAACGTCGAAATGATCCAGAAGCAATTCAATCGTGGTATGGTTACCGAAGACGAGCGTTATAAATCCGTTATCGAGCTTTGGAATAAAACAACCGATGACGTTGTCGCAGCTCTTCAGGCTAACTTCGACAGATATAACCCGATTAAGATGATGTCAGACTCCGGTGCCCGTGGTTCAATGACTCAGATGCGTCAGCTCGCAGGTATGCGTGGTCTTATGTTCGCTACAAACGGACGTACAATCGAAATCCCGATTAAATCAAACTTCCGTGAAGGTCTTTCAATCCTCGAATACTTCATGGCAGCTAAAGGCGCTCGTAAATCACTTTCCGATACCGCTCTTAAAACGGCAGACTCAGGTTACCTCACAAGACGACTCGTTGACGTTGCTCAGGATGTCATCATAAGAGAAGAAGACTGCGGCTCGAGACACGGTATCTGGGTATCAGCTATAAATGTAGAAAATACCATAGTAGAGCCTCTCAAGGACAGACTTGTAGGACGCTACTGCATAGGCGACATTGTTAATCCCCAAACCGGTGAGGTCATAGTCGAGGATAACCATATGATCTCCGACAGTCAGGCTAAAGCAATAGTTGCCGCCGGAATAGAAAGGGTTCATATCCGTACAGTACTTCAGTGCTGTTCACACTACGGCGTGTGCGCACACTGCTACGGCTCAGACCTTGCAAACGATAAGCCCGTTAACGTAGGTGAATCCGTAGGTATCATCGCCGCTCAGTCCATCGGTGAACCCGGTACACAGCTTACAATGCGTACATTCCATACAGGCGGTGTCGCAGCAGCAAACATCACACAGGGTCTTCCCCGTGTCGAAGAGCTTTTCGAAGCAAGAAAACCCAAAAAGACAGCATTCGTTGCCGAAGCATCCGGATTTATCAAAGTCGAGCCTGTTAAGAAAACTCATAACATTACGATTACTCCCGATGACGGCAGTGAGGAATTAATCTATCAGATTCCGTTCGGTACAAATATTCTTGTCGAAGACGGTCAGCATATCAGCGCGGGCACAGCCCTTACCGAAGGCGACATGAACCCCGCGGATATTCTCCGTATCAGCGGTATCGATGCGGTATACGACTACATCCTTCTCGAAGTTCAGAAGGTTTACCGCAGCCAGGGTATTAACATCAACGATAAACACGTTGAGGTAATCGCGCGTCAGATGACAAGAAAAATCAAAATCACCGACGAAGGCGATACGTCACTTCTCTCTGGCTCAACAGTTAACCTCAGCGAATTCTATTTTGAAAACGATGCTATCGATAAACGTACCGCAGAGGGCGAAATCGGTCTCAGAAAAGCAGAAGGCGAGCCTGTACTTCTCGGTATCACAAAGGCTTCCCTTCTCACAGAGTCCTTCCTCTCAGCCGCTTCCTTCCAGGAAACAACAAAGGTTCTTACCGAAGCAGCTATCAAGGGCAAGACAGACCACCTGCTCGCACTCAAGGAAAACGTTCTTATCGGCCGCCTGATTCCCGCCGGAACAGGTATGGATCGTTACCGCAATGTAACGGTAGAACGTACGAATCCCGCGGATTCTCCCGTATACAATCTCGATCTTATGGATTTTGACGAGGATGAGCACAAGAGCTACGCCTCCGCAGATGACAGCGACGATTTGTATGCGGAAGACAGCAGCGAAAGCGACTACGACGAACCCGCACAGGATTCCGATGAAGATTTCGCGGATGACGTCGATGAGAACACCGACGAAGATTTCGACGTCAGTGACGACAGTGACGACAATGGCGATATAGATGATATCGACGACAAGGATTTCGACGAAAATGCCGATTCCGACGACGATTTGAATTAAATATCAGTACTCAGCTTTTAAGCCTAAAGAATAGCTTTAAACACACCGTTTTTAAAAGAACGGTGTGTTTTTCTTCACTTCAGCGAAATCACATTCTTCTGCGGCAAGTGTGCATATTTTTTTGCATAAATCAAAATTCTCCAATAAATTCCCCGTTTAACTGCTATTATTGTGCAAGTGGGAGAAACTTTTCCTATGCAATAAAAACCGCTTGACAAAACAATTTTATGATGATAGAATATAGTATACGCAAAATTTGGGGTTCTTTATTTACGCCTAATTTGCGTGTGAATTACGGTACTCACAGTCTTGTGCCGACATAGCATAACGGCTGTTTGTATATAAACATTTATTACCGAAGAAAAGGAGGACAACAATGCCTACATTTAACCAGCTCGTTAAGCAGGGCAGAACCGACAAGACCTACAAGTCAAAGGCTCCGGTACTTCAGCAGGGATTCAATAACCTCAAGAACCGTCCTACAGATCAGAGCTCTCCCCAGAAGCGCGGCGTATGCACAAAGGTTACAACAATGGGCCCGAAAAAGCCTAACTCAGCTCTTCGTAAGATCGCCAGAGTAAGACTTACAAACGGTATGGAAGCTACAACTTACATTCCCGGTATCGGCCATAACCTTCAGGAACACTCCGTAGTGCTTATCCGCGGCGGAAGAGTTCGTGACCTTCCCGGTGTACGTTACCACATCATTCGCGGTACACTCGATGCACAGGGTGTAGCAAACCGTAAGCAGAGCCGTTCAAAGTACGGTGCAAAGCGTCCGAAGAAATAATCGGACAAATCTCGAATAAGACGTTTGTGTATTGTCCCATATAAGTAATAAATGTTTATATGACCGACTTTCACATACGGAAGTATATTCTTTCGAGTACCTATGAATTCATATTTTTAATGAAGGAGGGAAGTTACAGTGTCAAGAAGAGGTCAGATATCTAAAAGAGACGTTCTTCCGGATCCGCTTTACAATTCAAAGCTCGTAACAAAGCTTATCAATAATGTAATGTATGACGGTAAGAAGGGTGTTGCTCAGAAGATCGTTTACGACGCATTCGCAGAAGTCGAAGAAAAGCTCGGTCAGAACCCGCTTGAAGCTTTCCAGGAAGCTCTTGAGAACGTTATGCCCGTTCTCGAGGTTAAGGCTCGCCGTGTAGGCGGTTCCAACTACCAGGTTCCTATGGAAGTTAGACCCGAACGCCGTCAGACTCTCGGTCTCCGTTGGCTCGTTGGTTATTCAAGAACCAGAAGCGAACGTACAATGAGCGCTCGTCTCGCAGCTGAAATCATCGATGCGAAGAATTCTACAGGCGGAGCTTTCAAGAAGAAAGAAGAAACCCATAGAATGGCTGACGCTAACAAGGCTTTCGCACATTTCAAGTATTAATTTTTTTACCCCCCGTTTATATGCGGTACGGGGAATTGCCTGTGCACCGACAGCACTAGCATTAAGCTACAGCTTTAATTGAAGGAGAATAATCAGAATATGCCAAGGGAATATTCACTTGAGCGTACCAGAAATATCGGTATCATGGCTCACATCGATGCCGGTAAAACAACAACAACGGAGCGCATTCTGTTCTATACCGGTAAGACACATAAAATCGGCGAAACCCACGAGGGTACAGCCGTTATGGACTTCATGGAACAGGAACAGGAAAGAGGTATTACAATCACCTCCGCGGCTACGACCTGCTTCTGGAAAAATACGCGAATCAATATCATCGACACTCCCGGTCACGTTGACTTTACAGTTGAAGTCGAGCGTTCTCTCAGAGTTCTTGACGGATCGGTAACTGTTTTCTGTGCTAAGGGCGGTGTTGAACCCCAGTCTGAAACTGTTTGGAGACAAGCCAATAAGTATAACGTTCCGAGAATGGCTTATGTCAACAAAATGGATATAATGGGTGCAAACTTCTATCGCGTAGTTGAACAGATGAAGGAACGCCTTAAAGCCAATGCTGTTCCGATTCAGCTCCCGATCGGTGCAGAAGACACATTCCGCGGAATCATCGATTTGATGAACATGGAATCCGATGTCTATTATGATGATCTCGGTAAGGATATGAGAGTTGAGCCTATTCCGGCAGACATGCTCGATAAGGCTAAAGAATATCACGATGCCATGGTTGAGGCTATCGCGGAAACCGATGAAGAGCTTTTCGAAAAGTTCTGCGAAGGCGAAGAAATTTCCGTCCCCGAACTTAAGGCAGCACTCAGAAAGGCTACTATCGACAATAAGATAGTTCCCGTAATCTGCGGTACTTCTTATAAGAACAAGGGTGTACAGAAGCTTCTCGACGCCATCATCGACTACATGCCCGCCCCGACTGATATTCCTTCCATCAAGGGTGTTAACCCCGAGACAGGTGAGGAAGAATTCCGTCATTCATCCGACGATGAACCGTTCTCCGCTCTCGCATTCAAGATCATGACCGACCCCTATGTCGGAAAGCTCTGCTTCTTCAGAGTTTACTCCGGTAAGATAGAGACCGGTATGACCGCTTATAACCCCACCAAACGCGCTCGCGAACGTTTCGGTCGTATCCTTCAGATGCACGCCAATGACCGTAAGGACATTGATTGCTGCTATGCAGGTGATATCGCAGCGGTAGTAAGCGTTAAAAATACAACAACAGGTGATACATTCTGTGACGAAAAGGCTCCCATAGTTCTCGAATCTATGGAATTCCCGGAACCCGTTATCAGAGTCGCTATCGAACCTAAAACAAAAGCAGGCGAGGAAAAGATGGGTATTGCCCTCTCCAAGCTCGCCGAGGAAGACCCGACATTCCGTACCTACACCGACGGCGACACAGGTCAGACCATCATCGCTGGTATGGGCGAATTGCACCTTGAAATTATCGTTGACAGACTTCTTCGTGAATTCAAGGTTGAAGCTAATGTCGGCCGTCCGCAGGTTGCGTACAAGGAAACAATCCGTAAGTCCGCTACCTCAGATCTCAAGTATGCACGTCAGTCCGGTGGTAAAGGTCAGTACGGTCACGTTAAGATCGAAATCTCCCCGAACGAACCCGGTGCGGGCTTCGTATTTGAAAACACCGTTGTCGGCGGAGCTATTCCGAAGGAATATATTCCCGCTGTTGAAGCAGGTATCAGAAGCGCTATGGAATCCGGTGTACTTGCCGGCTACAACGTAGTTGACGTTAAGGTTAACCTGTTCGACGGTTCATATCACGAAGTCGACTCATCCGAAATGGCATTCAAGATCGCAGGCTCCATGGCATTCAAGGATGCTATGGCAAAGGCTGATCCCGTATTGACAGAGCCTATTATGAAGGTTGTTGTTACAACTCCCGAAGAATACATGGGCGATGTTATCGGCGACATCAATACACGCCGCGGTCAGGTTAACTCCATGGAAATGGTTTACGGCGCATACCAGATTAACGCATATGTTCCGCTGTCCGAAATGTTCGGTTACTCAACGGCTCTCCGTTCACGTACACAGGGACGCGGCAACTATTCAATGGAACCCGATCACTTCGCAGAAGTTCCGAAGAGCATCCGCGATAAAATCGAAAAGAAAAACTAAATTATATATTTAAAATTATTTTAGGAGGATTATTCCAATGGCAAAGGCACATTTTGAGCGTACCAAGCCCCATGTAAATATTGGTACCATCGGTCACGTTGACCACGGCAAGACAACTCTTACCGCTGCTATCACAAAGGTTCTTTCTCTCAGCAATGGCAATATCGAATTCCTCGCTTACGACCAGATCGATAACGCTCCCGAAGAAAAAGCTCGTGGTATTACAATCAATACCAGACACGTTGAATATGAAACAGCTTCCAGACACTATGCTCACGTTGACTGCCCCGGCCACGCTGACTATGTTAAGAACATGATCACCGGTGCCGCACAGATGGACGGTGCTATCCTCGTTGTTGCTGCTTCCGACGGTCCTATGCAGCAGACTCGTGAACACATCCTTCTTGCTCGTCAGGTTGGCGTTCCCGCTATCGTTGTATACATGAACAAGACAGACCTCGTAGACGATGAAGAACTTCTCGACCTCGTTGAAATGGAAATCCGTGAACTCCTCTCCGAGTATGACTTCCCGGGCGACGATGTTCCGATTATCCGCGGCTCTGCTCGTGTTGCTCTTGAATCCACTTCCACAGATCCCAACGCTCCCGAGTACGCTTCCATCCACGAACTTATGGATGCTGTTGACTCCTACATTCCTACTCCTGACCGTAAGGCTGACCAGCCCTTCCTTATGCCTGTTGAAGACGTATTCTCCATCACAGGTCGTGGTACAGTTGCTACAGGTAGAGTAGAACGTGGTACAGTTAAGATGTCCGATACAGTTGAAATCGTTGGTCTTTCTGAAGAAAAGAAGTCCACAGTTATCACTGGTATCGAAATGTTCCGTAAACTTCTTGATTCCGCTGAAGCAGGCGATAACGTTGGTCTTCTTCTCCGTGGTATCGACAAGAAGGGCGTTGAAAGAGGACAGGTTCTCTGCAAGCCCGGTACAATTCATCCCCACACAAAGTTTGTAGGTCAGGTTTACGTTCTTACAGAAAAAGAAGGTGGCCGTCAGAAGCCCTTCTTCTCCGGTTACAGACCGCAGTTCTATTTCAGAACAACTGACGTTACCGGTACAATTACTCTTCCTGAAGGAACAGATATGTGCCGTCCCGGCGATAACGTTGATATGACAGTTGAACTTATCACACCTATCGCTATTGAAAAGGGTCTTCGTTTTGCTATCCGTGAAGGCGGCAGAACAGTTGGTTCCGGCGTTGTTATCGAAATCGATGCTTAACAACTGATATTTCAAGACTGACTGGGCTCACGCTCCGTCAGTCTTGTTGTTTTCAGACTTATTATTTTCCAAGTTTAAAAAATTCGGGAAACGGTGCAATTCCTTACCGGCGGTGATCGGCAGCTTACCGAAAGTCCGCGAACGTTACTGTTTACTGTGTAACGCCGAACAGGTGAAACTCCTGTACCGACGGTTAAAGTCCGGATGTGAGAAGAAATAGCGTTTTTACGCATTCCCGTCAATTTGCGTATACGATTTGTATGCGCGGCTTGGCGGGAATTTTGCTTCTCCCGATAACAATACATATTATTAATCATATTATTTTATAGGGAGCTTTACAATGTCTAAAACTACTTACAAATCAAATAAAACAAAAACCATCGTTGCAGTAGGTCTTTTTTCAGCCTTTGCTTATGTATGCTGCGTTCTTTTCCATTTCAAAGCGTCATTTCTCTCTTTTGATTTGAAGGATGCCGTTATGACGGTCGGAGCCATGCTTTTCGGCCCCGTCTACGGCTTTGCTATGGCTCTTATAGTCGGCTTTATCGAGTTCGTGACTATAAGCTCTACGGGAATTTACGGGCTTATTATGAACGTTCTGTCAAGCACAGTGTTTATCTGCGTCGGAAGCTGCATCTATTCCCGTAAAAGAACAATGACGGGAGCACTCATCGGTATGATTGCCTCCGTTGTATCAATGACGGCGGTTATGATGGCGGCTAACCTTGTTATCACTCCGTTTTATATGGGAGTATCCACTGCAGACGTCGCCGCTATGATACCGACGCTGCTCCTGCCCTTCAATCTCACTAAGGGAATATTCAATGCCGCGATTGTCTTTCTTATCTACAAGCCGATATCCGAGGCTATACGCCTTGCGGGATTCGTCAGCACCACCGTATCGCACAAATCCGAAGCTTCGATTCCGACGGAATCTACTGTTCACGGCGGTAAGAGGAAGCTGTCATCATCGTATATAATCACACTGGCAGCGGCAATCATTATAGCGGCAGCGGCGCTTGTTTATTTCTTTGTAAAGCTCGGCGGCTCTTTCACTATAAAATAAATTTTGCGGCTTGCTATATTTAGTAAAGTTTTTCGATATTCTCTATTGATTATATCGAGCCGATATGTTATAATATTTATCGCTAAAATTTAATAACTTATCAAGAGTGGCTGAGAGACTGGCTCTGTGACGCCCGGCAACCTATCTTCAACGACAAGGTGCCAATTCCTGACAGATGAGTAATTCTGTAAATGACAATGTTCTCATTCTGTCGAGGAATGAGAACATTTTTTGATTTAATTTGCGTCTGCCTAGTCCCGCATCCGCCGAAAGGATATTATGAAAAGACTTTTTACATCCGAATCGGTTACAGAAGGACATCCCGATAAAATCTGTGACCAAATTTCCGACCGCATTCTCGATGAAATGCTGAAAAACGACCCCATGTCTCGTGTAGCATGCGAAACCTGCTGCACTACAGGTCTTGTTATGGTTATGGGTGAAGTAACAACAGGCAGCTATGTTGATATTCAATCCATCGTCCGCAATACCGTTCTTAACATCGGATATGACCGCGCAAAATACGGCTTCGACGGCTCCACCTGCGCCGTTATCAATTCAATTCATGAACAATCTCCCGATATCGCACTCGGTGTCGACAATTCGCTTGAATCAAAGGAAGGCATCGAAGCCGATGAATTTTCCACAGGCGCAGGAGATCAGGGCTTAATGTTCGGCTATGCTTGCGATGAAACTCCCGAGCTTATGCCGCTCCCGATTTCACTTGCTCACAAAATGGCAAAGAGACTGACAGAGGTACGAAAGAACGGTACCCTTTCATATCTCAGACCCGACGGAAAAACTCAGGTTACAATCGAATACGATGACGACAAGCCTGTGCGCATAGACACAATCGTTGTTTCCTCACAGCATGACCCCGATGTATCGCTTGACAAAATACGCGACGATATTATCCATGAGGTTATTCATCCTACCCTTCCCGAGGATATGCTCGATGATGAAACGAAAATTTACGTAAATCCTACGGGACGATTTGTAATAGGCGGCCCTATGGGTGACAGCGGACTTACAGGCAGAAAAATCATCGTCGACACATATGGCGGTTATTCACGTCACGGCGGCGGCGCGTTCTCCGGAAAAGACCCGACTAAGGTCGACAGAAGCGCGTCATATATGGCACGTTATATCGCAAAGAATGTCGTGGCATCCGGTATCGCAAAGCGCTGTGAGGTTCAAATAGCTTATGCTATCGGTGTAGCTCACCCCGTATCCGTTCTGCTTGACACCTTCGGCACAGGCAAGGTTGACGATTCGGTTCTCGCTGATTTTGTTCGCGAAAAAATCGACATGCGTCCCGCCGCTATAATCAAACGCTTTGATTTGCGCAGACCTATTTACGGTGATCTCGCCGCATACGGTCACATGGGACGTGAGGACTTGAATGTTCCGTGGGAAGCACGCGATTTCGCGGAGGAAATCAAAACCGCGTTCAACTTCTGATTTGAATATTCCCGATTAAAATAAGCAATATCTCTTGACATAATCACCGTTTTCTGTTAAACTGTATTTACAATATTATACATTATGCACATAACTATTTCTGTAGTTATGCATGTCTATAGTTTTATTGACAGCTTGCTTGAACATCATAAGCTGCGGAATAGTTTGACGGAAAGGATTTATATGAAAAGATTTGCAGCGTTATCCCTTGCAGTGATATTGCTTGCCATGTCTGCGGTATCATGCTCGGAATCAACCGAAAACAGCGATGCAGGCACATCGGCAGAAGAAACCGTCACCTCTGCGGCTGAGACGGAATCGGAAACCGAAGAAGCCGAACCGACCGTTACCGACATAGTAAAGGAAAAGTACGGATCATACGATTATGAAGGATACGGCTACAAGGTTATGGCACCTGCTGTCGGTTCTCATATGTATGCCGAGGTAGGCTCAGATGTAAACGAGGTATGGGTTGAAGAAACAGACGGAACGCCTATGAACGACGCCATTTACAACCGAAACCTTGCGACCGAGGATCTTATCAACATCACGATAACTCCTATATTCATAAACGGTGACGATACAATTCAAAATCAGGTTAAAGCGGACGTCCCCGCGGGCTCAACCGAATATGACGCCGTTCTCAACCGTATGGACTTCATTGGCCCTCAGGCACAGAACGGAATGTATTTCAACCTTAAGAATTACATTGACACCTCAAACTCATGGTGGGACAAAAACATAGTCAATACGTTCACTCTGTTTAATTCAAAGCTGTACTGGATAAGCGGAGACATCAACACCTTCGATGATTTCGCAGTCGAGGTTATATTCACGAATAAGACAATCCTCGAGCAAAACGGCTTTGAGCTTCCTTATCAGGATGTACTCGAAGGAAAATGGACTATTGAAAAAATGTATCAGCTCTGCACCGCGTGCGAGCGTGACCTTGACGGCGACGGCGAGCTGAAAGTCGGCAAAGATGTTATAGGTCATGTTGAAGGCAACGACCACGTAAAACACTGGATATACGCAATGGGCGAAAAGTCAATCGATATCGACGATGACGGCAACCTTGTAATTAATACTCTCACCGAAAGTCAGATTAATGCAGTAGATACACTCTACAACTACATGGTCGAAAAGCAGATGACATATACCGGTACTTGGCAAGATTTCTATAAAGGAAATATCGTATTCGCAGGCGCTATGCTCGGCCCGATAAACTCCCTTCGTGACATGGAAAATGATTTCGGTGTATTGCCTATGCCGAAGAAGAATGAAGAACAGGAAAGTTACGGCAACTACGTATCAAACGGCTGGACAACGGTTTATGCTATTCCTATGACGAATCCCGACCCCGAAAGAACCGGTATTATTCTCGAGGTTCTCTGCGGATTCTCAACAGATACACTCCGTTCCGCACTTTATGACGTGCTCTTCGCCGCTAAGCTTGTGCGTGACAACGACTCCGTTGAAATGCTCAACATAATATTCGATTCAAAATCATATGACTGGGCAGTAGACTTCTCATGGGGCGGTACATTCGGAAGCGCATACAACAGCGTTTACAATAATAAAAACAACAACTATGTATCCACTGCGACAAAGGCACTGAAGGCGGAAACAAAGTCTCTCGACAGAGTTATTACAGCCTTCACCGAGCTTGAATACTGATAATTCAGATAAACCTTAACACAGAGGCTGTCATACGACAGCCTCTGTGTTTTATTTGACTTTTCCATGCTTTTGAGGTATAATATTTGAAGGTTAACTGATCAATAGGAAAGTGAGGAGATGTCATGTACGGTGACGGAGATACAAGCGAACTTGAAACAATATCCGGTATTGCGGACTCAATCGTGTATCAGAACGAAGAAAACGGATATGTTGTATTCGAGATGGAAGATACAGCCGGATACCCCGTGACCGTCACAGGCATAATTCCTTACCTTGCCGAGGGCGACAAGCTTACGGTTACGGGAAAATGGGTAAACCACAAAACCTACGGCAAGCAGTTTGAGGCTCAGGCATATGAAAAAACAATTCCCGCCGAGGAAGGCGACATTCTGCGCTATCTGTCATCGGGAGCTGTTAAGGGCATAGGACCTAAAACCGCTCAGAAAATAGTCGAGCAATTCGGTACAGATACCTTTAATGTTATAGATGAGCATCCCGATTGGCTTGCCGAAATTCCCGGAATCACACGAAAAAAAGCCGAAAGCATAGCGGAAAACTTCAAATCGATATCGGGCGCACGTGCAGTAATGATGTTCTGCCGCGACCTGTTCACCCCACAGACCGCTATGAAAATATATAAAAAATGGGGCAGCTCCGCTGTCGACAAAATACGTATGAATCCGTACAGACTTTGCGAGGATTTTCGCGGGATTTCATTCACACGCGCGGACAGCATTGCAATGAGCATGGGGCTCGATCCGTCATCATCCGAGAGAATTATTCACGGAGCAGTTTATGTTCTTCGCGCGGAGGCGGCAAGATCGGGACACACCTGTCTTCCGCTCGATGACCTCATACGCTGCACATGCGACCTGCTCTTCGAGGGAAACGCTGAAAAGCTCGAATACGTCTCCTCATGTATTGAGGACGCTCTCACCAAGCTGACACTTGTACCCGTTAAAAAAGGCGGTATACGCTATATTTACGAGCCGAGAACATATACCGCAGAACTTTACATTGCCGAAAAACTGAAGAAAATCAGCAGCCTCTGTCCGAAAATAAGCGTAAGCGATGCGAGACTTATGATTGAAAAATGCGAGGCTCAATCCGGAATAAAGTACGCTGAGGCTCAGAGACAGGCTCTCTTCACCGCCATGTCAGAGGGCGTAATGGTTTTGACCGGAGGTCCCGGCACGGGCAAAACCACAATTATCAAAGGACTTATCTCGATATTCTCCTCCCTTGACTTTGAAATCGCGCTTGCCGCCCCTACCGGAAGAGCGGCTAAGCGTATGAGCGAAGCAACGTCGCACGAGGCGAAAACCATACATCGTCTTCTCGAAATGGATGCCGCATCCGATATAGATGGCGGCGCACAGTTTTTAAGAGACGAAAACAACACTCTGGATGCCGATGTCGTGATAATAGACGAGGCGTCAATGATTGATATATACCTCATGGATTCGCTCTTAAAAGCCGTTAAAAACGGCTCAAGGCTCATTCTCATCGGCGATTCCGACCAGCTGCCGTCGGTAGGCTGCGGAAACGTTCTGCGTGATATAATAGACTCATGCGTATACCCGACAGTACGTCTGAACGAAATTTTCCGTCAGTCGCAAAGCAGTCTTATAATAACAAACGCCCATCGGATTAACGAAGGCATATCCCCCATACTCGATAAGCGAGGTGCCGACTCCGACTTTTTCTTCCTGCCGCGTGAATCGGAGGAAAGTATAGCCATGACCGTCACAGATCTTGTGTGCAGCAGACTTCCGAGAAGCTACGGTGAGGATATCATAAATAAAACTCAGGTTATAACACCGTCAAGAAAAGGCCTTTCCGGTACGGACAACCTTAATGCCATGATACAGTCTGTTTTGAATCCACCCGCCCCCGGTAAGAAAGAAAAAAAATACCGTGATGTTGTTTTCCGTGTCGGTGACAGAATTATGCAGACAAAGAATAACTACACGGTCGAATGGGAAGACAATGACGGAAAAAACGGCATGGGAATTTACAACGGCGATATCGGAGTTATAAACTCAATCGATACGGACGAAAACACCTTTGAGGTGCAGTTCGATGACAGACGCTGTACGCTCGACTTCACCGCTTTTGACGAAATCGACCACGCATACGCAATAACGGTACACAAAAGCCAGGGAAGCGAATACAACGCCGTTGTAATCCCCCTGTACAACTGCGCACCGATGCTTCTCTCACGCAACCTTATATACACAGCGGTTACACGAGGCGCACGCATGGTTATTTTAGTCGGCAAGCTGTCAGTGCTGAACACTATGATACAAAACGACCGCCATGTAACAAGATGCACCATGCTGAAGGATTTTATAATCAAGCTTAGTAAGGAATGAAAAAGAGGCTTTGATATGTACCCGATTATCCGGACACCCGGTATTGGGGATACATATCACGCCTCTTTTTATTATTCATATTTTTTCATTATAACGGACAGCTTCTTTACACAGTTTTGAATTTCGTTCTTTTCTTTTGCACTGCACTTATCAAGCATACCGATAATTTCGGCAATTATCACACTCTTCAGGCGTTCGAAATACTTTTCTCCCTGCGGGGTAATCTGAAGCTTTATTTGTCGTCGATTAAACTCATCACATATGCGCACAACATGACCGTTTGCCTCGTGCATGTCGGCAAGCTTCGTCAACTGCTGTTTTGTTATATTCATTTCCTTAGCACAAGCTGTCATAGTCAGCGGATTATCTTTATTGCAGCTCAAAATATTCAGCAGATAAAAGCTGTGAGAATGGAACCTAACGTTGTTTTCTTCAACAATATGCTTTCTCACAATTGTATAATACTCAAACATAAATTCAAGGCAGTCAGTCGCAACATCATGTTCAATTGAGTTTTTCAAGAGTCATCCCTCCGCATTGTCACCAAATAATAAGTCGAATACTTTATTGATAAGAACACCTAATATAAACAACAGCCACGTAAATTTCCATCCTCCGACGGTTAAGCTTATACCGAAGTATAATATTACAATTATACGCCATACTATCGACGGTACTTCATGCTTCAGCAGTGTATTCAGCGGTGTACCTTTATTATATTTTTTGACCATATTCATAATGGACTGGCCTATGGAGCCCCATATGAAGATCAGCCATGTAACCCGCCATCCTCCGAATATCAGCGAAAAAGCAAGATATACGAACACCACAAGCATCCACAAAGCAGAACATATTTTGTCTATGAATTTCGCGTTCTGCTTGTAATTCTCTCTGGTGCTTCGTCCGCGCTTTTCGTCCTCGGTGAGAGGCATGGAGTCGAGCATTTTCTTTATGTCGTCAATGTTTTTAAGCACATCACGATATGCGTCAAGCTCACTCATTCCGGCTTTTACACGTTCATTGTACGCCTTTTCTATGTTATCGGTCAGGTCGTCACATGCGGCAGCCGCCGCGGCACTTCCCGCATCGTCACACAGTTCCTTGATTTTTCGCTTGATTTCTCTATCCATTGCTTTGTTCCTTTTTCGGTTGAATCATCCGGCAAGGCTCGTTGATTTCCATGCAATTCCATAGTCATCATATACATATGTATCGTCCGGCAAAAACAGCGCATCCTCTGCGTTTACATCTCCGCTTCCGGTCTTCATTGACGAATTGTATTTTCCGCGGTACACTGCCATATGAACATGCTTGCCGCTCGCGATTCCGTAGTCTCCCGAATCGTAGAAATATTCACCCTGAGTCAATGCCTGTCCTATGTATATATCGGAAATATCGTTGTCATGCATGAAACAAAGCGTCATATAATCATACGTTCCGTCAGCGTATCTGACTTTATCGGTACTCTCAATCCAAACAGCATTGCATGCGGTTTCGGTGGCGTTGATTGCGACAACCTTTGCGTTAAACGGTGAGTAAACCGCCCTCTCGGCAGGCTGTATGTCAAGCGCGTTCTGATTTCCGTGTGAGTATTCATCATACGCCCCCTGTGTTACGAGAAGTGATTTTGCCACAAACACAGCCATTTCTTCACCCGATGAGTTCATTGTTCCCTCTCTGGTGAATTCCCACGAAATCGATGTGCCGCCAAGCACAATTCCACTGCCGTTTGATGTGCCTCCGGAGGTACCGAGCTGAAGCTTGCTTGACGCGGATTCTATTTTCCACGTTCCGTCAGCCGAACCGATTATATTAAACTCAAGAGCGTTCGAGCCTGTGGATTGATACAAGCCGACCGACGTCGATGAATAGTTTTTGTTGACTCCGAGGACTCTTCCGTAACCGTTTCGTGATGACGCGGCGTATATGTAGTATGTTCCTCTCTCGGTTCTTTCTATTCTGAAGGTCTGAGTTATGTCGTCACTCGCATCCCAAAGCGTAACTCCGACTCCCTCATAGTCACTGTTCATACCCGATGACGCTACATTAAGAAGCTTTCCGCTTCCGACAGCCTTTATTTTGTAGTATCCGTTCGGTACAATCCAAGCGTTTTCATAACCTACCGCGTCAAGATATTCATTAACCTCTGATGTCTGTTTGTTCCAAAGAAGGAATACGGCATCGCTGTAGCTTATTTCTCCCTTTTCAACCAGTACGTCGGAATAAATTCTGTCCGAGCCTTTTATGGTAGCACGCAGTGTATTGTACATTGCGGAAACCGCTCCCGCTCTTGTGAGAGGCTCGTCCTTATCCGTTACGCATATGCCTATACTTCTCGCATAGTCAGCCGCCATATAGTATGTATAGTCGCCCGCGCCTATACGGTAACCGAGCGCATACAGCATATAGCTCATAAATCTCTCGGTTGATTCACCGAGCTGCGGACCGAATTTGAGATTGTTGTAATCCTCCGCCCCGTCGATTAAATCATCGAGCAGACCGCAGGTATATATGTATCCGACATAGTCGGATGCCCACTCGGGAACGTCTGTAAACGGATGGCTGTAATGCACAAGCAAAGCCTCATCCTCCGCTCCGAGCAATCTTACGGCGAAAACCGCCGATTCCACACGGTTAAGACCTCGCTCCAGTGAAAACTCAACTCCGCCGTTTATGTCCGTACCGTCTCCGGATATAAATCCGAGATAGTACAGTCTCATAGCGGCGTCATTTGCGCTGAGATCCTCCCCTGCTTTAATACTCGAGCCGAGCTTTTCTCTCAGTGAGTTTTCGAGCTGTTCCTCTATGGATTCGCCTTTTATATTGTTGTATGAATCGAAAATGCCGAACGCACTTGCTTTACCGGATGTCGTAAACGCTGTTGTTAATGCAAATAAGAGTGCGGCAATCCTTTTTACACATTTTTCTTTTTGCATCATATTTCCTTAAAACAAAAATATTACCCAATTTTTATTATAACCCAAAATATATTAATTGTCAATGAATATATGTAAAAAACGAACTGTTTTAATCCTGTTTTAATCTTTTCCGCTCATTTATCATTTCAATGCGTGTTGACAAGTTCTATAATATGTGATATACTTAATTAACAATAAAGCATCGTGCTTTATATATTATTTTTGGAGGTTTAAAATGAAATTCTGTCCTAACTGTCGTTTGACATTCGACGATTCCGTAAGCAATTGCCCTCAGTGCAATGCTCCTCTTATGTCTGTTCCGAATGCGGCTCCCGCAGCTCCGTCAACGGATCATACCGCCGAATTCAATCCCGCCGACATTTCCGAAAATAAAATACTCGCTATGGTTCCGTACCTTTTCGGATGGATCGGCATCATTATTACTCTCCTCGCCAGCGGAAATTCCCCGTTCGCATTCTTCCATGTTAAACAGGCTCTGAAGATTCAGGTTATATTGGCTCTGTCGTGCTTCCTTGCTATTATTCCCGTCCTCGGCTGGATTGCTGTCAGTGTTTGGGCAATCATTACCGTTGTAATCGATTTGATTTGCTTCGTAAGAGTATGCCAGAACAAAGCTCAGGAGCCTCCGATTATATCAAGCTTTAAATTCCTCAAGTAATTAATGTACTTCGTAATTAATGTACTTCAAAAAAAAAAGAAGCCTTACGGCTTCTTTTTTTTTCGCGCGTTATGCGGCTTGATTCATTAAAGCTTATCTACGGGATAAAGA
>CAZWLL010000004.1:0-4495 GCA_964634795.1 uncultured Ruminococcus sp. | reverse complement strand
TTTTTTTCGCGCGTTATGCGGCTTGATTCATTAAAGCTTATCTACGGGATAAAGAATCTTCAGCTGATTTACTCTGCTCTGGTATGCAGCCTGCTGCTTCTCACCGATAAGAGCTTCCTTGATTTCATCCTTAACCATGGAGAACTCGAGCTTTCCGCCTGCGGATTTTTTGTTGAGCTTAATAATGTGCCAGCCGAACTGAGTCTTTACGGGATCTGACATTTCTCCCTCGTTCATTGCGGCGCAGGCGTTTTCGAATTCGGGTACCATCTGACCCTTGCCGAAATCGCCGAGGCTTCCGCCCTGCTTGCCTGACGGGCATGTACTGTGCTCCATTGCGGCGTTCTCGAATGTGAGCTCTCCGGATTCGATTTTTGCCTTAAGCTCCTTCGCAAGCTCTTCGGAATCGACAAGTATATGACTTGCGTTGAAGGTGTCGCCCGCGTCAAACTGCTCGGGATGCTCGTCATAGTATTTCTTAACCTCTTCATCGGTTACGCGAACCTTCTCGACTGCCTTCTGAATATTATAGCTTGCGAGAAGCTCTTCTTTTACTCTGTTGAGCTGTTCCTTAAATGCGGGTTCTCTTTCGAGAAGATTTCTCTGCGCGTCAAGAAGGAAAAGCTTTTTGTTTATAATCTGTTCGAGAATTACAGCTCTGCCCTGCGGGTTGTTGTAGCTCTGTGCTCTCTGTCCCATCTGCATAAGTGTAGCATCTATTTCACTTTCATAAATCGGTTTTCCTGCTACCTGTGCGACGATTTTGTCCTGTCCGTTGTTCATTTTGTTTATCCTTTCGCGTTGTTTTTCGTACGAGTAGATTATATCAGAGAAGGTGTTATTTTGCAAGTAATTTTTCTTGTTTGGTCATTTCAAGGTATTCTTTCGAATGAAGCACTGTTCTTCAGGTTTTAGACATCTTCATCATGAGCTTGGTCGGAGTGATTTTTGCAAGTACACGGTAGAACTTATAGAACGCCGTGGGCGTATAAACAGTCTTGCCGTAGCCTGCCGCAACAAGAGCGCCGTATGCTACCTTTGCCGGATCGCAGTACGGGAGAACATCAAACGTCTTTGAGTTGCCCTTGATTCCGCCGACCTTGATAAAGTCTGTATCCATCGGTCCGGGGCACACTGCCGTTGCCGTAATTCCCTTTGCTTTTAGCTCCTCGCTTATACCGAATGTAAATGCCGTTACATACGCCTTTGACGCGCTGTAAACAGTCATTCTCGGATTCGGACAGAAGGATGCTATAGATGACACGTTAATAACACATCCGCCTTTATGCATATACGGCAGTGTTACATGCGTCATCGCGGTAAGTCCCTTGAGATTAAGGTCAATCATTTGTGTCTGCTTTTTCAGCTCTCCCTCACCGACGTTGCCGAGAAAACCGCAGCCTGAATTGTTTATAAGCATCCATACATCGGGCTTCAGCTTTTCAAGCTCTGCGGCAAATCTATCATAGCTTTCGTCAAGTGTCAAATCAAGAGGGAATATTCTGCACTGACGCGGTACCTCTCTTGCGGCTTCAACCAGCTTATCCTTACTGCGTGATATCAGCCAATACTCTTCGATATCGGGGAAAAGTATCGGCAGATTGCGGAGAAACTCACGTCCGAGACCTGCGGACGCGCCTGTAATTATCGCTGTTTTCATAATAAATCTCCTAAACTTATAGATTTATCCTCTGTATGTCAGTCCTATATCCTCAAGATGCGTCGTATCACCTATCATAAATATTTTAGACTGGTATGCGGGCTTTCCTTCGATTTCGTGTCTTGTTTTCGAATATACGACCGTGCTTACCGATGTCGGCATAACACGAATCATCTGCCAATACAGCGGCGGTGCTATATGCGCTATGTGTGCGAGAAGCAAAGAGCCGAGTCCCATATGACAGAATATTGCGATATTCGCGTTTTCGTCATAGTTATCGTTTACTCTGAATTCGTATCCGCGTCTGTCAAGTCCGTTTTCGGAGAGGAGCTTATCAAACTCTCTGAAGACCATCAGCGCGTATTCTCCCGCACCTGTCGTCGTATATATCTCGTGCTCAAACCAATGCTCATTGTCACTCAGCTGCTGTGAAAACATTGTAAACAGCCTCAAGTCAAGATCCCACGGGCAGGAATTCGCATCCTTGTCGCCGATACCGTACTTTTTAAGCGGCTCGAATGCGGGGTACGGGAACTCCTTCAGCCACTCCTTTGTTTCGGCTTTAATGCCTGTCGTGTAAAGAAAATGCTTAGCCGTATCCTGTGCGCGGCCTAATGGGGAAAGGTATACCTTCGTAATTGTTTCGTGGATTTTTGTTTTATCGGGGTCTCTGTAGTCTGCGGTGTATATTCGATTTACCAGTCTGTCGCGAAGCAGATCTGCCTCAAGCCAACCGCGCTCCGTAAGGCTATCTATAGCGTAATTCGGATCACCGTGACGTATTATAAACAGTTTCATATAAAGCACCTTTTCTTCATTATTGTCAAGGAAAGTATACCACAAATGCCGCTTGAAGTAAAGATATTGCGGTCATTCGATATGCTTTTTCGATTCATGTTACGATATCTTCTTCACGCCGTATCCGTCATACAGATTATCGAAGGTGATATTCTCGTCACTGACGAGAGTGAATATATTGCCGTTGTCAAAGTACACGCAGTCAATGTCTGTAAGATTTCCTATCGATTCCGTGTCGAGCTCGTCGGCAAGGTAATACTTCATCGTTTTAACAAGTATTTCCGCACAGCCTGCGTCACGCGACAGCATTACAAGGCTAGACGCGGAGCATATCGGATATCCGTCCGCACCTATATACTTGTGCATAATCTTTCCGTTCTCGTCCTCGTAATAGTATTGTACATCAAGGTCGGACATCGGAAAGCTGCGGTAGTTGACTATAGCTATACTGCCCGAATAATTCATTATCGCCGCGGGATTTACGGTATTGTCAACTTTATCGTACAAATTGAATCCGTAAGTATAGCCCGATGAGCTGTCGAGATTTCTGACATATCCGTCGAACGTTGACAGCGAACCGAAGCAATATCCGTTATCAACAAGCTTATCGGCAATATAATCCACAATAAACGCGTTTTTCATCCAGTACAGGTCGATATACGACCGTATACCGTACTCCTCCGCAAACGTGAGATATGAGTCCGATACGTTCAGTATCACCTTATTATCACCCGTGAATGTCAGCGAAACATGGCTCTCATCGTTAATATATTTCGATACATCAGCTAAATACTGTGCCTCATCCTCATTGCGCGTCGGATCGAAGTTGTACGCCTCAATATCATCGGTACAAAGAAACAAGCTGTTGTATTCATCGTAATACGGTGCGTAAAAAATCTCTCTCCGTCCGTTATCCGAGAGGAGCTTCAGGGCGGAGTACAGCTCCGGTGCTATCTCGATTTCAGCATTCGGATTATTGTTAAGCGTCCTCAAGTTCGATGTATCGACATATGTCAGATTATTGAATATTTTCGTTGCGTTGTCTGCGGCTTCCTTGTAAACCTTCGACAGCGCTCTGTATTCGACACCCGCGGCAACACCCGATGCTCCGAGATTATACTGAAACGCTATTTCCGATGTGCATGTTCCGCTCAGCTCCGATGACACCTCAATAGTACGCCATCCGTCTTCGGTAGATGTCATTGATATGACACCGTATGTGATAGCGGCTAAAGCTATCAAAAAGAACACTATAGTCAGAATCAGACGAGGCTTGAGTTTTCTCTCGTCAAGCTCTATATGCTTTACGGGAGGAACATATGGAGTTTTGTTTTCTCTCATTTTATTTTTTGTATTTTCAATTCCTTATAAACAACAAGGTAACACTTTGGTTAAGAGCCGACAAGAAGAATTATCTGTGATAATTCTTAAGACGACCTTAAAACAGGCGTTACCTTTGCTGTATGTTGCGTTAAATGTTAAAATTGAGCGATAATTAAGAAGATGATGAACAGCACCACAACAGCCGCAAGCAATCCGAGCCCGATAAGAGCTCCTTTTCTGCATGCTTTAAAGTTGCGTATGTAATTCTTGCTTTTGAAAATCGCGGCGGCGATAAGTCCGGGTATGGGAAGGAAGAATGATGCTACCGAGTACCACGGATTGCCTGTATCGTGCAGAGGAGTATCGAGTATTACCTCATGGCTTACAGTCTCAGTCTGAGTATCGTCCTCAGTTACTTCACTGTCACTGATTGTTACGGATTTAATCGGGACATTCTTTTCTCTTACCGCTTTATATTCTTCGATTTCCTTCTTATTTCCGTAAATGTAATGGTCGTGACCGATACAAACCATCTCGGGTTGATCCTCACTGTAGTCATGTACGGAAGGATCATATGTGAAGAGAACCTTATGCTTTTCAAGCGCGGGATCGGGAATCGGAATTGCGGAAATGAGGGAGCGTGTATAAGGATGAAGCGGATAATCGAATAATTCCTCGGCGGGTGCAACCTCAACTATGTTGCCCTTGTATATA
>CAZWLL010000003.1:51849-85077 GCA_964634795.1 uncultured Ruminococcus sp. | reverse complement strand
GTGCATATAAAGTATAAAGCCCGGCTGGCGTTTCAGTCGGGCAATTTTTGTTTTTTCGACATATTCTGCAACAAATCGCCCTTCCTGATACGGATAGTAGGCGAAAGGGGAACAATTTTTACGAAGGAGGGAGGTGACAGAAATGGAATCGTCTTCTCCCAACAGCAAAACAATACAGCATCAGTACGACGCTTATATTAAAAAACATCTCAAGGGTGAGGCAAGAAGCTTTTACCGTGAGATGGACAGGTTATCAGAACGGGAAATATCTTTTTCCGCCATGAATGAAAGTGATTTCAATCAATTCTATTACGAGGATACCTATGAATTTGAGCATATGCGGTTTACGGTGTCCGGATTTGATGTAGCGGTAAAAAACGTATTGCTCGGCGAAGCGTTGGAGGAACTTTCGCAGCAGAAGCGTGATATTATCCTTTTGGCGTACTATCTTGATATGAGTGATTCGGAAATCGGAGAGTTGCTGAATGTTGTACGGAGTACCGTTTTTCGAAATCGGAAAGCGGCTCTTGCTAAATTAAAACAGTATATGGAGGGAAAAACAGATGAGGAATAACGAAAGAAATCTGTTGCCGTTCCATGTGATTTCGGCGGCAACCAAAGGAGATCTCGAAGCAATCGACATCGTTTTGGGACATTATGACAGGTATATTGCAAAACTATGTACTCGAAAAATGATCGACGATGCGGGAAATGCACACAGCTACATAGATGAGGAAATGCGTACCCGTTTAAAAATACGGCTTATCATACGCACTCTTGCCTTTCATGTAAATTAACACACGTCAGAACCGCATTCCCCTTTCTGCGGTTCCTGCGATACATGTGCTTACCAGTTGCAAAAAGCATATAACTGTTTATAAGTTATGTGTTTCTTACGGTTGGCAAACAACCGATGCTCATTGACAAAGAAAGCATATTTATATGCAGAATAAAAATCAGGCACGTTTTTTATATGGGGAGCCGGATAAAAAATACGCCATGACCATGAAAGAACTGTTTTTTCATGTGAGCGAGAAATGTTTTGTTGTCAGGACGGAGTGGTAATCTGTCCAGCCATGATCCGTATAAAAGTATAATGATACATCCGTACACAGTACGGCGGCTGAGGAGGGCGGTGTGAAAATCACATGAAACTGTATACCGCAGTTTGCCTGATGAAATTTTTTTTAAAGGTGATAAAACATGAAAGAAAATAAAGCTATAGAAACAAAAATCATCGATAAAAATATAGTATCTACAACATATAAATTGGGATATTGTACTTTTGTTGTAAACAGCTATTTTACAGGAAAAGAAAAGGTAAAGGATTTAATGTTTAAAATTATTAAAGACACGAAAATAGAGGGGAAATAATATGTTATCTTTAAATATGGACAGACGGTCGGTAAATATATATAATATACTTTGCAATCAATCCTTATCATTTTTCCTGCTGTAATGGGAGGTAATGAAAATGAAATTGCAGGATAATTATGATGTAGGAATTTACTGCCGTTTATCGAGGGATGACCATAACGGCAATCTGGAAAGTATGAGTATCGCAAACCAACGTCAGGTATTAACAGACTATGTTGCGGAGAAAGGGTGGAATTTAAGAGACACATATATAGATGACGGTTATACCGGAACGAATTTTGATCGTCCGGATTTTCAGCGAATGATAAAAGATGCCGAAAACGGAAAGATCGATTGTATTATAACAAAAGATCTTTCGCGACTTGGGAGAAATTACGTTCAAACAGGTTACTATACAGAGGAATATTTCAATGAGAAGAATATTCGGTTTATAGCAGTCAATGATGGAATCGATACAATGCAGGATAATAATGACATTGCAGCGTTTCATCATGTTTTAAACGAATTTTATCCGCGTCAGGTTTCCAAAAAGGTTAGGCAAGTAAAAAAGAAAATAGCGGAACAGGGCAAGTTTGTTGGCAGTCATGCTCCGTACGGCTATATGAAGTCTCCAGAAGACAGGCATAAGCTTATAATTGACGAAGAAGCTGCAAAAATTGTCCGGTATCTATTTCACAGCTTTGATAATGGTGAAAGTGCAAGAATGATAGGAGACAGCTTGAACGAACAAGGTATTTCTTCACCGCGTTTTTATTATTATGAGCAGCGTGGACTTACAAATCCACTTACAAGAGATAAAAACTTATGGGGAAGTGCAACGATTACACAGATTCTCAGAAATCAGGCGTATATCGGAAACATGGTTCAGGGGAAACGTGAAGTTATATCATTTAAAACAAAAAAAGTTCGCCCAATAAGTCCCGAAAACTGGATTATAGTTGAAAATACCCATGAGCCATTGATTGAACGCGACGTTTGGGACAGAGTTCAAAAAAGACTGAATTCCGGTCAGAAAAGAGTGCGAAAAACCAAAGAAGGATACATAGGATTATTTTCCGGTATGATTAAATGTGCAGATTGCGGAATGCCGCTTGCATACATGAGACGGCGAATAAAAAACACCATTATCACAGGGATTTATCGCTGCAGCAGGTATAACAATAACGGTGGTTCGGCGTGTTCTCAACATTACATAGCGGAAGAACATATCAGTACTTTTATTTTGGAAGACATACGGCGATTTGCTCATTTAGCTGTTACTGAACGGGAAGAATTGGCACAGCGGCTTTACAATAGCATGAGAAAGAATAATTCATCTGAATCAGGTATCATCAAAAAGCAGATTCATGAATGCGAGCAGAGAATTTCCGATGTTCAGGCAAGAATTAAGAATTTGTATGAGGATAAATGCACCGGTCAAATTCCGGAAAGCGTATGCAGCAGCTTGATGAAAGAATATACTGCGGAGCAGAGTTCGCTGGAAAAGAAAATACCTGAATTAAAGAATGAACTGGATAAAATTCAAGATACTACAAATGACATTGATGCATGGCTTGATTTAATCAGTCAGTATGATAACATTCAAACTCTTGATAGAACGATTGTTTTTGGCTTGATTGAAGAAATCACAGTCCATGAACGTGAAAAGAAGCATGAACGGAAAATTCAACGAGTGGATATAACCTATCGGTTTATCCGTGATTTGTTGAATGACAAAGAAAAAGAACATTGTCTCATTGAGTGAAACAATGTTCTTCCTGCTGAATTGTAAATATACACGCAAACACTCAAAGTATATTTACATATTGGCGGAGAAGGAGAGATTTGAACTCTCGCGCCGGTTACCCGACCTACACCCTTAGCAGGGGCGCCTCTTCGGCCTCTTGAGTACTTCTCCGTGATTGAAAACACGACAGCCGCGACCATCTCATTACGACTGCTGTTTTATTATAATACTCTCGCCGCGTTTTGTCAAGTGCTTTTTTAATTTTTAAGAAGGTAAATTCTCAAAGTAAATGCGGCGGTGGGAAAAGGTAAATTTTACGTTTATACAAAATTGACGGCATATCACTTGACATGATGAGAATACGGTATTATAATATTTATGTTGCGCGATTCCGAGGTGCTTAGCCGACGGAATTGTTTTGATTAATTTCAACTCGGGAGCTTATGTTCGATATGAATGCAAAAAGTCGTGAACTCAGATTCTTTACCCAGGCTGCGATATTTACCGCGCTTATGTGTGTAGTGTCTCCTTTCTCTGTCAATATCGGGCCGATTCCGATTTCTCTTGCGACATTTGCACTCTATATTGCCGCGTCAGTATGCGGATGGAAGGGCGGAACACTTGCGGTATCCGCATATCTGGTGCTCGGAGCGGTCGGCTTGCCCGTATTCTCCGGTTTTGTCGGCGGATTTGAGCGCTTGGTAGGTCCCACGGGCGGTTATCTTATCGGTTACGTAATGTGCTCGTTAATCACAGGCATTTTTGCCGACAGAGCTAAAAAACACAGAATTCTTTGGAATGTTGTCGGAATGGTTCTCGGTACTGCTGTTCTGTACGCATTCGGTACGGCATGGTTTATGTTCGTTTCCGGCAATACCGCCGCATACAGCCTCGCTGTATGTGTGATACCCTTTATCGCGGGGGACTCGATAAAGATTGCCGCAGCCGCTGTGGTTTCGGATGTTATAAGATCCCGTGTGATTCCCGCTGTGACGAAGAATAAAATCTATTAAAATTAACAAAAACCTCACTCCGAATTTGACCTCATTGGCTATTTCGGAGATTTTTGTCTCATTGATACATAAACATGGTTTTATTCATATTTCAAACCGTTTTATGTGATATAATAAATATGTAAAATTTATATGCTATTCGAAAGGACGGCTTATGACTGACGTTTACGAAAACCCGCTGTGCACCAGGTACGCGAGTGCTGAAATGAAAAAAATATTCTCCGCAGACACAAAATTTTCTACATGGAGAAAGCTTTGGGTTGCTCTCGCCGAGAGCGAAAAAGAACTCGGCATCAACATCACCGACGAGCAAATCAAAGAGTTAAAGGATAATATTTACAATATCGACTACGATAAAGCAAAAAAATACGAGTCGGAAGTACGGCATGACGTTATGGCTCATGTTAAAACATACGGCGACTGCTGCCCGAATGCCGCGGGAATTATTCACCTCGGCGCTACATCATGCTATGTCGGCGACAATACCGATATTATTCTTATGCGCGCAGGCCTAGAGCAGATTAAAAAGCTCCTTGTAAGCTGTATTAAAGCCGTTTCGCGCTTTGCGGAGACTCACAAGTCACTTCCTACCCTCGCATATACGCATTTCCAGGCAGCTCAGCCTACGACAATGGGCAAGAGAGCTACCTTGTGGCTGCAGGATCTCGTCTCTGACCTTGATAAGCTGGAGTATACAATATCCCGCCTTAAGCTTCTCGGCTGCAAGGGCACGACGGGCACAGGCGCATCCTTCCTCGAATTATTCGAAGGCGACTATGAAAAGGTGAAAAAGCTTGACAAGCTTATTGCCGAAAAGATGGGTTTTGAGGCATGCTATTCCGTGTCCGGACAAACATACTCGAGAAAGGTTGATTTCGATGTTCTCGCTGTTCTGTCGGGTATTGCGCAGAGCGCGGCGAAGTTTTCCAACGATATACGCCTTCTCTCTCACTTGAAGGAATTCGATGAGCCGTTTGAGGATAAGCAGATCGGTTCATCCGCTATGGCATATAAGAGAAACCCCATGAGAAGCGAAAGAATAGCATCGCTTTCGCGCTACGTTATGGCCGATATAATCAATCCGTCGATAACCGCCGCTACTCAGTGGTTTGAGAGAACACTGGACGATTCCGCGAACAAGAGAATATCCGTACCCGAGGCTTTCCTCGCGACCGACGGCATTCTCGCGCTTTATATAAATGTTGTCTCCGGAGGAACTGTTTATCCTAAAGTTGTGGAAAAGCATTTGAATGAGGAAATACCGTTCATGGCTACGGAAAATATCCTCATGTACTGCACGAAACGCGGCGGAGACAGACAGAAGCTTCACGAGGCAATTCGCGAGCATTCGGTAGCGTGCGCAAAGCAGATTAAGCTGAACGGTGCCGAAAACGATCTCCTCGACCGTATTTTGAATGACGAGCGCTTCGGATTGACCGCTGAGGAAATGAAGGAGCTGACTAACCCCAAAACGTTTACGGGATGCGCGGAGATGCAGACGGAAGAATACCTCAATAACGAAATATATCCGCTGCTGAAGAAATACAGCTACCTTGACGACGCTGATGTTGCAATCAACGTATAATCTGTTTAATCACTATTGGCAAATTTATAAAATATTCTCACGAATTTAACGGAGGAAAAAATAATGTTAACTGCTGTAGTTGGAATCAACTGGGGTGACGAAGGAAAAGGCAGAATGGTAGACCTTCTTTCGTCTGACTATGATGTTGTCGTAAGATATCAGGGAGGCAATAACGCCGGTCATACCGTCGTAAACGAAAAAGGTACGTTTATTTTAAACCTTCTTCCTTCCGGAATTATCCGCGACGAAACAGTATGTGTTATGGGCCCCGGTATGGTTATCGATCTCGAGCATCTTGTAAACGAGATTGAAAAGAACCGCGCTCTCGGACTTAACATAAATCCCGAAAGACTTAAGATAAGTGACAAGGCTGTAATATGCATGCCTTATCATAAGCTCCTCGACGGACTTGAAGAGGACAGACTCGCGGGCAAGGCATACGGCTCGACCAGACGCGGTATTTCTCCCGTGTACTCCGATAAATATATGAAGAAAGCCTTCAGAATGGGCGATCTTCTCGATAAGAAAGCAATTGACGACAGACTTGCGGGAATTCTCGAATGGAAGAATCTGACAGTTGAAAAGGGCTACGGCGCACCCGCGATTAAAGAAGAAGATATCCGCGCATGGCTCGAAAAATACGGCGGTGTGCTTAAGGATTATGTCTGCGATACAACCGAGTACCTTAAGGACGCAATCGATGCGGGCAAGTCTGTTATGTTTGAGGCTCAGCTCGGAGCGCTCAGAGACATAGACTTCGGTATCTATCCTTATACATCCGCATCCTCCACGATTTCGGCATATGCTCCCGTAGGTGCCGGTATCCCGTTCGCTCATCTTGACGGCGTAGTAGGCATTACAAAGGCATATTCAAGCTGTGTAGGCGCAGGCCCGTTCACATGCGAGCTGTTCGATGAGGTCGGAGATAAAATCAGAGAAGTAGGTCATGAATACGGCGCGGCTACGGGCAGACCGAGAAGAGTAGGCGGCTTTGACGTTGTAGCCACAAAGTACGGTGTACTTATGCAGGCACCTACCGCCATAGCTCTCACAAAGCTCGATATATTGTCCGCTCTCGATAAGATTCCCGTTTGCACAAAGTATATTGTGGACGGAGTTGAGACGGATAAGTTCCCGACAGGTCAGACCGCACTGAACAACGCTAAGCCCGTATATGAGTATCTTGACGGCTGGAATTGCGATATTTCCGATTGCCGTTCATTTGAAGAGCTTCCCGAAAACGCACAGAAGTACATCAGGTTCATTGAAAAAGCAATAAACTGCAGAATCAAGTATGTTTCTGTAGGTGCCGAAAGAGATCAGTATTTTGTAATGGACTGAGTTCTGCACTCATTACCATAAATAAAAAAATAACGGAGAGGTAAATTATCATGGCGTCTAAAATCGAAAAAACAACACAGTTGTATGAAGGTAAAGCTAAGAAGGTTTACAATACCACTGACGAAAATTACTATATCGTATCATATAAAGACGATGCGACTGCGTTCAACGGTTTGAAAAAAGGAACAATCGAAGGCAAAGGCTCAATCAATAACAGAGTAAGCAATTACCTTATGTCTCTTCTTGAAAAAGAAGGTATTCCCACGCATGTTGTAGAACAGCTTAACGACCGTGAAACCGTTGTTAAGAAAGTAAAGATAGTTCCCCTTGAAGTTATTGTCAGAAACATTGCGGCAGGCTCTCTCTCCAAGAGACTCGGTATTCCCGAGGGAACAGCTCTTGCGTCTCCCGTCCTTGAGTATTGCTATAAGGATGACGCTCTCGGCGACCCGATGGTAAATGAATATCATATTTACGCAATGAATATCGCTACTCCCGAAGAGCTTAAGGTTATTGCGGATTATTCCTTCCGTGTTAACGAATTCCTTATCAAGTTCCTCAAGAAATGCGGCATCGACCTTGTAGACTTCAAAATCGAATTCGGACGTACGGCAGACGGCACAATAATTCTCGCGGATGAAATATCTCCCGACACATGCCGTTTCTGGGACAGCACAACTCATGAAAAGCTTGACAAGGACCGTTTCCGTCGTGACCTCGGCGGCGTAGAGGACGCATATCACGAGATTCTTAAGAGACTGCTCGGCGAGGAAGAATGATTAAACCGGAATTTACTAAGGAAGAAGAAAAGCATATCCACGAGGAGTGCGGTGTTTTTGCCGTCTATTCCCCTACAGTGCGTGATGTGTCGGAGGATGTATATTACGGACTTTACGCATTGCAGCACAGAGGACAGGAAAGCTGCGGCATAACCGTAGGAAACGCAGGTGTCTTTAAGACTCATAAGGATGTCGGACTCGTATGCGAAGTATTCACTAAGGATATAATCGAGAGCCTCGGAGAAGGAAATATGGCAATAGGCCATGTAAGATACGGTACAACGGGCAATTCCAGCCGTGTCAACGCGCAGCCGATAACCATTAACCATGAAAAAGGCAGATTGTCGGTTGTACATAACGGAAACCTGACAAATGCGGCTGAGCTTCGTCATATGCTTGAGATGAACGGCTCGATTTTCCACACTACCGCCGACACGGAGATAATAGCGTATGTTGTTACCGCCGAACGCATTTCATACGCAAATGATGAGGAAGCGGTATCAGCGGCAATGAACAGGCTCAAGGGCGCATACTCATGTGTTCTTATGTTCGAGGACAAGCTGATAGCGTTGAGAGACGAACACGGCTTCAGACCTCTGTGCTACGGAAAAACCTCTGACGGCTCTATCATTGTAGCATCTGAATCATGTGCGCTTGATGCGTGCGGTGCGGTACTTGAGAGAAATCTATGTCCGGGAGAAATGCTCGTTATCGATGAGAACGGTGTTCGCTCGATAAAGGATCATTGCGGTGCGGCAAGAGAGAGAATGTGTATTTTCGAATACATATATTTCGCACGTCCGGACTCTGTCATTGACGGCTACAGCGTTCATGAAGCAAGACTGAGAGCGGGTAAATTCCTTGCGGAGCAGCATCCCGCACAAGCTGATATAGTTATCGGGGTGCCCGACTCGGGAATAGATGCCGCTATAGGCTTTGCTAAACAGTCGGGTATACCGTACGAAATAGGCTTTATTAAGAATAAATATATCGGCAGAACTTTTATCTCCCCCGGACAGGCTTCGAGAGAAGACAAGGTGAAGATAAAGCTGAATCCCATATCCGCAAATCTTCGCGGAAAGAGAATAGTTCTTGTTGACGACTCCATAGTCCGCGGAACAACTCTCGCAAGAACAATAAAGCTTGTCAGAGATGCCGGTGCGGCTGAGGTTCATGTGAGAATAACGGCACCGCCGTTCAGACATCCGTGCTGGTACGGTACGGATATCGATTCGGAAGAAAATCTCATTGCCAATAAGCATACGGTAGAAGAAATTTGCGAGATAATCGGTGCGGACAGCCTCGGATATCTTGATGAAAAATATCTTGCCGTTCTTCCTTCCGATGACAGGAAGCATTCGTATTGTACAGGCTGTTTTAACGGCGATTATGGGGCGGATGTTCCGTCGGTAACGTCGAAAGACAGATTCGAAAATTAAATCCTGAGTTAAATAAGAAAAAATCAGCTTCATCGAAGCTGATTTTTTTAATATAACTTAGATAGAAGAATGAAGAAGCGATTTAAACCGAAACGTTTTCGTCCGTGATGCTGATTTCTATATCCGAGTCAAGTACGGGCGAGGTTTTCGGAACCTCAAAGAAAATGTGCCATGTCGCACCGTTATCGGTGCTGTCGGCGTCAGATGAATTAATACTTGATGAATCAAGTATTGATTCACCGGACGGAATAAACCGTATCAGATTGAGAGAATAGCCGCTGTCCGTCTTCGAAAAACCGCGATTGCTGTGGGTGTATGAGCTTGAGGATTCATTTAAAATCGCTATAACCAGTGAGCTTGATTCGAAGAACGATGAATCGTACTTGGTTGCGGCGTCGTAGAAGCTTATCGAGTATGAATTCGTTGCGAAATCATATATTGTTTCATAGTCCGAGGTGTATTTTTCAAGCTCCTCGCGAGTGGTTAAAGTCACGAGTTTGGGATAGGCTGTCGTGTCGCTGCCGTCTGTCCGCACATAAACCGCAGGGTAAACAAGATCATCGGCGGTTTTTTCTTTAACGTTCGTGTAACGGGTGATTCCCGCATCTTCGGAAATTTTCGTGGTTGAGCATGAAATTACGGATACACATGAAAGTATCAGAACACATGCCGTAAGCATTGTTTTGACGATTTTTTTAGCCATCTCTTTATCACCTCTAAACTTTAATATATTTGTGTTTATGTTAATACGACGAATTAAATAATGCGATAGTTCCTTGTTGCTTAAAAAATCAGCTGCTGTCAACTATTAAGCCTCAAAAACATATCCTGCGCGGCTGTCGGAATAAGAGTACGTTCGATGAAGCAGCGTTTACTTACACTATTCAGCCGAGGATTGTCCGCCGACAGTAATTACAGCACTAACCATTTCGGAAAGGGTACCGACTATGTAATCCGCACCTGCTTCCTTCAGCTCGTCCTCTGAACCGTATCCCCACAGAACACCTATGGAAACAATGCCGTTTTTCTTCGCACCGAGTATATCGTGCATTCGGTCTCCGATCATCACAGCCTTATTTAGGTTTGCAATGCCTGCGCTTTTAGCGGCGTAACGGATTACATCGGCTTTATCGACTCTTTTTTCATCCATGGATGCACCGTAAATTGCGGTGAAATACTTGTCAAGTCCGAAGTGCTCAATTATTTGTTTTGCGTACAGCTCAGGCTTTGATGTAGCCAGCAAAAGCTTGATTCCGCAATCATTTAATTGGCTGAGCGCATTCGGGATTCCGTCATAAACGGTATTTTCAAACAGACCTTTGACGCTGAAATATTCTCGGTAAATTTGCAGCGCACGCTCCGCCTCCTCTTCTGTCATATCAAGTGACTGAAAGGATTGGATAAGCGGCGGGCCGATAAACGAATATAATGATTCTCTCGGCGGAATTTCGCGTCCCATTTTCTCGAGTGCGTAAATTATAGAGTTTGTTATTCCGAGCGCGGGATCGGTAAGTGTTCCGTCAAGGTCGAACAGAGCATATTCAAACATATATGTATCCTAATTAATTAAAAATTGTATGCCGTACAGTACGACAAGATGAAGCGGGTAGAAGACATAAAAGAAGTATTTCAAGCTGTGCTTGCCTTTTTCTCCGTTATACAATGCTATCAGCGGTATTGCGGCTAAAGACCAGTATTGTACAAGAAGAGTGTCGGTAAGATCTATGCAGAGCGCTATCAAGCAAGCCGAAAACATGACAAGGCGTTTTTTCCTGTCCTTGAAAATACTCGTGAATACGGGAAGCATTATACCGAAAAATCCGTAGTCGACCTGGACGAAGAGACAAAGTATGAACGCGGCTGCGACAGCGGTGCAGCACAATATTATTGATATCGTTTTGTCCTGCTTATCGGTAAGCTTACAGTGAAATAAGCGCTCTGTAAGTGATGCCAATGGACTTTTGTTGCCCTTCACCGATACTATTACGGAGTCTGAAAGAGCCATGATGATAATCGACATTGAAAAGACAAGAAGTATTCCGATGTACATGTCATGCGTGACGACACAATAAACTATTTGGCAGAGGAACCCGAGCAGAAATATCCTCAGAAAATACCTGAATCTGTTTCTGGTACAGCGGAACCCTTCCGCAATACAGTAGGCGTATATCGGAAAAGCAAGCCTGCCTATTATTCTGAAGACTATCAGCTTGGGAAACAGTATGAGTCCCATGTGGTCAATCAGCATGGTCAGCGCGGCAATGAGCTTAAGCGCGAATGATGTCATGTCAGTTCTCCGGATGACGGTTTCTTACAATCTCGAATGCTTCACGCGCGATATCAACCGTCTCGTCGATATCCGCATCCGTGAGCGCGGCATTAATGAAGTGATTGTGGTGGTTTGTAAAGAACACACCGCGGCGCACACATTCCGCTATCCATTCCTGATGAAGCATAAGGCTGTTGTCGTTTGCTATACGCAGATAGAACAGTGACGGTATACCGCTTACGTGAAGGTCGAAGCCGTAGTCTGTAGCGGCTTTAATAAGTTCTTTCTTTAAGCGGGTACCCTTTTCAATGAGTATTTTCGGACAATCCAGACGCTTCATTTTCTCAATGCAGGCGATTCCGGCCGCAAACGGAACGGCGGACAGCCAGTAGCTTCCCGTGTATGACAGTGAAGATACCGTGTTTTTCAGAAAATCCTTACCGCAAAGAGCGGAGACATTGTAACCGTTTGCAAGAGCCTTGCAGAAACAAATGAGGTCGGCTTCAAAGCCGAAGTAATGGTCGCTTCCGGCAATGTCGAGTCTGAAGCCCGCACGCACGTCATCGACAATAAGGACAGTTCCCGTGTCAGTGCATTTTTTGCGCAGCTTTTTCCAGTATCCGTCGGCGGGCAGCTCGTTGTCTGCGAAGTTTCCGTGCATATACGGCTGAGCTATAACAGCGGCGATTTCACCGCGGTTTTCCTCGAATGCTTTTTCAACTTGATCCCATTTATTCCAGTCAATGTAGATGTTGTTGACAACATCCTCCTCGAGAATACCGGAGCAGTCGATTTTTTGTGTCCACGCGGATATTCCGTGATAGTATCCTTTGAAGAAGATGATTTTCTTTCTGTGTGTAAAAGCTCGTGCGGTCATTACGGCGAGTGTGGTTACGTCGTTGCCGTTTTTCGCGAAGAAAGCCCAGTTCGCGCTGGCAACGGTATCAACGAGAAGCTCGGCAAAATCTATCATAACCGTTGAGGGAGATGTTACGACATCGCCCTTTTCGCGCTGTTTAGCCGCAGCCTCTTCAACGTCAGGGTCGTTGTATCCGAGAATATTCGGACCGTACGCGCACATGTAATCGATATATTTGTGACCGTCAATGTCCCAGAAATAGCTTCCCTCGGCTCTTGACGAAAATTGCGGAAACGCCTCAACGGGGATGAAGCATCCCTCAGCCGGTCCGAGATGTCCGTAAACTCCCGATGGGATAACTTTTGCGGCACGTTCAAATTCACTGCGCGAATTCGGATATATAAAAGGTTCTCTCATGTTATGCTCCTGTTATTTCAGATAAAGTTCTACTCTTGACATGATTTTATTTATGTTGTCGATTTGCGATATGTTGCCGCCCATGCGTACCGTTCCTTCTCCTACGGCGGTTACGGCGTTGATCTTGCCGTCGAATAAATCACGTGCACTCTTGGCATCGGTAAATGCCATGTAGGATGTTATGTTTTTCGGAACTCTGTCAAGCATGGTGAGATAATGTCCTTCGACTGCGATAGCGGCCTTGGCACATCCCATGATTTCGAATTTAACAACACCGTCTACTATATTTGAGGCGCTGAATTTTCCTATCTTGTCGTGGTTTCCTATCTGTGTGACTGCGGCAACGATTACACGGAACATTATCAGCGTGCTTTGTCTCATGAATGCGTCGTCAAGCTGCTTATCGTTTGCGGGTCTCAGGTATGCCTCAAGAAGATCGGTAAGCTTTTTGAATTTACCGAGAAGGAATGAAACCTTTGTAAGTCCGTGAGCGGGTATGGGAGTGTATTCACCTGTTATCATTTTGTTGAATTTATCGCAGGAGGGAAAACGGAGCAGAATATCGCATTCATCCGTTCCGTCGATCAGTCTGCATCTGCCGCCGACAAAATTAAGTGTGGCGTGAGGACCGTCCTTTACCGCGAAACCGATTGAACAGCTTGCTCTGCCGAGAATGGCTCCTGCATCGGTTACGATATCGCAAAGTGCCGTAAGTCCTCCGAGAATTGCGTACATGTTTATGTAGGCGAGGGTTTTCTCGTCTGTAGTGGGAATCATAAAAAATACCGAACCTTTCGTTGAGGGATTTATTAAATTCATCGTTGGTGCCATTAAATTCACCGTTGGTGAATTTGGGTAGTTATTCAACTGCGCGTGAGGCTTATCCCCGCGTTCTTACACTGATTTCTCCGGAGTCGAGAAGCACAATGTTTCCCATTGAGTCTACTATCAAGCCTCCGTGCTCGTTTATGCCGAGTGCTGTGCCGTATTTTGTCTCTCCGTTCTTTGTAAAACTGATTTCCTTGCCGATAACTACGGAATGCGCTGTGTATTCTGCGGAAACCATGTCAAAGCTGAAATTGCTTGACCGCATCTCAAGAAGCTCGCGTACTATATCGGAGCATATTTCTTCACGTTTTGCATTGACTCCGAGCGCGGATAAGCATGTGCACTCTGCGGGCAGCGGCTGGGATGGGGACGGCTTAAGAATCGGAGCCGATGAAATATTCATTCCGATTCCGATAATCAGATATTTCGTTATGCCGACGGTGTAGTCGTTGACAGCTTCCGTGAGTATTCCGCAAAGCTTTTTTCCGTCTGCGTAGATATCGTTGACCCACTTAATTCCGCAGTCCAAACCGCAGGTTTTTTTTAGAGCACGCACAACCGCAACCGCGGCACATGATGTCGCACCGACGGCGGAGGTTACGGGCATATCGCATTTCAGCAGCAAAGTCATGTAAAGCCCGCCGCTCGGAGACGAAAAGCTTTTTCCCTGACGTCCGCGGCCACCGGTCTGCGTCTCCGCCGTAATCAGTATGTCTGTCGGGGATGAGGAGGCGAGTTCTTTTGCGTCACTGTTTGTCGAGCCGGTTATCTCTTTTGTGATAACGTGTACGCTCGGGAGCTTTTTTTCGAGAACGGCTTTGTTAAGCATAATTCAACCTTATAATTAAAAGAAGATAGCATATCTGTACCCTTAATTTTAACAGATTGAGAGTGGATTGTCAACGCCGATGAGCCTATTTTAATAAGAATATAATCTTAGATTTTAAGCAAAACGGATATGAAAACAATGAAATAACGGACTGAAAGCAAGTCGAGGCATTAATTTGGTTTATTTGATGAAATAGGCATTTCATATGTAACATCATTTATGTTCTATCGTAATTTTTTTGTGAAAACGGTTGATTATATCGGGAATTTGTGGTATATTAATACCGTGAATAAGATTCAATATTTTTAACTAAAGAGGTAGAATATGACTTACAACAAGAAATCTGTTGAAGATATCGATGTCAAGGGCAAAAGAGTCCTTGTAAGATGTGACTTTAACGTACCTGTAAAAGACGGCGTTATCACAGACGCAAAGAGAATCGACGGCGCTCTCCCCACAATAAAGTATCTTATGGAGCATGGAGCAAAGGTTATTCTTTGTTCTCATATGGGCAGACCTCACAATGTACTTGATGAAAAGCTTTCACTGAATAAAAAGGAAAAGGCTAAAATCGAAGCTCTTCCCGAAGACGAACAGGCTGCAGCTAAGGATGCCGCTCTCGAAAAGGCAAAGAAGGATCGTACAGCTCTTTCTCTTAAGATTATCGCAGAAGCTCTTAATGATAGAGGCGTTCCCGCCGTTCTCGCTCCCGATGTAGTAGGTGAGAAGACTCACGAAATGGCTCTTAACCTTAAGGAAGGCGAAGTTCTTCTTCTCGAAAACGTTCGTTTCCACGCAGCTGAAGAAAAGAACGATCCCGCATTCTCCGAAAAGCTCGCTTCCATGGCAGAGGTTTATGTAAACGACGCATTCGGTACTGCACACAGAGCACATTCTTCCACAGCAGGTGTTGCTGCATATCTTCCCGCAGTTTGCGGCTACCTCATCCAGAAGGAAATCACCATCATGGGTCAGGCTCTTGAAAATCCGAAGAGACCGTTCGTTGCTATTCTCGGCGGCGCTAAGGTTTCCGATAAGATCGGTGTTATCAATAACCTCATCGATAAGGTTGACGTTCTCATCATCGGCGGCGGTATGGCATATACATTCTTCCGTTCAATGGGCAACTCCATCGGCACATCCATCTGCGAAGATGATAAGCTCGATGTAGCACGTGAGACAATGGAAAAAGCAAGAGCAAAGGGCGTTTCCTTCCTTCTCCCTGTAGATAACGTAATCGGACGTGAATACAAAGAAGACACAACCTTCATGAGAATTTACTCTGACTCCATTCCGGACGGCTGGATGGGCCTCGATATCGGTGAAAAGACTCAGGAACTCTTCTCAAAGACTCTTGTAGGCGCCGGAACAGTAGTATGGAACGGACCTATGGGCGTTTCCGAATGGGAAAACTTCGCATCCGGTACAAAGGCTGTAGCTAAGGCTGTAGCTGAATCCGGTGCTATTTCCATCATCGGCGGCGGTGACTCCGCAGCGGCAGTAGAAAAGCTCGGCTTCGCAGACAAGATGACTCATATTTCCACAGGCGGCGGCGCATCGCTCGAATTCCTTGAAGGACTTGAGCTTCCCGGAATCGCTTGTCTCCTTGACAAATAATTAAATATTGTAACAGAAGGCTGAATAAATGAAAAAAGAATCTCGTAAGGTTATCATTGCCGGCAACTGGAAAATGAATATGACTCCTTCTGCCGCAAAAACCGCAGTTGAAGAAACCGCTAAGCTTACAGCAGGAAAGAACGGCTGTGAAGTAGTTCTTTGCGTACCGTTTGTTGATATCGCGAATGCTGTAGAAGCCGCAAAGGGCACACAGGTTAAGATCGGAGCACAGAATGTACATTTTGAGAAAAAAGGTGCATTTACAGGCGAAATCTCAGCTGATATGCTCAATGAATGCGGTGTTGAATATGTAATTATAGGCCACTCCGAAAGAAGACAGTATTTCGGTGAGACCGATACTACAGTTAACAAGAGAACTCGTGCCGCTCTTGACGCAGGACTCAAGGTTATACTTTGCCTCGGTGAAGTGCTTGAACAGCGTCAGGCAGGAATTACCGATGAAATCGTATCAATGCAGACAAAGCTCGATCTCGCAGGTGTTTCCGCAGAGCAGATGAAGAACGTTGTTATCGCATATGAACCCGTATGGGCAATCGGCACAGGACTTACCGCTACACCCGATCAGGCTGAAGAGGTTTGCGCACTTATTCGTAAGACTGTTGCAGGTCTTTACTCCGAAGATGTTGCCGAAGCTCTTACAATTCAGTATGGCGGAAGCATGAATGACGGCAACGCAGCTGAGCTTCTTTCGAAGATTGATGTTGACGGCGGACTTATCGGCGGTGCATCACTTGTTCCCGAAAAGTTCTCGAAGATCGTAGACGCCGCACAGGCATAACAGATAAATATAATAAAGCTATAACAGACATAGTTTAGTCTGCGGCGGGCGTGATAATTTAATCGTATCACGTCCGCTTTTTTATTGAAAGGAACGCAGAACATGATAAAAATCGTACTTATCGGATGCGGAAACAGCGGAAGCAAAAGATGCAGAGAATTTTTCGGCTCCGACGCGAACAGTGACGCGTGCATTGCGGGATTTTGCGACTTGAATATTGAGCGCGCCGAAAAGCTTGCCGCCGAATTCGGAGGAAAAGCATATTCCGATTACAGATTGATGTTCGAGGAGCTCTCACCCGATGCGGCAGTTGTATGCACACCGCCATATTGTACGGACGACATACTGTTTTACGCCGCAGATGCGGGAGTGAGCTTTTTGACCGAGGTACCTGTTTCAAGCAGCTGCGAAAAAGGCTCTCTTGTCGCGGAAAAGGTACGTGAAAAGGGAATCACCGCCGCTGTACACAGCGAACTGTACTACTCGAGACTTATGCAGGTTATGAGATGCTTCGTTAATGATAATCAGATTATATATGCGGAAGCAAAAAAAATAACACCTCCGCCTGCGGAATTCTGGAAGAGAGACGCCGAATTATGCGGCGGTATTCTTCTCGAAAAGGGAATTGATATTCTAACTGCCGCCGATACCTTATTCGGAAAAATCAAATCCGTAAATGCGATATCAAGTTGTGGGTATGTTGTGGGAATAGCCGATTACTGCACCGAAGACAGCTTTAACGCTATGATTACATATTCGTCCAACATGACGCTTTGTCTCTCTCTCGGAAGCTACGGAACTGCCGACAACGGAGCTGCTTTTACACTCTATTCATACGGCAAAAGACTTGAATTAGCAGGGGATGAAATACGGGTATACGGTGACACGTTTGATCCCTCCAAAACGAAAAAGATGCTTCACGCCGGAGAGGTTATACCCGATGAAATAGCCGCCGATTGTCTTATTTACAGAAACAGTGCGGATAAGGTATCTGTAAGGGCATTCACGGATGCGCTTATGACGGAAAACACTCCGAATCATAAAATACCGTGTCAGCAGGTTTCATCCATCATAAGCTTTGATGAAGGCTTAAGAGAGCTCGAGATTGCTCGGGAAATTAAAAAACGGACGGTAAAGCTCTGATGAAATTTCTTCACACATCCGATTTGCATATCGGTTTAAAGCTGTGTGAGCAGCCGATGAACGATGAGATAGCATATCTGCTTGATGAAATCGTATCCGCAGCGGTGGGAAATGACTGTTCCGCGGTGGTTATTGCGGGTGACATATACGACAGATCAAACCCCTCTCCCGATTCGATAAAGCTGTTCGATGATTTTGTATCAAAGCTTGTCGGAAATAATATAACGGTGATTGCGATAAGCGGAAATCACGATTCAGCCGAGAGAATAGGATGCTTTTCGGGAATTTTGAAAAAAAGCGGCGTATATTTTTCGACGCCGTTTGACGGAAAAACGAATAAGGTAAGGCTGTACGACGAATACGGAGCGGTTAATTTTATCATGCTGCCGTTTGTAAAACCTTCTGTATGTGAAATTTACGCAGATGAGAATATAACAAGCTACACCGATGCGGTACGTTATCAGCTTGAATGCTCGGACTGTGATAAGTCGGAGAGAAATGTTGTGGCGGCTCACTGTTATACGGGAGACAGAGCATACGGTAAAACAGAGGATGACGAAGCGGGCGGCACGGGCTATATTTCACCCGAGGTTTTCGATGATTACGATTATACGGCTCTCGGTCACCTTCATACCGCGCATAACGCGGGAGACAAAATATGGTATTCAGGCTCTGTGTTGAGATGCTCGTTTGCCGAACGCGAGCCTGTGAAGAGCGTGAATATTGTGACACTCCTTGAAAAAGGAAACCTGACGGTTGAACAGGTTCAGCTTAAACCCATGCATGAAATTAGGGAGCTGCGCGGAACATATGATGAGCTGACATCTCTTGAGGTACGTCAAAGCGTAGAAGACGGGGACTATATTAAGGCTGTGCTGACCGATGACGATGACATACCCGATGTTGTAATGAAGCTGAGAATTATTTACCCGAATTTATTGACGCTGTCATACGACAATAAGAGAACACAAGACACATCGATTGATTCGGACGAGGTCGTCGGGAAAATTACCGATTCATTCACGCCCGAGGATGTATTCGCAGAGCTGTATGAGCTTCAGAACGGAGTGACGCCGACCGATGAAATAAAGAAAATCGTATCCGATATATTCACGGAAGGAGTGGTGCAGCGTGAAGCCGATTAAGTTGACAATGCAGGCATTTGGGCCGTATTCGGAAAAAGTGGAGCTGAACATGGAAAAGCTCGACGGTTTGTATCTTGTGTGCGGAGACACGGGCTCGGGAAAAACAATGCTTTTCGACGCTATGACATATGCGCTTTACGGATGCGCGAGCGGAGATATACGCAGTGATATAATGTTCCGCAGTAAATTCGCGCGTCCCGATGACATGACATATGCGGAGCTTGAATTCGAAAACAAAGGCAAAAGATATACCGTATATCGTGAAGTCGGCAGGGAAAAAACAAAACGGAACGGAGAACGCGCATTTACAAAGTCAAACGAAGCACACATTGTTATGCCCGACGGAAGTGTAATAAGCCGCTCATCGGATGTTGCAAAGGCTGTACGTGATATCATAGGTCTTGACGAGACCAGATTCAGACGCACGGTCATGATTGCACAGGGAGAGTTCAGAAAACTGCTTTTAGCCGACACTAACGAAAGAATCGAGATACTTAGACAAATTTTCGGTACCGAGTCATTTGAGTATTTCTCGGAAAAATCCAAGGCGCTGGCGGCGGAAAAGAAAAGCAATGCGGCAATTATAGCCGACAACACAGATAAATACGCGTCAATGCTTGAAGTAGATTCCGAAAAGCTGAAAAAGGCAATATCCGACGGTGTTCGTTATGCGGTACGCGGCGAATTCGGAGATATGCTGAGAAGCGAGCTTGATTGTGAGAAAAACGAAATACAAAGCCTGACGGAATCAAGTCAAGATACCAATGCGGAATTAAAGAAAATATCCGCTAAGCTTAATAAAGCCGAGCACGATATGGTTATCGAGAAAAAGCTGAAGGAAGCCGAGGAGAATTTAGAGGTCTGTGGGAATAAACGCAGCACAGCAAAAGAAAACGCGGATAAAGTACCCGAATATAGGGATAATATGTCGGCTCTGCGTGAGAAAATCATAACCAATAATACCGTATGCGAAAAACTGAGGGAGAGGGACAGTATAAGGCTGAGCATTGTTGAAATCGGCAAAGAGCTGAAAAACAAAAACGCCGAAAAATCAGCATTGGAGGAGAAGCTCGGCAATCTGACAAAACAGGCGGACGAGACGGATAAATCAATCAAAGAAAAGCGCGCGAGAGCCGAAAAACTGCCTGAGCTTACGGGAAAGCAGGCGGAGATTAATTCCGAAAAAAAGAATATTGATTTTGCGCTCGGAAAAATCAGAGAGTATGAATCGATTTTCAGCCAAAGCGAGCTTTGCAGAAAAAAGTACGAGAATAAACGAACGGAATACAGTACGGCACTGCATGAATACAACACCGCGTCGCAGTCGTATTTTGATTCGATAGCGGGAATTCTCGCGCAAGGTTTGCGTGACGGGGAAGAGTGCCCTGTGTGCGGGTCTGTGGAGCATCCGAAGCCTGCGATGCTCGGAGAAAACAATGTTACACGTGAAAATTTGGACAGGCTTGAGGAAGCGCTGAAAAAACAAAAGGAAACGCTCGAAAAATACGCACAGGATCTGGGAATATTCAGCGCAAGGCTTGACGATATACTAAAGGCATTGCGTGAGAGCAAGTTTTACTGCGGCAGCTTTGACGAGACCGAAAAAGCAATACAAGATGCGGCGGAGCGGAATAAAGTCGAGGCTGAGAAGATAAACCGCAGTATAGATGAGCTGAAAAAGCTGAATATATCGGTTGTCGAGGATGAGAGAAAACTTGACATAATGCGCTCGAGATGTGAAGAATACAAAAAAGCTCTCGGCGATAAAACAGCGGAAACGGTATGGCTTGACTCACTTGCGGAGGAAAAAAAGCGTACCGAAGAGGAAATGAATAAGAGCTTGCCGAATACTACAGCCGTCCAGCTTGAAAAAGAAAACAAAACAATGAAGTCAAAAGCGGATGAGCTTGAAAAGTTATCGGAGGATGCTGAGACTGAGCTGAGAAAAGCGGAGAGCGCATATGAAGCGGCTTTATCGGTAAAGGAAACACTCGAGAAACAGCTTGGCGCCAATACCGCTGCGAAGTACGACGAGCTGAAACACGAATATGCCGAGTGTGAAACGAAAAGCACTGAGATTATGAGCGAGCTTATAAGAAAGAATACCGTATATGAAAAAAACATAAGCTGTTCGAAAAAGCTTTGGGAGGAGCTTGAGAAGCTCGATGAGGCCGAAAAGAGCGCGTCGTTGTATTCGCTTATAGCCAATACCGCGAACGGAAATGTCAACGGCAAGGAAAAAATTACTCTTGAGGCGTTTTGGCAGATGCGTTTGTTTGATCGAATAATCCGCCGCGCAAACATACGCCTTATGAAAATGAGCAGCGGAAGATACGAGCTGATGCGTAAAACAGATATAGGTTTGCAGAAAAATCACGGCTTGGATTTGGACATTAAGGATCACTGGAACGGTAAATCACGTGACGTAAAAACGCTGTCGGGCGGAGAATCGTTTATGGCATCTCTTGCGCTGTCCCTTGCTTTATCTGACGAAACGGAAGCGGAATCCGGAGGAATACACATTGACTCGGTATTCATTGACGAGGGCTTCGGCTCACTTGATTCCGACTCACTCGACAACGCGCTGTCGGTTTTGGCATCTCAGGCAGGAGGACGTTCGATAGGAATCATATCCCACATCGATGCGTTAAAGGAAAAAATCGATAAAAAAATAGTCGTAAAAAAAGGCCGTACGACAAGCACAGCACAGGTTATTACCTGATGTGCAGATGGTAAAACAACGGCAAAGGTCTTAAAGATAGCATGAAATGTTGACTTTAGGAGGCTCATGTGATAAAATTACCATGTGAATTTATAGATAAAGAAGGGTTTAAAACTGAAAAATACAGACAGAAAAGGCACGTTTCTTGAGAGTGCGTTTATACTTACAATATCTACCGCGTTTGTTAAATTAGCTGGACTTCTCTTTACCATTCCGATATCGAATATGCTCGGCGGAGAGGGAATGGGTTACTTTTACGCGGCTTATGATATTTATAATATGCTGGCGGTGCTTGCGTCCGCAGGATTGCCGGTTGCGGTTTCCAGAATGATAAGCGAAACACTCGTTTCGGGAAATACAGATGAAGCCGAGAGAATATATAAGGTTTCATTGAGAATTTTCACAATAATCGGCGCTGTTATAGCCATCGTTATGTTTTTCGGAGCTGATATTTTTGCTTCGATTATAAAAAGCCCCAATGCGGGAATGTCCATAAGAGTACTCGCGGTAACCGCATTCTGTGCATTCGTTATGTCTGCTCTGAGAGGATATTTCCAAGGCCACTCGATTATGACGTATACGGCAGTGTCACAGGTTATCGAGGCGTTTGCAAAATTGATTTTAGGCTGTGCGCTGGCATATGTGCTGCTCAAAACAGAACTTGCATATGTCGGAGGCTCCGCGGGAGCGATAATGGGTGTGTCGCTCGGTGCTGTACTCGCGGTAGTGTATCTTCTTATCGGTAAGCACAGATTTTCGAAAAACGAAAAATCGGTTGGTATGCCCGTACGCAGTGATAAGGATATAATTAAGGAGCTTTTCAGAATAGCTATTCCGGTGTCGCTCGGAGCATCTGTAATGAGTCTTGTTAATCTGATTGACACAACGGTTATTATGCGTATTTTACAGGATGGTCTCGGATATACATACGAGAGAGCAAACTGGCTGTACGGAGTATTCGGAAACGCGAAAAAAATATTCAACTTTCCGTCAGCATTCATAGTTCCGTTCTCGGTAAGTATTCTCCCGATTCTGACCGCCGCTTATACCGCAAACGATAAAGACGGTGTTGCGAAAAACCTTACGAATTGCTTCAAATATGCTATGATGCTCGCCGTTCCCGCAGGTATCGGCATTACAATACTTGCCGACCCGATTATGAATATTATATACTTTAATACCCCTGAGGAAGCAAACGCGGGCGCGCCTCTTCTCGCTGTATTCGGTATAGCCGTCATTCTGTATGCGATAGTATCGATTAGCGGAGCGATTCTTCAGTCATTCGGACAGGTAAATAAGCCTCTTATGAGCCTTTGCGTCGGTGGCGTCGTTAAATGTGCGCTGAATGCCGTTCTTGTCGGATTCGAATCGATAAACATTATGGGTGCGCCTATTGCCACCTGCGTTTGCTATGTGGTTATGATTGCCATGAATCTTGTGTTCCTCAGAAAGTATATGAAAGGCTGTGGAGTCATATTGCTTAATTCCGCTAAGATTATAGCGGCATCGGTGATTATGGGCATATTCGCTTATCTTGTTTATATACCGTTGTCAGGTGCGCTCGGCGTGAGAGTCGGCGGTCTTATATCTATTGTTTTGGCGGCACTTGTATACGCGGTTCTTGTGATAGTATTCAAGATTTTTACGGTTAAAGAAATAAAGTCACTTCTCAGAAGAGGCTGAGACAAAATTTGAAATTACTTATAATTTGAAATTATACGAAAGGATTATATAATATGAGAAACAGAAATGATGTACCGGATAGCTTAAAATGGGATTTTACTCAGATTTTTAAAACAAAAGAAGCATGGGAAAAAGCATACACAGAGCTTGACGGTGAAATACCGACACTTGCGGCGCTTAAGGGAACTCTCGGAGAAAGCGCGGATAAGCTGGCTGAGGCATACGATAAGACATTTGCGTTTTACGAGAAGTTCGAGCCTGTAGCCGATTATGCTTTCCTTAAGAAAACAATAGACGGCGGCGACAGTGAAGCGCAGGCAATGTGCGACAGAGTCAATATGCTGGCTGTTAAGGTTAATTCCGCGACGGCGTTCTTTGAACCCGAGCTGATGAGCATACCCGAGGTCACATTATCCGAGTATATGAAGTCGGACAAAATGAAGAAATATAAGCATATCGTAGAGGATGCAACACGACTCAGAGCTCATGTCCTCGATGAAAAGAGCGAAGGCATCCTTGCCATGATGGGAAAAATCACGGGTACACCTTCGGATACATACGGTATGTTTACCGACGTGGAAATGGAAATACCGAAAATCAAGGATTCCGAAGGAAAAGAATATGAACTGAGCAGCGGCAACTTTACCGTAATGCGTGAGTCCTCTGACAGAGTGCTCCGTGAGAACGCGTTTGAAGCGATGTTCGGTACATACGGAAAATATATCAATACCATAGCATGCCTGTACAGCGGAAGTGTTAAACAGGACAATGTTTTCGCACAGCTCAGAGGTTACAATTCCGCGCGTGAGGCATCTCTCGCAGGCTCAAATGTGCCCGAATCCGTATATGACGCGCTTGTTGACGCAATTCATGAATCCATTCCGATTATGAGCAAATATCTTAAGCTCAGAAAGAAAGCACTCGGACTTGAGAAGCTCGATGTTTATGATTTATATACACCGATGGTAGCGGATATAGAGTATCCTATGCCGTATGAAAAGGCGTGCGAGATTGTTGTTGAAGCGGTAGCACCCCTCGGTAAAGCTTATCAGGATGTTATTAAGCGTGCTATAAACGAAAACTGGATAGATGTTTATGAAACACCCGGTAAAGAGTCCGGAGCGTTCTCCGCGGGAGTATACGGTGTCCATCCTTTCGTTAAGCTTAATTATTCCGATGGTCTTGACGATGCGTTTACGCTTGCTCATGAGCTCGGACATGCTATGCATTCATATCTTTCATCCGAAACACAAGATTATGCTAATCACGATTATAAGCTCCTTGTTGCCGAGGTTGCATCAACATGCAATGAGGTACTGCTTACCAAGTATTTGCTGAAGACCGAGACTGATACAAAGCGCAGAGCATATATACTTAATCATTTCCTCGAAGGCTTCCGCACCACTGTGTTCCGTCAGACATTATTTGCAGAATTTGAGCATAAAGCGCACGCTCTCGAAGCCGCAGGTACTCCTATCAACGCGGAATGCCTTAATGATGTGTACGAACAACTTGTAAAACAGTATTATCCCGAAGCGGAATTCCGTGACACGTTAAAGTATGAGTGGGCATATATTCCTCACTTCTACAGCGCATACTACGTTTATCAGTATGCTACAGGCTTCTCGTCAGCTGTCGCAATAGCATCTGGTATAGTAGAAACAGGCGATGCTTCACATTATCTTAAGTTCCTGACAACCGGCGGTTCGGAGTATCCTTTGGACGAGCTGAAAATAGCCGGAATAGACCTTACGTCACCTGAGGTTGTCGAGAACGCCATGAAGGTATTTGACGAAACAATAGACGAGCTTGACGCTATTCTTTGATGCAATAAAAAGTATTATAAACAAAATTTAAGACTTTGTCGGCGGTCCTTTTCAGACAGTGTGTTTATTGTCATTCGGTATTAACTATGGTATACTATAGAAAAACTTTATTCAGATATACAGAGGTTATATTAATGAAGAAGACAATAAGTATTTTGCTGCTTTGCGCAATGCTGTGCTCAGCCGTCGGCTGTGCATCTGGAAGTGATGATTCCGAATCAACCGAAACAACCGCCGCAGAGACCGTAAGCGCGGAAGAGACCGTAGCGGAGGAGACCGAAACCGAGAGATTAACCGCTGATTTGCCCGAACGTGATTTCGAAGGCTACACATTCGTCGGCGCGACTAAGGGAACATCAAGCGCACATTGGACTTCACGTGACTTTTACGCGGAAGAGCTGACCGGTGAGGCAATCAATGATGCCGTATATAACAGAAATTTAGCTGTTTGCGACCGTTACAACTTTAAAATGGAAGAGTACGGTGCTGAGTCGGGGGAACCTGTTTCGGACGCCGAAAAAGCAGTAACTGCCGGAGAAGATACTTATGACGTAATTCTTGCGGGCGCTACTATTAATTCGATGATTACGAAAGGTATGCTTTACGACCTGTACAATGTGCCGTATATGGATTTATCACAGCCGTGGTATGACCAGAACGCAAATTCATCACTCTCTATTGCCAATAAGCTTTATGTATCATGCGGCGACCTGAATATCATGGATAACGACGCGACATGGAGCATTCTGTTTAATAAGAGACTTGCCGAAGATTTAGGACTCGGCAACTTCTATGATATGGTTAAAGAAGGTACATGGACTCAGGACGTACTTCTTTCATCAATGGAAGCGGCATGCATAGACCTCAACGGTGACGGTGTGCGCGATTCAAATGACCAGTGGGGCAATGTAGGTGAATCATTTGACGTAATGGCATACATGATAGGTTCGGGTGCGAGATGCTTCACCAAGGATGAAAATGATATGCCCGTTATCGCAGTAGATTCGGAGCGTTATGTTGACGCATACAGCAAGGCAAACGCTATCAACGGCAATGCAAACCTTTGCCTGACAGCCGCCGCTACAAACTGGGACTGGGATCTTCTTGACGGTGTATTTACAGAAGGCCGCTGCCTGTTCTCATATGTAGGACTTAACCGTGTTACACTTTTCAGAAATATGGAAGACGATTTCGGAATTCTGCCTACACCTAAGTATGATGAAGCTCAGGAGAACTACTATAATACCGTAAGCTGCTGGAGTGCAAACTTCTTCGCAATACCGGTAACCGCAAGCGACATCGAACGTACAGGTATTATTCTCGAAGCTTTGTCGGCTGAATCAAAATACACACTCACACCCGCATATTACGACGTGACATTAAAGACAAAAGTCGCACGTGACGAGGAATCCTCCGAAATGCTCGATATTATCTTTAATTCCCGTGTATTCGAGCTTGCGAACTTCTATGAATGGGGCGGAATTTTCGATGTACCCGGCACACAGTCGGCAAACGGAAACGATGATATCGCGTCTGCCGTAAAGAAAGTAACCAAGGTTGTCGAAAAAACTATGCAAAAGACCATAGACACAATACTCGAAAACGCGACCTGATTTGATAAATCACAAGTAAAAACCAAATAATTAAGCCTCATGCCGCAGAAATTAATCTCGGCATGAGGCTTGTTTTTTTACTTGAATAAGTACTGCTTACTTCATAAGTCTGTCAAACAGAATGGAGAACATTCTGTCACGGTTTATACGGTCAACGTGTTCTATTTCACCCGGATATGCTCCGAAGGTGTATGAATAATCGGGATTTACATGAGGACGAGCGATTGTCGATTCCGAGAAGCTGTCGGGATCGATGATTCCGCATATAGTCGAGATGTCCCATATAACACGGCTCCATGATACGGCTCCGTTAGCGTTAGGCTTGCATTCGGCGACATTGTCACACAGATAATCTCCGAGCTCGGAATTGCCGCGCAGGAAATGCTCAAGCTCGTAAATGTTCAAAATAAGATGGCTGACAACACCCGCACAGGGGAAGAGGAGAAACGGTACACCTGATGCGAAAAGCGAGTTTGCGGCATTAACATCACCGTTTAAGTTGAACTCACCGCCGCAGAACCACTTTGCATTTGCACCGAGCCAAACAACGGCTATTTTATCCTTGATTTCGGGATGCAGCAAAACGGCTGAAGCTACATTCGTAATCGCGCCTATGGCTACAACATACGTAAGCTCGTCGGATTCGTTGACATGCTTTGCGATTGCGTGTGCGGCTTCACTGTCAACGGGAGTGTTTTCATCGGGCATTCTCTCCGTTGAACCGCGATAGTACGGCGGAACCTTTACCTCGTGTGATTTTGCGACTAGAGATGTACAGATTCCGATTTCACGATAGCTTCTTTCCATACCGTCGGCGAAGGAAGAGCTTTTTTCGTTGTGGAACGGAGCGGCGGTTACACATACAAGATTGATTCTGTCAGCCGCGAGCATCGAAAGCGCGAGTGCGAATTGGTCGTCGATTTCATTGTAGGTGTCGGTATCGAGTATTACACGCTTAATACCGCTTTTTTTGAGTTCGTTCTTAATATTCATGATTATCTCCTCAATAACGTAGGTCGAAATATTTTTTCATGGTTTCGGTTGCCGTTGATTTTCTGTCGGCAAAAAATTCAGACAAATTATTTTTAGAGGCACAGTCGCGGATGAGCTGATATGTAGCTTGAGCGATTGTCGGATATGCGTTTCCGAACGCGAAAGCAAAATCAAACGCGGGGGTGTCAAGTATTAAATCGAGCATATTAACACTGCTGTTGTCGCGGAGTACATGAAACATGTTGTATTCAACATACTCATCATATATGTATCCGTATGATGCCGCATTGAGATAGGATAGCGTAATTGCCGCATATTCACCGTTTGTGTGATTTATCGGAACGGCGAAAACAGATTCGGTATTGGCGATTAATGTGCGGTATTCATCCTGTTCGACCTCCTTGGGCAGCGGAAGGAGAGTCCATTCCGCCGACGAAGTGCTTAAGGTTGGCATAATATCGAGGTATTCGATAAGGAATGCCGATTCTCCTTTTGCGAAAATATTGATTGCACCTGCGCTGGAGTCCGTTATCCGATTGTTGTCATTGTAAAGCTTGTAGAGGTTTTCCATGGTTTTTTTCGTACTCTTAACCGTGTATCCGACTACGGGAACTCGTCTGGCACTTGCGCTTATATAATCGTTTCCGCTGGATTTAAAAACAAGATCGGTCAGTCTTGATGCGGTGTTTTCGGCAGTGGTGGTATAATAGGATTTTCCGCTGCTTTCGTTCAGCAGTTTAACCTCATCGACAACGGAAAGATACATATCCCAAGTCCATGTTCCGTTGTCGGCGGCTGAGCATATTTCGTCGACATCTGCTCCCGCTTCTTGGGCGATGGATTTATTCATAAAAACCGCCGAAAAGGATGAAGGAGATATAGAGGCGTCTCCCGCTACTCCGTAGGTTGAGTATCCTCCGGATGTCATATCGGATGACATAGAGTTAAAATACGGCTTCTCGATATCGAAAAACGGCAGGGTGCGAAGATTAATAAGGGTATCCGCCATCTTGAATGAACCTACGGTATAAATCGGCAGCATAAGCAAGTCCGTATAATAAGAATCGGAAGCTATAGCGTTTTTTAATTCGGTAAGCATAGTGCTGCTGTCGGTAACAGTGGTAATCAGGCTAATATTAAGCTTTTCCTCGACTTCGGAATTTCTTATTACCGCAAGACGTGAAACCGTGCTTGATGTATCGTCGGGCGCGATAAAGCTTTTGTCAGTTGTTGTAATAAAGAAGACAGCACCGTCGTAATCTCTCTCGGGAAGCTCGGCAAGATATTGTTCTGACAAGGCTTTTTTGTCGACATCGGAGACATATTTTTCATATTTTACACCGTTTTCATCCGAAGCGGCATCGGATGCGGTGTTATTTTCGGATGAGGTTTCTCCATCGTCGGTGCCGGCACTGCCGCTGTCGCCGACATCACTGCCGCCGTCGGACATGTCGTTGACTATGATAAACCCGCATGAGGTTGTTGAAATAAGTAAAGACAGCACAATAAGAGCTGCTGCGAATCTTTTTATAATCATTATAATGAATAATCCTAAATATAAATTATATAAGCAATTATAGCATAATAACGCACGGTTTGCAATAGGATGAACATTTCGGAAAAGTTACATTTAAACGAAAAATATCCCCGCTCATCATGTAAATGAGCGAGGATATTGTAATTTGAATTAAACAAAATTACTTAAAGCTGTATCAGAAAATCGGAACAACCGCACCGTCGTATGTGGAGTTGATGTATTCCTTTACTGTATCTGAAGTGATAGCTTTAACAAGCGCCTGAATCTTTTCGGAGTTTTCGTTGCCTTCCTTTACGGCAACGATGTTTGCGTATGTCTGAGCTGCCGTGGATTCTGATTTTTCAGCTGCGAGTGCTTCGGAAACCTTAAGTCCTGCGCCGATAGCATAGTTGCCGTTGATTACAGCTATATCAACTTCGTTGAGAACTGTGGGAACGAGAGCGGCTTCCATTTCACGGATATCAAGGTTCTTCGGGTTGGAAACGATGTCCTGCTTTGTAGCGGTGAGGCCTGCGCCTTCCTTGAGCTCGATTAAACCGTTGTCGGCGAGCAGAAGAAGAGCTCTTGCTTCGTTTGTTGTATCATTGGGAACTGCAACTACAGCACCGTCTGCGAGTGAATCGAGAGAAGAACATGTGCCTGCGTAGATTCCGAAGGGCTCATAATGAACCTTGGCAACAGTAACGATGTGTGTGCCGTTTTCTTCATTGAACTGATCAAGATAAGGCTGGTGCTGGAAATAGTTGGCGTCAACATCTCCGCTTTCGGTAGCGTTGTTGGGAGTAACATAGTCATCCATTACTTTGATTTCAAGCGTGTATCCTTCGTCTGCGAGAATGGACTTGCACTGTTCGAGAATTTCAGCATGCGGAGTAGCGGAAGCGGCAACTGTTATGGTTTTGTCGTTCGAACCGGTGGAAGAACAGGAAACAAGAGATGCTGCGGCAAGAAGAGCTGCAAGGGCTGCTGTAAGAAACTTTTTCATGGTTTTTCTCCTTAAAAAATAATTTTTGTTATTTAGTTATATATCATTTGCCGCGGATACGCTTGTCGGATTTCTTCGCAAGGAACGAAAGGCATTCCTGAAGAATCTGAACAATTATTATGAGCAGCAAGGATGAAATATACATGTGTTTAGGCTGGAAACGGTATAAGCCGTATCTTATCGCAAGCTGACCGAGTCCTCCGCCCGCTATAAGATAGGTCATGGGAGTATATCCGAGTATTGTCGTTACGGCGATTGCTCCTCCGACCATAAGTGAAGGCTTAGCTTCGGGAAGAAGTACCTTTGTTATTATCTGCCAATTGCTTGAACCCATGGCTTGCGCGGCTTCTATTACGCCTCGGTCTACTTCACGGAATGATGATTCAATCATTCTCGCAACGAACGGAGCAGCCGCGATTACAAGGTAGAATACAAACGCTCTGTCGCCTATCTGAGTACCGACGAGTATTTTAGCAATAGGCTGTGTCATAACAAGAAGTATTATGAACGGAATGGAACGGAGGATGTTGACTACTACTCCGACGGTGCTGTTTACTATATGGTTCGGGAAAATACTGTCCTTTGAGGTACAATACAGGAGTACTCCGAGGGGAATTCCGATAATATACGCGATAAGTGTTGATACAAGTGTTATTGTTAGCGTCGAGAGTATAGCCTCGGCGTATACCTCAGTCATTCCGCTGTCGAGAATCTTATCAAGAAAATCAACCATTTGTATCACCTTCTTTACTGTCGGTTTCGAGATCGTTATTTGAAATTTTTTCGTATTTTACACCGTGAGAGTCAAGGTATGCGAATATTCTCTCGACAGATGTCTTGTCCGACGGAAGTCTGAGAAGCATCTGGCCGTATGCCTTGCCTCCGATATCCTTAGTATCCGCACCCATTATATTAACCGAAGTACGGCATTCGAGAGATAAGTTCGATATAATAGGCTCGTTTGATTTCTGTCCGTCGAAAACAATTCGTACGAGCTCGCCTGTCGGCGGCAAGTGAGCCGCGGCTCCCTTCGGAAGAATAAGGTCTTTCGCGATTGCGGATTTCGGGGCGATAAATATATCTTTAACAAGTCCCTTTTCGACTACTGTTCCGTGGTCAAGCACCGCAACCTTGTTGCAGATACGTTCAACGACCTTCATTTCATGCGTGATTACCACTATGGTAACACCGAGCTCGGTATTAATCTTTTTCAGCAGCTCAAGTATTTGTGATGTAGTGTTCGGGTCGAGGGCGCTTGTTGCTTCATCACAAAGAAGAACCTCCGGATTCGTCGCGAGAGAACGCGCTATGGCAACTCTTTGCTTTTGACCGCCTGAGAGCTGCGCGGGATATGAGTTCATCCTGTCTTCAAGTCCTACTATTTTTAACAGCTCCTTAGCTCTTTCGACGGCTTTTTTGCGTGGAATACCGGATATTTCCATAGGGTAGCATATATTTCCGAGAGCGGTGCGCTGTGCGAGCAAATTGAAATTCTGAAATATCATCGCAATCGAGCGTCTTGTCTTTAGGAGCTCCTTCTTGGAGAGGGATGCAAGATTGACACCTTTGAATCTTACTTCACCCGAAGTCGGAATTTCAAGAAAATTCATGCATCGTACAAGTGTTGATTTACCCGCACCGGACAGTCCGATGATTCCGTATATATCACCCTTTTCGATTTTAAGTGACACATTGCTTACAGCTTCAACGGAATCATGCTCTGTGTGAAAGGTTTTTGTGACATTTATCAACTCAATCATATATTCACCGTATCATTAAATATTCGTAAGCATAAAAAACAGCCCGGGGTAATTCAATCATACACCGGACTATTCATCAAGTATTATTTATTGTTAATCAAGTAATTTAAACATGTGACAACAACACCCGATGTTAAGTCCGGGCGGAGAACATTCGAATTGCGGCTCTCTTGATGCTGTACATAATAAACTCCTTGAGATTATCTGTGGTAATTTTTTTCTGTAGCTGTATTATAGCATATATGTGTATCGCATGTCAATCTTAAAATTCGAAAATAATTTATAAAATTCGGGAAACCATTATAAATTATTCGGTTGTTTTTCACCAAGCGTATACATTCCCGTAAAGCTGTCACTTTATATCACAGTACGTCAGAATTAACAGTATTTTCGAATGTACGATACCCAATATTCACTTTTATGTTCTATAATCAAAATGTAGACTCTGATACATATTAATAATTAAGAAAGGATTGATAGAATATGGCAGTATATAATTTAACAAGCGGTGCTTTCGATAAGGTAGTCGAAAAAAGCGAAAAGCCGGTGGTTATCGATTTTTGGGCACCGTGGTGCGGTCCATGCAAAATGCTTTCTCCGATTATAGACGAGATATCCGAGGAAAGAGATGACTTTTGGTTTTGCAAGGTAAATGTCGACGATGAAATCGAGCTTGCGAAAAGGTTCGGAATCATGTCGATTCCCACTGTTGTTTTGCTTGAGAACGGAAACGAAAAGAAGAGAACAGTAGGCTTCATGCCGAAGGATGAGGTTCTCGAATTCCTGGATAACAAATAAACGAAAAATTCCCAAGTTCCGCATTGCTTCTCCGGGGTTATAACATCAGAGAAACATAGCGGACTTGGGATTATTTCTTCAGCTTAATTACTCAATCGGTTCAATAACATCGCCTAAGCCGGATTGCTTTATAAGGTCGAACATT
>CAZWLL010000003.1:44685-51749 GCA_964634795.1 uncultured Ruminococcus sp. | reverse complement strand
ATTCGGGATATTCGGTCGGTTTATTGTTTTCGTAGCTGTCCTTGAGTGGATAGTAGCAATAAAGAGACGCGTTAGTCATGCAGCACGGATGAGCGCAGTCGGCTTCAAGCGCGCAGTTGTATGTTGATGCAAGCTGTGCGAACTGCCACTCGAGCGATACCTCGGCAATATTGCCGCGATTTAAGAATTGTGTGTATTTCATCCACCACGGCGGGAAGCCGACTATGGTTGTGAATTCACCGTTCGCTCTGTCGTATGCGGCTGGAAGTATTTTGCACAGCGTGTTGTAATCCGTTCCGATAGGCTGTGTGGGATCATCAAACGGCGCTTCATCCGCATTGCTCGTTAAATCAAAACAAAACGCTTTTTTCATTACGAAATAATCGTGGTTATATATTTGATTATAAAAAGCGCTTGTAGATTCGGCACCCTCATATGTCGTTGTTCCGGGAATACATCCAGCTTCGTCAAGAGCGTATCCTAACAGCTCCGTTGAGCATTTATCTATGTATTTTTCGAGTGCCCATAAATAAGCATCGCATTTTGCGCTTCCGGAGGATTCGATATCGGTATCGGGAATAGTTCCGCTTCCGGTAAACTTGCCGACAAGAGACATCTTTACTTCAACGCCTAAGCCTAACAGCTTTGATACAGGCTGTCTGAATCCTCGGAATACATTACAGGCAGGTAGGAGTCAACACCGCATATAGTGGATGCTACGTTGGCTGTGGAGGGAACACATGCGTCCCATGCTACTATGCCGTATTTCTTTATATACGGCAGGAAGAAGCTCAGGTATTCGTCAGCGGTGGATATGTCGTATATTTCATAGTCGGCAAAGTAATTGCCGTCTTCGGTCATATAGTTAAGCCAGAATTTATCCTTGGAGTCCATCGTTTGATGAACGAGCATGTCAGTCTCATCGAAATCACGGTTAATAAGTCCCTGAAGACATGTTGTGAGACGAACTGAATCCTGTTCCGAGCCTCCGATATCCGCACCGACTGATGAAGCATAATTGATTATCGTGTGTGCGAGCACATTGTCGTAAGTACCGATATATTTATAATCCTTGGAAACCGATAATTCGGATGACGTATCCGTATTGTCGAAAATATCGATTTTACCGCTGATTATGTCCTCTACGGCTTTTGCAGTTCCGAGAGAAGAATAGCCTAAAATTACGATTTTGTTTCCGATAACCTCAACAATATAGCTGTTTTCCTCGAGGGTTGAAAGCGCGTTTATGCTTTCGTCACGTGAAGTTTTTCCGACCAATATTTCTTTTATTGATGCGGCACTGTCTTCTGCGTCCGCGTCAAGCCAGTCGGATGTGATAGTGAACGAGCCGTATTCCATACCGTTTAAAGCTTTGTACAGTGATACTGCCGCGTCAATTTCCGTGTCCTCGGCGCTGTCTCCGCGTACAACGACATATTCGGCGTTTCCGTCGGATGTCAGATTTATGCTTTCATCCGTTGCTGCGGTTTCCGTTTCCGATTCAGTAGATTGAGGTGATGTGTCGGAATCGGCGGAACAAGAGAAAAGGAATAACGTAAACACCGCAATTAATGCGATGACAGAAACTAATTTACGATTTTTGGTCATATTAAATATATCTCCGTGTATATATACTTGAAATAAGTATAATTCATACATACCGTTATGTCAAGATAAAAATAAATCATACAAAGAAAGGATGAAAATAAAATGAGCGTAATCAAAACCGAATATAATGTAAAATCATCCGACAATATACATACACTCGCAGGGCATGTATATATTCCCGATAATCCGGGACAGAAGATTAAAGGAATGCTGCATGTGGTTCACGGCATGTGTGAGCATATAGAGCGTTATGACGCGTTTATGCGGGAGATAGCCGAGAACGGGTTTATATGCTTCGGATATGACAATCTCGGCCATGGACGAACTGTGAGCGATGACGAGCTTGGTTATATATCGCGCCGAGAAGGATACGAAAGACTTGCGGAGGACGTGAAAATATACAGTGACGCGGTCAGACGTGATTTCGGAGGGGACAAGCCGTACTTTCTTATGGGGCACAGCATGGGCTCGTTTATTGTAAGATACGCGGCGGAAAAGTATGTATTGCCCGACAAGCTTATAATTATGGGAACGGGCGGAAAAAATCCCGCCGCGGGATTCGGTATAGCACTCATCAACGCAATGATGCTATTTTGCGGAGACAAGCACCGTTCAAAGCTGATATATAAAATGGTATTCGGAAGCTATATTAAGAAGTTCCCGGAGAAAGAATACAATTCATGGATATCAAAGGATGCCGATGTTCGCGCGAGGTATCGTGCGGATAAGTACTGCAGCTTTATGTTCACTCTTTCCGCAATGAAGGATTTGGTTGTGCTTAATCACAAAACCAATTCAGATAAATGGTTCAATTCCTTTGATACAAAACTGCCTGTACTGCTGCTCTCGGGCGGAGACGATCCCGTGGGTGACTATGGTAAGGGGGTAACACAGGTGTATTGTCGCCTGCAGAAAAGAGGCTGTAATGTACAAATGAAGCTGTATCCTGGCTGCAGACATGAGATACTGAATGATACAAGCAGAGAAGAGTGCATACGCGATATATTGAGTTTTATCAAATAGCGATATTTAAATAGACATATAAGCGCAAAAAAAGAACCGGTCCAGATTTTACTCTGTTCCGGTTCTTTTTTACTTAAACCTTGCTATGATAATTCGGTTAAAATTATTTAGCGGTCTTTGTAAGGAATGTGTAGATAGCAGCTGCAACTTCTGCACGGGTTGCGTTTTCAGTAGCGTTTACGTTTTCGCCGTCAACGAGGAGGCCTTCGGAAACTGCCCACTGAACGTCAGCCTTTGCCCAGTCGGAAACTACTGCTTCTTCACCGAGTTCAACTGTTGTTTCGTAGATGGTGATGCCCTTGTACTCAGCATATCTGTAGATGATAGCGGAGAGCTGTTCACGTGTAACAGCCTTCTTGGGAGCGAATGTACCGTCTTCGTAACCCTTTACGATACCAACGGAAGCAGCCCATTCAACAGCGTCGGAGTACCATTCACCGGGTTCAACGTCGGAGAAGGTATTCTCTGTGTCAACTTCGGGTTCGCCTTCGAGTCTGTAAAGGATTGTAACGATTGTAGCTCTGTTGAGTTCGTAATCGGGTGAGAACTCTGTATCGCTTGTACCGTTCATGATACCTTCGTTGTAGAGATACTCAACAGCGGTGTAGTACCAATCATCAGTGCTTACGTCTACGAAGGGGAGTTCGTCCTTAGCGGGTTCTACTACAGGTTCTTCAGTCTCATCAACAGGTTCCTCATCGTCATCATCTTCCTTAGGCTGAACAACGGGTGTTGTGGGCTTTGTAGGATTGAGGATAGGTCTTGTGATAGGATTGATTACCGGAAGCGGATTGTTGCCGTCGATTTCGAGACCGCAGCGTGAGCATACCATTGTTGTTCTTGTAAGTCCTGCATAGCCTTCCTTAACAACGAAGTTGTGTCCGAGAGCCTTGAGAATTACGGTCTTTGTTTCGCCGCACTTGGAGCACTCATATGTTACATAACCGTCTTCGGTGCAAGTAGCGTCAACACGTTCGGTTTCAACCCAATCATGTTCGCCAACTTCATCTTCGATGGAGATAACAACAGTGTCTTCGTCAACATCGGTATCATCGTTGCGTTCTTCAACGTCGATGTCGATTTCGGTTTCAACATAATCGCCGTATTCGAATGTTACGGTTGCGAGAGTCTTGCCTGCTTCAACAGCGTCTGCGGAAGCGAATGCAAATACGATCTTGCCGTTTTCTTCGTCAACATTGAATGCCTTAACCTTTTCGGAGGAAACTGTGCTTACGAGTGTAACCTTAGCGGGATCGTAAGTAACAACATACTTGCCGTTTGTAACAGCTACGTCTTCCTTGATATTTACGGTGAGAACATGTTCGTCAGCGTCAGCGTCGGAATCCTTTACGGACTGAACGGATGCTGCGTTGAGAGAACCGTTAACCTTGGATACGGAAACAGGAGCGGATACAGATACGGTTGCTGCAGCTTCAACAGCTTCAGCGGAGTCAGCATTAACAGCCTTAGCGTCTGCGGACTTCATTAAGGATACTTCAACAGGAGCAACGGATGTTGTTTCTGCGTCAACAACTTCAACTTCGTACTTAGCGGCTGCGTTAGCCATTACTGACTTAACAGCATCGTCGGAAGCGGTTGTAGCTGCTGCGGAGTAGAGAGCTGTGAGGTTTGTAGCGTTAGCTACGTTGCCGATCTTACCGATAACAGCATCTTCGCCTGCAAGGTTGAGGTAGTAAACGGAACCGCTGTTTTCATCGGAGATAAGGAGACCGTAGTTGTCGCTGCCGAATTCAACGTATGCAGTTGAAAGTGCGTTGGGATCCTCGAATTCGGAATCGAATTCAGCGATCTTACCGCGAACAAGAGATGCGCTTACAAGTAATTCACCTGAATCATCGTCATCGTCTGTTGTCATAATCGGAACAATAATGTACTGGAATACATAACCGTCTGTTGAGAGAACATAGTAGAGATGGCAGGTAGCATTGCTGTCAGCCTCATCAATCGGGGTTGTAAGCAGTTCGTTAACTTGTGCGAGAGTCATATCCGAAACATACGCAATACCTGCAAGGTTCGGATAGTTGGAGCTTGCTCTCCAGCCGGAGAGTGAGCCTGCTTCGTAATCGGTGAGCTCATAGAGACCATCGCTTGCGGAAATGTAGAGAGGAGTACCGAAGCCGACACCGGAGTGAACTACCTTGTCGTCATCGGTGAATGTGAAGTCAACTGCTGCAGCGTCAGCTACATCGCGGATAGCGTAAGATGTGGAGCATTCGCTTCCTTCGCTTTCCTCGAATGTTGTAGCGTCAATGCGGTAAATGTGACCTGTTTCGTCCTTGATGTCAGTGCCCCAGAGGTAACCAACGGAGTAACCGCCGCCGTAAATCTCTGTTGTAGCAGCACCGTCAACGTCAACGGACATATCGCTGAGGTCGATGGATACCCATGCTGTTGTACCGTCGATTGTAGCCTGAGCCTTAACGGTAGCGTCAACATCAACAAGACCTCTTACTGTAACGTTAATGCTCTTGGAGATGTGTTCACCGTTGTCGTTTGTATCAACTGTTGTGCATGTAATAACGGCTGTGCCTTCGCCAACGCCTGTGATTACACCGTTTTCAACTGTTGCTACAGTAGCATCGGATGTTGTCCATGTGAGTTCGTTTGTCTCGCCGAGGATAACCTTCGGAGAAACCTTGTAAGTGTCTTTTTCGTAGATTGTGATGTCAGATGTGTCGAGCTTGATTGTAAGATCTGTAGCTCTGTCATACTGATAGAGGGAAACAACGGGCCATACCTTATCGCCGAATGTACCAACTTCGGAAACTATAAGTGTTTCGGGGTTGATTGCGTAAAGTGTAGCTGTTTCACCGTCTGTGTAAACAGAGGTGAGGAGGTAACCGGTAGCTTCATCATAAATAAGGGAAGCGTACTTGCCGCCTGTAACAGCGGATACACCGGTGAGTTCAAGTGTTGTATCACCGATTTCTTCTCTTACCATTGTGTAGCTTTCGCCTTCATTGTATGTGAAGACAGTGAACTTATAAAGTGTTCCGCTTTCTGTCATTACATAGTAGAAGAGAGCCGGCCAATCGCCGCTGATGAATGACCAAGTGGACCAGTCGAGTGTTGAGTAGTAGTATGTGCCTGCGCCTGCGTAAGCGATAGTAGCCATTGCGTCATCACCGTAGTAGGAAGAGAGATCCCAGTAAGAGAGTGATCCTTCTGCGGGGTTGAGCATTTCAAGGTAAGTACCGTTCATGCAGATACCTATCATACGTCCGAAGATACCATCGGCGGATGCAGGTGCCTGTGCTGCGTCAGACCAAATCCAAGAAGAAGCGATTGCACCGTAGGAAACGGTTTCGAATGTATCGGGGTCTACACCGAACATTGTGTCGCCTGTGTGAACGATAATTTCTTCGTCCTGGAGAGCACCTGCATAGTAGCTTGCGCCTTCTGCAACAGCTGTCCAAGCTTCAGTGTCATCTGTGTCGAATTCTGACCAGTAAGCCTTGCTGTCAGAACCGTAAACGAGACCGCTGAGTTCAATGTTGTCGAGCTTTGTTACTGTTACTTCGCATGTTGCGGACTTTGTAGGATCTGCATTGGATGTAGCTGTAATTGTAGCTGTACCAACCTTGAGAGTCTTGATTGTACCGTTGGCATCAACAGAAACTGTGGATGCATCGGATGTTGTCCATGTTACGGACTTGTCGGAAACGATCCAAGGAAGAACGCTTGCTTCGAGAGATGTTGTGGATCCCTTGAGAAGTGTAATAGCTGAATGGTTGAGAACAACGCTTTCAACCTTTGCATCCTTAGGAATGGAAACTGTGCTGGAGGGAACAACGTAGAGAGCTACAGTGTGATCGTAGAACTGAGCGTTGTTGCTGTTGGGATGATTGATTGTCTTGGTTTCGGGATCATATACCCAAAGCTCGTTGTCAACGTCAGTGCTGTTCTTTGCGCCGTAACCGCCTGCGAGATAAATGATATCCTTGTCGTGGTCATAAGCCATGGAAGCAAAGCTTGAGAAGTATACACTTGACTTGCCTACGCTTGTACCGTTAACGGTAAGGCTGCCGTCTACGATATCATCGAGTGTCCATTCATATACAGATACGAATGAAGAGTATGCGGCGTTTACACCGTAGAATTTACCTTCGTCATCGATGGTGAATGCACGGAGTACACGATAAGATGAAACGCTGTGGTTTACAGTAATATCTGCAACCTTTTCGATTTCACCGCTGATGTAGTCAACTGTGTAAAGTGCGTTTGCGTTATAGGCAATTGTACCTCTCTGAGTATTGCCGAGGTGGTTTGTCAAAACGTAAAGTGTGCTGTTCTGAGTATTGAATGCTATGTCGGCAACATATTCGTCATCTTCGAATACACCGCTGAAGGATGCAACCTTAGATGTTTCGGAATATGCTTCCTGAGGAGCAGCGTAGATTCCGTCGAGTGTT
>CAZWLL010000003.1:22416-44675 GCA_964634795.1 uncultured Ruminococcus sp. | reverse complement strand
CCGCCGATGTAATCAGCAGCATATGCTTCGTATGTAACTTCTTCGAAATCTTCAAGACCTGCTGATGTTGAAAGTGTTTCGGGATCAACTTCTACCCAACGAGCACCGTTACCACGGTTTGTGCCGGATGTGAAGCCGAACATTCTGCCTGTGAAGTCTTCAGGTGTACCACCATAGTATACCTTGTATGTTGTTTCGTTGCCTGCGTAGTCAGCTACAACGATCTTGATGTATTCGCCAACGGAATCGTCGAGATCGAATGTGCCGCCGCATTCCTGACCTGCTTCTGTCTGTTCGGGAACGCCGCCTGTGATGAGCTTGTTGCCGATACCTCTGTAGATAGCAAGTTCTGCTATGTACTGGTTATCCTTAGCTGTAACAGTTACATCACCTGTGAGGAGATCCTTAGTTACGGAAACGAGTTCGGGAGCTGTGTTATCAACTGTGAATGTGTTAGCAAGGTAAGCACCGTCGCCGAGTACGTCGGATTCGAGTATAGCTTTTACTGAATCTGAATCGAGTACGCCTTCTTCGTAGTATTCGGGAATGAATGCGAGACCTGCTGTGAATACATCGCCTTCCTCGAGACCGAGAGCTGAAGGCTTCTGGTTAGAGTTAAGAGTAGATGCTGTGCTTCTCCAAGAACCGCCGTTTACATAATAGTAAGCGGGAGTAACCTGGTTAGTAACGGGACCCATGTAGATAACTTCGCCGTCAGCGTTCTTTACGAAGTAAACAACTGCTGCTGCGTTGCGTTCGAGGGTTACCTTATACTGATAAAGTGAAGTGTTGCTGTTGATTGCAGCGCGTTCGTAAGGAATATCTTCTACTGAATCACCTTCTATAAAGTAGGGGTTAACAGTGTAGATAGTATTTACGGATTCGCCGGGATAACGGAGTGCTACATAGTTTGTGGATGTAACACCGGTATGAGGTGTACGAGTGTCGCCGTAGAGCTTTTCAACGTATGTTGAAGTATCGTAAACCTTTGCGTCGGACCAGTTGCCGTAGAAGCCGAGAACAGGGATGGAGTGAGCGGGAAGAACCGCGCCGTCTTCTGTGTTAGCTGTTTCTACGAAAATGTAGCCTTCAACGTATGCGCCAACGGAATAGTTTTCGTCAAGATATGCCTTCTGAGCGTCTGTGAGCTTGATGTTAACGGAAACATTGATTGTTTCGCCTGCATCAACTTCAACAGCTGCGAGAGTGAGGTTCTTGAGAAGGAGATGTGCGTCGTAGGAAGTGATTTCGCCGTCACCGTCTACATCTGCAACCTTTTCGTTGAACTTTGCAACTTCGTTGCCGACAACCTTGTCGATGATAGCCTGAGCGTCATCGGTGTCAGTGTCGCCATCGCAGTCAACGTCGCATTCAAAGCCTGTGTTGGGAACGAATTCTGTTCCGTCTACAGTGTATGTAACGTCTGCGTCAAGGAGAGTTGTCCATGTATCAAGATATGTGTAACCGTAATCAAACAAATCCTGAGTGAACATATCAGTGGAGAATGTGTATTCTGTGTCTTCGTCGGAGAAGTTTGTAACTGAGAATTCTACAGTGTAATCGCCTGTCTTGTCAGGGTCATCACCGAGCTCGGCTTTAACCTTACCGTCGGAAGCTGTACCGCTGAGGTTTTCCTTAACAAGGATATAGGACTGTGCGTTAACGGCATCACCGACATTAGCAAGACCTGAACCCTGGTTGAGAACGGAGTAGTAATTTCCGCAGTTGGGGTCGATAACGGGAGTTGCTGTGGACATGAGAAGGCTGTTTATAAGCTGTCTCTGTGTAAGTCCTGTCTTTGTTGTGAGGTCGTTTTCGCGGATGTACTGACCGAGAACGGCAGCCATACCTGCGATCTGAGGAGAAGCCATGGAAGTACCGGACATTGTCTCGTACTGGTCATGAGCTGTCTGACCGTTGTCATTGTTTGCGCCCCATACGGAGTAGATGCTTCCGCCGGGAGCTGTGATTTCAGGCTTGAGTTCGAGAGAACCGGGAACACCCCAAGAGCTGAAGTCACTCATTTCAACATCCGCGTCGTTCATTGTGGAACCGATCGAGTTGTTGATTGTCATTGTGCCTGTGTAGTACTTGCCATCAGCGGAAGCTGTGGATACAGACTTAATGTATGCACCGTCAGCCTGTGTGATGGATACGCAGGGAGCTGTCTTTGTGTAAGACGAGAGGTCCATGTTGATGGTACCGGACTGGTTGTTGTAAATGATAGTCGCGATAGCACCTGCTGCTACAGCAGCTTCAGCCTTCTGATAGAAGGAAGTGGTACCACGAGAGCAGAATACAACCTTGCCCTTTACATCAATGCCCTCAAAGTCGGAAGCCTGACCGACACCGTCGATGAACACATATTCCTGTTCACCTGCGAGTGTGGTAAGAGCTGCGTTTGTGTAGCTTGTTTCAACGTAGAAAATGTTCTCGCCTTCTACTGTGAAGTAGTAGCCGGTGGAACCTGCGTTATTGATGGAAGCTACTGCGAGAGAGTTGGTGTAGGATCCGGGAGAACTGTTGGTCTGGAGAGCAACTTCATCATCGTAGAGGTAACCGATACCGCTGACGGAAGAATTCGGCCAGTTGTAAGAGTTGCCGGCGGACATAGAAACTACTGTTCCGCTTTCAGTGAGTGTATTAAGAAGATCTTCATATGTGTCACTGCGGCTGAATCCGGGAGCACCTGAACCGAGTGAGAGGTTAACGGAGTCGCATCCGAGGATAACAGCGTCTTCGATAGCTGCCATGTAGTCGGAGTCGTAAGCACCGCCGCCCGCACCGAATACCTTCATAACAACGAGCTGTGCATCGGGAGCAACACCCTGTACCTTTACGGTGTCAAGTGCGCTGGAGAATGTACCGTCATCGTTCTGGATGTACTTGTTGGCTGCTGCGATACCTTCAACGTGAGAACCGTGCTCACCCTGAGAATCGTGTACGTGGTCGATAGTGTAGTTGGAATCAATGTAGTTGAAACCGAAAGGAATCTTTGAGCTTACATACAGATCGTCGGAGGTCATGCCTTTCTTTCTCTCGTATGCATTGAGCTGAGTAAGAACTGCGTCGATGTCATCTGTTGTGAGAACGCCGATGCTTTCCTTGTACTCGTCAACACTCATTCCCGCAGCACCTGCGAGGTTAGCGATTGAATATTCGTAACCTGCGGCGGAGAATGACTGATGCTCATAGTCGATACCCGTATCTACTACAGCTATCTTGCTGCCCGCGCCGGTATAACCTGCTGCCCATGCAATGTCAGAACCGGTCTGGATAGTGGAGGTAGCCATGTCGGGGTCGGATGTTTCGTCTGTATCTACAACCATAGGTTCGTAACGGTTTTCGATAACGACCTTTTCAACGCCTGCTACGTCTTCGATTGTTTCAATCTGTCCGTAAAGAACGTTTGCGGAGATGATGTTAGCGGCAAGTGTGAGATTCCACTGAACATCAAGTGTTTCATCGAGTGCTGCCTCAATAGCCTTGGTTACGTCAGCCTGTTCTTCCTTAAGTTCGTCACGATAAGAAATCGCGGAGGAATTGGAAGCGATGTCAACGGAACCGTACTTTTCAACAGTTGACTCATCTTCAAGTACGATTGATACACGAACTTCTTCGTCATCAGCATACTTGTATTCGCCGTTTTCGATATCATTGCCTTCTTCTTCGTCAACAGTTGACTCGGAAAGCTTTGTCGAAACGGCTTCGTCTACCTTCTCAAACTTCAATTCCTTAGAGTTGGAATTCGCTGCAGATACCGGAACGAGAAGTCCGAATACCATTGTCAGCGCGAGAAGTAAAGAAAGCAGACGGTAGGAGAATTGTTTCTTCATATACTGTCCTTCTTTCTAAAATATTTTCCATGTTGGGCGACATGGTTTTGAACCCGCGGGAGAGGAGTGACCTATCCCGCGAGATATAAAATATCAAACAAAAAGGGATTTTGATATTCACCGATTATACTATCATATCAGGATTAAAAAATCAATATTTTTTTGAAAAAATTGAAACAAAAATGAAAGTATATTAGCGCAGTATGTTGTAAAACTTGAAGATTGGTGAATATTAGCTGAATAACCGGTGAAGTCGCGAATAAATATACGGATATGAGTGAATATTCAGAAATATGTGATGTATACTGTTCGACAAATATAATAATTGATAGCACAGCGGCAAATATGCTTGACAGACGGAATAATATGTAGTAAAATCAAAAGGCTTCATGTTTTATTATTAAAACACATCTATTATAATAAAATGAAAGAAAAATACTGAAAAAAACGAAAGGCACACGGAAAATGAAAAAAAGAACGGTAATGTATACGGAAACCGCATATGTACTCGGAGTGATAATACTGGCGCTCGGCACTGCTTTTATGGCGCTTGCAGACTTCGGAGTATCAATGGTAGTCGCACCCGCATACATCGTTTATTTGAAGGTATCGGAATATCTCCCCTTTTTTACTTTCGGAATGGCTGAATATGTTCTTCAGGCATTGCTTATAGTCGCTATGATGCTTGTACTGAGACGATTCAGAGTTAAATATCTGCTTTCATTTGTCACAACGATTATATACGGACTTGCTCTTGACGGATTTATGCTGCTGCTCGGCATGCTTCCCGCAGACGGAATTATACTGAGAGTGGTGTACTACATAATCGGTCTTCCGTTATGCTCGGTAGCTGTTGCATTTATGTTCCATACCAAGCTTCCGCCTGCCGCATACGAAATGTTTGTAGCTGAGGTATCCAAGGATAAGGGTAAAGATATAACGAAGTTTAAAACCTGCTATGATTTAGTAAGCTGTGCGGTAGCTGTCGTAATGTCGTTTGTTTTCTTCGGCTTCGGCACCTTCCGCGGTGTAAACATAGGTACTATTCTCTGTGCATTCTTAAACGGTCCTCTTATCGGTATGTTCGGAAAGCTTTACGAAAAGAATTTTATCTTCGAGGACGGAACGGCGCTCAGCAAAAAGTTCTGAAAGCCGAATTCAAATGCATTATATAATAAATGGTAAGCAATCGAAAGAATAATTCTAATATCGAAATAAATCGTTGAAATTTATGATAATGTAGGGTATAATTGAAGTAACAAGCTAATGAATTTGTGAGACACGCAAATGGACAATATTTTCGATAAACTTAATGATAAGCAAATAGAGGCGGTTGCGAGTACCGAAGGATATGTACGCATAATCGCGGGAGCAGGCTCGGGCAAGACTAAAACATTGACTCATCGTTATGCCTATCTCGTGGAGGCGGCAGGTATTCACCCCGGAAATATACTTTGTGTCACATTTACGAATAAAGCGGCGGGAGAAATGAAACGCCGTGTACGTTCTCTTGTCGGAGACGGTTATGATACATCATTGATAACGACATATCACGGATTTTGTGTGCGTGTGCTCAGAGAGGACGCGGGACGGCTGTTTTATCCTCAGAACTTTAATATACTCGATGAAGGCGATCAAAAGAAAATTCTCAGTGAAATATATTCCGAGCTTGAAATCAAGCTTGACAGATCAAGCTTTGAAAAAATACTCGAAAAGGTACATGAACTGAAGCAGGACTCAAAATATGTTTCGATGTTCATTACGGGAAAATTCAACGTTGTAGACGGTGATTCAAGTGACGAAAATATCATCAGAATGTATATGCAGCGCGAGAAAAACGTATTCGGTCTCGATTTCGATGATTTAATATGCTTTACGTTTCAGCTGTTTGAGTCACACCCCGAGGTTCTCGAAAAATGGCAGGACAGACTGCATTATATCCAGGTTGATGAATTCCAGGACTCGTCAAAGCGGGAGCTTCGCCTTATATCCATGCTGTCGGCAAAGCATAAGAATCTGTTTGTTGTAGGCGATCCCGATCAGAATATATACGAGTGGCGCGGAGCGGATATGTCAATCTTGGTGGATTTCGATAAAACATTTCCGAATTGCCACACCGTAATTTTAAATCGAAATTACCGTTCAACGGAAAATATTCTCCGCTGTGCGAATACACTTATCGAAAAAAACAAAAACAGGGTTCCGAAGGATTTATATACAGTCGACAATATCGGAGCGGATGTAGTTTGCCTTCACTCGAAAAGCGAGAAGGCGGAAGGCAAATGGATAGCAGACGAAATTAAAAGGCTCGTTCGGGAAGACGGATATAAATACCGTGACATCGCAATATTATACCGCTCGGGATTTCTTTCACGCTTTGCCGAGCAGGCGTTGACCGCGGCATCTGTTCCGTATGAGCTTTACGGCAGTGTAAGGTTTTACGACAGGATGGAAATACGGGACTGCATTGCTTACCTTAAGCTAATCGTTTCGAATGATAACGAGGCGTTCGAGAGAATAGTCAACACACCGAAGAGGATGTTCGGATAAACCAAGCTCGAAAAGCTGAAGATGATTGCGGAGAGCGCGAATATTTCTTATTACGAGGCTCTTCGTGACAATATTAATATTCCCGAGTTTAAACGGTCATCGGTTGAGGCACTGGTGCTTCTTATAGAAAAAATGCGTTCGGAGTATCGCAAATTGACAATTGCCGAGGTTGTTTCCGAGATTCTGGATAAATCCGGATATGAGCAGTACATACGCGAAAACGGAAGCATGGAACGCCTTGACAACCTTGCCGAATTTAAAAGAAGCTGTACAGAAGAAGAAAGATCGCGCGGAGAAGAATACTCGCTCGAGGAATTTTTAGCCGATCTTGCGGTGAAAGCTGAAACGGACACGGATGACGAAAAGCGAGACAGAGTCAAGCTGATGACCATACATGCGTCAAAGGGACTTGAGTTTCCCGTGTGCTTTGTATGCGGAATGACAGACGGAATCTTTCCGTCGGGCAGAACGATAGAAGAGAGAAAAGAAGCGGGAATCGAAGAGGAAAGACGGCTGTGCTTTGTTGCCGTAACACGCGCAATGCAACGGCTGTATCTTACCGAATCGGAAGGAAATACAGGGGAGACGTCGCGTGCGGGCAGCAAAAAGCGTCCGTCGAGATTTATATACGAAATCGGTGAGGATAACTACAGACGTATCGGAGAAATACCGAAGGAGCTGAGAAACGATTCGCAATCGGCGGATAAAAGCGTCCTTCAGCAAAAAGAGCTTGCAGTCGGCAGCGAGGTGAACCATCCGATATTCGGACATGGCGAAATAGTCGGGATAGATGAAAAAAGAGCGGTTTACAATATTAAATTCGATAAGGTATCCGATATAAAGCCTGTCGGAATGGATTACGATTTCGATAAATGGCAAAGTGTAGCCGAAATGAAAGAAAAGGCTTTGCAGGCAGCCTCCGAATCCTCCGCGGCTGATAATAACAAAAAGAATGAGTCTCCGATGCCCGAAAATACGGAGAAAATAATTCCGAGTTCAAGTGAAGCTCAGAATAAGTCGCTGTTACCCGAGCAGAACTATTCCGAAAAGGAAAAAAACGAACAGATTAAAACAGATTTGTGCGGTGAGACAACGGAGAATGAAGAAAACAGCACCGATAAAACCGCGAATGACGATTTGACGGAGATTGTAATCCCGGCCGAAAACGAGCTTCCCGAAAAATACCGCAATGCCGAGTGGCTGAAAACCATAGATTTAGGTGAAGAAAATCTGTGGAAAAGGGACGATGTCCCTCATACGGGATGGAAATGCGTCGGAGTGGTAGATCTCGGTTACCCTGTCGGAACCTGCAGAATGTGCGGATACCAGATTATACGCTATGTTCATATTATGGAGCACAACGATTTTCCTCGCAAAATAGGAGCCGGATGCGTTTGCGCGGGAAAAATGGAAGGCGACATTGAAGCGGCAAGAGAAAGAGAAACGGCGTTTAAAAACAGGCAGGGAAGACAAACGACTTTTCTTTCATCCAAGCTGAAGAAAAGCAAAAACGGAAACGAGTATTTCAAATATAAGGGGGAAATTATAACTCTCGTAAAGGACAGATTCAAGCCGGGGTATTATAAATCCGTATGCAGAAATATCTTTTCTGCTTCCCATCCTACCAAAGAAAGCGCACTGCTTGACGCATTCGATATGATTGATCCCCCGCTTAAATATTGACAGCGAATTACAATGTGATTACAGCGATTTTGAGGTTTGAAATTAACAGTCGAAGGGAGTATATATGCAGGACTTTTTGAAAAACAAGAAATATGTGCAGATATTTTTGTGTGCTGTGCTTACCGTTATCTGCGGAATATTATTTTACTTTGTAATGACTGATTCGTCCCGTTTGAGCGAATGGATTGATAAACTGATTTCCGTATTATCTCCGCTGATATACGGATGTGTGATTGCGTATATTATGCTTCCGTTTATGAGATTTTGCGAACGAAAGCTGCTTCGCTTTAAAGAAGACTCCGCGTTCGGAAAAAAGATTAAGCGTCCGCTCGCGGTTATGTTGACTATGCTGTTGTTTCTGCTTATCGTAACGGTTATTGTAGTGCTGATTATTCCGCAGGTGGGAAACAGCTTTGTGGAGCTTGAAAGTCAGATAAACAATTACGTCTCGGCAGCACAGAATCTTGCCGATAAAATAATTCGTGATTTTCCGCTCTTTAACGGACAATATGAAAATCTGTCGGAATTTCTCGATGTGAACGAATTAACCACAGATATCAAAGGCTTTATATCTGGCTTTTACGGATATCTTGAGCAGGGAGCGAAATATCTGATATCATATGCGGGAAGCTTTGTAATCGAGGTTAAAAACGCTCTTATCGGATTTATCGTGGCTATATATCTTTTGTCGTCTAAGGAACGGTTGGCTGCAAAAACAAAAAAGATTCTTTCCGCTGTCTTAAACAGACGTCACTATGTGAATTTGATTAACCTTGTGCGTTTTACGGACAAGACCTTCGGCGGATTTGTAATCGGAAAAATCATAGACTCGATTATAATAGGTGTGCTGACATTTATCGTCATGTCGATAATCGGAATGCCGTTTACTCCTCTGATCAGCGTGATAGTCGGCATAACAAATGTTATTCCGTTCTTCGGCCCGTTTATAGGCGCAATTCCGAGTGCTTTTATAATGTTTATCGCAGAGCCTAAAATGACAGTGTGGTTTGTCCTTATGATTTTTATCATTCAGCAGCTTGACGGAAACGTCATAGGCCCGAAAATTCTCGGCAGTTCTACAGGACTTACATCACTTGCCGTGCTTATTGCCATTATGATAGGCGGAGGCTTTTTCGGAGTGGCCGGTATGATACTCGGTGTTCCGGCGGCTGCGGTTATCTGCGCACTTGTTAAACAGAAAACCGATGAAAAGCTGCTTAAAAAGAATGTGCCTGTTTCTTTGGATTATTATTATGACGATCCGCCTCGCAGAGATTTTGACACCGAGCCGATTTTCCTCCCGAAAGAAGATACATCGGAACACATGTCGGCTGTGCAGACAGTTACAGTCGATGCACAGGCAGACAATGAAATGACAACCGATAAAAAATAAAATAAGATATATTATTCGTGAAAGGGAAAAATATGAATAAAAATTTATTGTACGATCCTTCTGTATTTCGAGTAGGAAAGGATTATCAGATAATTTTCCGTACCGTAACTAAAGGAATAGGATGGATTGAAATCGACGGTGTAAGATACACCGATGAAGAGTGCGGACTTTTGAAGTACGGCACGGTTCACAAAATCTGTGTTCCGGGTGTTGTTCTCGATGAAAAGAAGTGCTACACTGTAGTATTTGTCGAATATAAGGAGAAGCCGCCGTATTATCCGAAGGGAGAAGAGGTTGTACGCGATGAGTATAAGTTCTATCCGTGCGAGGGAGACGATTTCACACTTTTCCAGTTTGCGGATACACACGGTGCCGTAGATGTTCCGCTGGAAGCGTATAGGAAATTTGTCGAATCACACGGCGGCAAGGATGCAGACATACTCGTTTTGAACGGTGATATTAACGACTCATCGGCTACGATAGAATGCTTTGACGTTTCATTTGCTCTGGCAGGTGAATCGGTACACGGCACACGCCCCGTACTGTATTCGCGCGGAAATCACGACACAAGAGGAGACGCGTCAGAAATCCTTCCCGACTATATTCCGACAGCCTTCCGCGGCGGCAGAAGAGAAACCTTCTACACATTCAGACTCGGCGGACTTTGGGGAATTGTTCTTGACTGCGGCGAGGATAAATACGACAAGAATGTAGAATACGGCGGAACGATTTACTTTGATAATTTCAGACGCCGTGAAACCGCATATCTTGAATCTGTGCTTGCCGATGCAGAAAACGAGTGGAATGCCCCGGGCGTTACCTCGCGTATAGCGCTTTGCCATGTGCCGTTTGTAGAACACTTTGAGTTCCCGTTTGATGTCGGCGGAGAGTATTACGAAAAATGGACACGCATTTTGTCCGAAATGAAGACAGATCTTCTGGTATGCGGACATATGCATGATGCTTATTTCATTGCGCCTCATTCCGAAGGCTACAGAGACTCCGATTTTCCCACAGCGGTTATGTCGATTCCTGTTCACGAAGAAAACGGAAAGACTCTGTATACCGGCGGAGCCGTAATCAAAAAAGGCAATGAAAGATATGCCGCGATTGTAAGCGGCGGAGACATTACCGAAAAATTGGATTTTTAAAAACAGAATACCGCAGATGTTCGTTGAATGCGAAAATTAAGAAGTGAATACCTGAGAAAGTTAAATGATTCATAGCCTTATATTGTATTTCCAAAATCTTTTATATAAAAGGAGTATTGTATGACAAACTGCAAACCAACAAAAGAACAGCTTGCGTTTCTTGACTGGGAATTCGGTGCATTTTTCCATTTCGGTCTGCGTGCTTTCTACAAAGGCTACCGCGATTGGGATACACGTGATATGGACGCAGCTGCATTCAACCCCGAAAAGCTCGATTGCAAGTCATGGCTGCGCACATGTAAGGATGCGGGCATGACCTATGCCATCATGACCTGTAAGCACCATGACGGTTTTGCAAACTGGCCGACCGCATACGGTGACTACAGTGTAAAAAACACACCATGGAAAAACGGTCAGGGAGATGTTGTGCGTGAGTTCACAGACGCGTGCCATGAGCTTGACATGAAGGTAGGCTTCTATTATTCTCCCGCACAGCGTGATTTAAGCAAGTTCGATGAAATGAACTACGATGATTATTTCATCGGACAGATTACGGAGCTTTTGACAAATTACGGAAAGATAGACTATCTTTGGTTCGACGGATGCGGCTCGGATAAGCACGAGTGGGATCGCCTGCGCATTATTCGTACCATTCGTTCGATTCAGCCCGATATTCTCATCTTCGGTATGTGGGATCCCAATACACGTTGGGTTGGAAATGAAGGAGGAGTAGTTCCGCTTCCGTACACATACATTATGGACACTTGGCGTGTTTCGCTTAAAGAAAATAAGGACTGCGCGGGAGACATGTTTATACCTGCGGAGTGCGATACCATGATGCGCCGCGGAACATGGTTCGACTGTGAGGATAACGAGGATCAGATACGTTCACTTGAAGAGCTTATGGGACTTTACTGCATGTCTGTCGGACGCGGTGCAAATCTTCTTTTGAATATCGGCCCGACACATGAAGGTCTGCTTCCCGAAAAGGACGCCGCAAGACTCACCGAGTTCGGCGAGGAGATTCGCAAACGCTTCGGACATCCGCTTGAGTCATCCGAAATCAAGAGCGACGGAGATACACATTCGATTACTTTCTCCGAACATCAGCTTGCGGATGCCGTTATCTTGTCGGAGGATTTGACTGAAGGCGAAGGCGTTAAAAAGTATCAGGTTTATGCCGCCGATATTCCGTATGCAGGTGACATATTGGTTTACGAAGGATATGTAATCGGTCATAAGGCAATATGTACATTCCCCGCAGTATATGCAAAAGGCTTCAAGGTAAAGGTTACGGATTCGGTAGGAGAATATAAGATTACCCGTATTACCGCTCACAATACAAAAGGATAAACTATAACCTAACCTTGTAGCGAGGCGGTTGTCTGATACTGCCAAGCCGAAGTTTATCCTCGCTTAATCTTCATACGCACATAAAAATGGGCTGCGGCAAATTTGCCGCAGCCCATTTTGTGATTTATTAGCTTAAATTTTATTTTACGATAATTTCGCTGTGTACGCATATCGGCTTATCGAAAGAAATCGATGTTCCGTCGAATGTATACGGTACACTTATGCCGTCAGCCGTTACTGAGCTTATTTTGCTCATATACGGCAGAGAAAGCGTTTGAACGGTAAGACTGCCCTCGGTCAGCTTTATTGTACTGCTGTCCTTATCTTTTGTGAAGGTACCCCAGCATGTGCCGAGCCCGAAGAATGTCTTATACGGTATATCTGAAAGTACTGGATTAAATCCGATCATGCCGTGCGGCATGTCATATTTGAATCCCGCACAGATGGGATATAACGCAAAGCTTGCCATGGAGCGCGCGTAGTTGTTTCCGCATTCGAGTTCGTTGAACGGATTGCGCCATATGCCGTTGAATCGATCATGAAGAGCTTTGACAATAGTAAAACCTTCGCCAATGTATCCGTTTCCGACAAGAAGTCCCGCAAGCTGATATTCAAAGCCTGTCATTGTCTCTTCACAGTAAGGAACGGGTATTTTCGGCTTGTATGCGTTGTCGGGATAAACACATATTTGCGCACCGCCCTCATCGTCCATGGAGAAGATACGCCACGGATTTACGACATCGCGTACTGAAGAATGGAAGTTGTTTTTAAATAAGTTTTCCATCGCGATATGGGATTCGGTTGGATCGAAAAGATTTCCGAGACCGGATAGGTCGGCATGCCACTGAGCGCAAAGCTGATCTATGGAAGAACCTTCACCTATTTGGTACTTGATTTCGCCTGTTTCGTCGTTCCAATAAGATTCGGCACCGAACGGCTCAAGTATGGAGCGATCCCTGAGATTAACCTTTTGGATGAAATACTTTCCGTTGAAAAGATTGTCTTTCGTGTATTCGTAGCCTTTTTTGAACAGGTCTGAATATTCGGCTTCTGCATCCGTGTCGCCGAGATATGCGGCCATTTCGGCTCCTGCCTTTAATGCTCCGAGATAAAAACCTTCAAGCCATGATGAAGGACCGAACAGCTCCATGTCGAGTGTGTGATGCTGTCTGCCCTCGAGCACACCGTCATGATTTCTGTCCCAAGCGTCGGCGTTGTCGGTACTCCACGCGTAGGAAATAATTTTCTTGATGGTATTCCAGTATTTGCGCAGCCAGTCACTGTTGCCTGTCAGCTTCCAGTCGCGGTAGATTTTCATGACGGTACCCATCTGTCCGTCAACACAGGCACGGAATTTGTCCTTTTCGCGTCCGAGAGGGAGCTTCATACGGAAATCCGTCTCGCCTGTCGGATATGTGCCGTATGTCAGCTCGAGATCACGTATAGAGCGTTCGAGATCGGGGAACAGGTAGCACATAGCGTATGCATAGTTCCAAACGTGCTGACAAGTACCTTCACATGAACCTGTTGATTCGTTGAGTCCTTCCCAGCCCCAGAATGAGCCGTCCTCGAGACGCGTTGAGGTGGCGGTTTTAAGAACCGAAATGTTTGCAGATGCGCGGTCTATAATATAATCCGGCAGGCTTGTGCTGTGCAGTGCATCGTGGAATGCCATGGAGCGACTGTAAAGCATTTCACGGTTTTCGTACGCATACTTATTCACATCGTAAGCCGAATCGAATACGGTGGCGTAATAGTTTTTCCAGGTTATGTCATGACCGTCGGCATCCTTGCACGGCGACCAGTAATTATAACAAATCGGAACGTACCAGCTCAGTATGAATTGAACTGATTTTGTTTCTCCGGGAGCGATTGTGAGAGTTCCCATTATCGTTCCTGTGTCCCCCCATCCAGAGTTGTCATAGTGTCTCGGAATGAATTTCTCACCGGACGAGAACTCATTCCAGTACGTAACTGTCGGGTCTTGCCATCCGCCGCGGTACCAATGGCTTTGCAGGTTGATTTCTTCCGCTATACAGCTGAGGCAGAATTCGCCGTAGTCGGGCGATGACGGGTCTGCGGTGCAGCTGAAGACAAGTGTGTTGTCCTTAATTGAATTTACGGATCCCGGGAAAAGATTCGAGAGAGAAAATGCGGTGTCAAATGCCATTGTTTCACTTCCCGTATTTGTTATTTCCGCAGTATAGAACGCAACGGGCAGACTTGAGTTTTTGCTGTCGAGCGGTATCATGGGATTATACGCCGTAATTCTTATCGATGCGGGGAATTCGTCATCCGCGAGATCGATGTGGCAGAACGGAAATTCTCCCGTAAAAACGCACTTACGGAAATGAGGAAAACCACCCATGGTTGAGCCTGCAGGGCCGTGACCGTAGCAGCAATTGTACTGTCCCATTCTGCAGTCATAATAATCCCCCTGCAAAACTCTCGCATAAATCTTGCCTGAGGAATCCTTGCAGCGTATTGCCGCATGTGTACGGCCATTGACACTGCCTTTGCTCGGACGATTGCGTATTTCCCAATCCTTAAAACGTCCGTTGCCGGCTAATCCGATCGAGCCTGTTCCGATTCCGCCGAGAGGGAAGGATATTTCACGCAGTGCTGTTCCTTCGTATTGCATAATACACCTCTGATTTTCAATAGAATTTTTAAACATTATAGCGAATAAAATTCATTGTGTCAATATGTTTTGAATAATAGAGACTAAATCGGCAAATAAAATGCACATTATGTAATTGTGGGTGAAAACAGCCTTTACATTTTATTAACGCAGATTAAACAGCTCTATCTTGATTTAATAGTAAGATAAGAGTATAATTAACATCGTATGCGTTATACTGGTGATTTGTGCGCGTACGATTATTATGTATGAAAGAACCTCGGTGATCAAATGAAATATGATGTAATAATCATCGGAGCAGGCCCGGGCGGTATCTACTCCGCATATGAGCTTATGAAGCTCAAGCCCGAACTTAAGGTTGCTATATTCGAGAGCGGAAATCCGCTTGAAAAAAGACATTGTCCTATTGACGGCGAGAAAATAAAGAGCTGCATAGGATGCAAGCACTGCTCGATTATGAGTGGCTTCGGAGGTGCGGGAGCCTTTTCAGACGGTAAGTATAATATAACAAATGATTTCGGCGGTACTCTTTACGAACATATCGGCAAGAAAAAAGCTTTGGAGCTGATGCATTACGTTGACGATATTAATATGAGTCACGGCGGTGAAGGCACGCATTTGTATTCTACAGCCGGATCAAAGTTCAAAAAGTTATGTATACAGAACAAGCTGAATCTTTTGGACGCCTCGGTAAGACATCTGGGAACCGACAGAAATTATGTTGTGCTGACCAATCTTTATAATGAGCTGAAGGATAAAGTCGATATTTATTTCGAAACACCCGTTGAAGATCTTTCGGTTATAGACGGCGGATATGAAATAACCTGCCAGAACGGTGAAAAATATACATGCAAGGATTGCATTGTATCCGTAGGCCGAAGCGGAAGCAAGTGGGTTGAGCATATCTGCAAGGAACTTAATATTGAGACAAAATCCAATCGTGTGGATATCGGCGTAAGAGTAGAAATGCCGTCCGTCGTATTTTCACATTTGACAGATGAACTTTACGAAAGTAAAATAGTATACCGCACCGCGAACTACGAGGACAGCGTAAGAACCTTCTGTATGAATCCGCACGGAATCGTAGTTACGGAGAACACAAACGGAATTGTTACCGTAAACGGACACAGCTACGAGGATCCGTCAATGCTTACGGATAATACGAATTTCGCACTTTTGGTATCAAAACATTTCTCCGAGCCTTTTAAGGACAGCAACGGTTATGCCGAAAGCATTGCAAGACTTTCGAATATGCTCGGCGGAGGCGTTATTGTACAGCGTTTCGGAGACCTTGTGCGCGGAAGACGAAGCAACGCGAAGAGAATCGAAGAATCTCTTGTTACGCCTACGCTTTCGGCAACACCGGGGGATTTGAGCCTTGTTCTTCCGAAGCGTATTCTCGACGGTATTATCGAAATGATATATCAGCTTGATAAAATCGCTCCCGGATGCGCTAATGATGATACATTGCTTTACGGTGTAGAGGTTAAATTCTACAATATGGAAATATCCGTTGACGAAAACCTCGAAAGCAGTTATGACGGACTGTATATGATAGGAGACGGAAGCGGTATCACGCATTCATTGTCTCATGCATCGGCAAGCGGAATTTATGTGGCAAGAAGAATCTGTGAAGAAAATAACTGAAATAGTTTTACGATAATTACGGAGGTTGAAAATGGAAAAAGAAAAGAAGCTTTATGTAGTATCAAATGCTCACCTTGATACTCAGTGGAACTGGACTATACAGGACACAATTCGCGATTGTGTTAAAGCGACTCTTGAGAAGAATTTTGAGCTTATCGAAAAATACCCTCATTACAGAATGAATTTCGAAGGTGCTTTCCGTTATAAGCTTGCCAAGGAATACTATCCGGATCTTTATGAAAAGCTGAAGGGTTATATTGCCGACGGCAGATGGTCCGTATCAGGCAGTACATGGGATGCAATGGACGTAAATGTTCCTTCATCTGAAGCACTTATGCGTCAGGTGCTTTACGGAAACGGATATTTCGAAAAAGAATTCGGCAAGAAGAGTACGGATATTTTCCTTACCGACTGCTTCGGATTCAGATATGCACTTCCTTCAATCGAAGCACATATGGGACTTAACGGATTCTCAACACAAAAGCTTGTATGGGGTGTCGGCGGTCCCGTAATTAACGAGGACGGCACGGTTACCAAACCTATGCCCGTAAAGGATAAGCCTCGCATGGACCTCGGCAAGTGGGTAGGACCCGACGGAAATTATGTTGTAGGCTCACTTCTCGAAGGCAACTACACATACAACTTCAACAATGACGACAACAATACTCCCGTAAACGAAAGAGAAGAATTTTTGCGCGACATCGAGCATAACGAAAAGTATGCCGGTGTTCCGTACAGATCTATGTATTACGGAACAGGTGACTACGGCGGATCTCCGAAGGAATCATCCGCACGCATGGTGAACGAAGCTATTGAAAATAACGATAAAGGTCTCTACAAGGTTGTTTCGGCATCTACAGACCAGATTTTCAACGAGCTGACAAAGGAAGAAATAGATAAGCTTCCCGCATATGACGGAGAACTTCTCATACCTCACGGATCGGGAGCACTCACCTCACATACAATCAATAAGAGATGGAATCGTAAGAACGAATTGCTCGCCGATTCCGCCGAGAGAGCTGCTGTTGTTTCCGCATGGCTCGGAGCTTCCGAATATCCCGCAGAGCGTCTTCTCACGGCATGGCAGACATTCCTGTGGCATCAGTTCCATGATGACCTTCCCGGAACATCAATAGCCGCAGCATATGTATTCTCATATAACGATTATGTTATCGCTCTCAATATGTTTGCGTCAGAGCTTTCAAACGCGGTCGGCGGTATTGTCGGCACACTTGACACAAGAGTTGAGGGTACACCTGTCGTGGTTTATAACCCCGTATCATATACAAGAGACGATATCGTTACGGCTGAAATAGACATAAAGACACCTTATGTACGTGTATTTGATGCACACGGAAACGAAGTTCCTGCACAGCTCGGAACCGCAAACGGAAGAAAGGTTGTAAAATTCAAGGCTTCAGTTGCTCCCGTAAGCTGCACTGTATATGATGTACGTGAAAGCGATACTGCATGTCAGGTTGAGACAGGTATTAAAGTATCTGGCAGCAAGCTTGAAAACCAAAGATATATCGTTACCGTAAACGAAGACGGTGACATCGCAAGCATTATCGATAAGGCTAACGGAGGATTCGAGCTCCTCGCATCTCCCGCAAAACTTGAAATCGGTCCCGATAAGAGTACAAACTGGCCTTCATGGGAGCTTGTATGGGACGATGCACTTGTTCAGCCTGCCGTAGTTAAGGATAACGTAAAAATCGAAGTTGTCGATAACGGTCCCGCAGTTGTTTCTCTTAAGGTTACAAGAACATATGAAGGCTCAACATTCGAGCAGACTATCTCGCTGTGCGACGGCGGTGAAAGAGTAGATGTAGCGAATGTCGTAGAATGGTATCAGCGCAAATCCAACCTCAGAGCGGCATTCCCTCTTACTGTATCAAATCCGAAGGCAGTGTTCGATCTCGGTCTCGGTGCTATCGAGAGCGGCAACACGGATTCATTCCCTTATTATCAGCATTGTACTCATCAGTGGGCTGACCTTACAGCCGAAGACGGCAGCTACGGTGTGTCCATTATGAACGATTGTAAGTACGGTATGGATAAGCCGAACGACAATACGCTCAGACTGACATTAATTCATACTCCTCTCGGAAAGTTCATGAGCGAATCGGGTCAGAACTGGCAGGATATGGGTTTGAATATCTTCACATATTCAATAGCAGGTCATAAGGGCTTCAGAAACGAAACCACTAAGGAAGCAGCTGAGCTGAACCAGCCTATGATGCCGTTTACCGCATCCAAGCATGAAGGCAATGGCAAGGAAGTATCATTTGTATCCGTAAATGATGACAACGCCGTAATTCGTGCGATTAAGAAGGAAGAAAAAGGCAACAGAATAATCGTAAGAGTTCAGGAAACATCGGGCAAGGGTATTGAAAACTGCACATTGAAGTTCATAGGCAAGCTTACATCTGTTACGGAAACAAACGGTTATGAGGATGAAATCGCTCCCGTTGAATTCAGCGGAAATGAATTCTCGTTTAATCTCACTCGTTATGCCGTAAAGACATTTGCCGTAACTCTCGCAGAGCCCGAAAAGAAAGCCGATAAGAACTGCGATGAGATACATGTAAATCTCCCGTACACAAGACGTGTTACCACATTCAACTCCGCAAGAACATCCCGCGGCTTTGCCGACGGTATATCCATTCCTTCAGAGCTTTATTCCGAAAATGTTACCGCAGGCGGCGTATCGTTTAAGCTCGCACCTGCTGTAGCACATAACGCTCTCGGATGCGAAGGACAGAAGATAACAGTGCCCGCGGGATATGATACACTTTATATCCTCGCCGCAAGCGCACATGGTGATAAAACCGCCGATTTCCTTGTTGACGGTAAGACCGTATCCATAGGAATTCAGGATTTCAAGGAAAATGTAGGCGCGTGGGAACAGCTTGTAAACGGTAAGACACCTCTTGTAAAGCGTGATGAGATTGCGGTAAATTACACTCATACACACGATAAGGAAGGCGACAGACTTTATCTCTTCGCATATCTGTTCAAGTACGCAATTCCCGTAAGCGGCGCAAATGAGGTAGTTCTTCCGAACGATAAGGATATCGTTGTAATGGCAGCAACATTTACTAAGCGCGGCAACGACGATGTAAAACCGCTTGCTCCTCTATATGACAGAATCGATAATACAAACGCTCCTATGCATAATGTAACGATTCTCGGACTTGACGGAAATGTTCAGGAGGTTCTTGAACGCGAAGAAGGCAAGGCAGCTGTTATTAAGACAAGCAGCTATTCAAACGGATGGCTCTTCAAAGGCTGGGACAGCGAATACATTGCAGTCGAATGTGAAGGCGAAGCGGTTGTTAAGGTACCGAATCACGATATCACAGTAAAAGTAAAATCCGAAAAGCTCGGCGAAAATGTTATTTTGAATAAGCAGTGCAAAACAAGCAGCGACTTCAACGCAAGAGAAACAGGAGCTAACGCACTTGACGGAAAAGATGACACTAAGTGGTGTGCGGAATCCGAAAACGGTGAGAACTGGCTCGAGGTTGACATCGGTGAGACAACAAAAATCGGCGGCTGGTTTGTAATGCATGCAGGTGTTCAGGAGTCGATGGGCTACAATACACAGGACTACAGACTCGAATATAAAGTGAACGAGGATGACGAATGGAAGTGTGCCGATGAGGTCAAGGAAAACCACGACAGCATGACAAACAGAGCATTTGCTTCCGTTGACGCAAGATATGTAAGATTGTATATCACAAAACCCGACCAGTCCAAGCGCGGACGCACGACAAGAATCAACATGTTTGAGGTTTTCAAAGCATAACATAACTTAACGGAAAAACTCCGATGCCGTTTCGGCTGAGGAGTTTTTTCGTATTAACGTAATTTTACGTTAACGTGATTTACGTTAACGTGACGACTGACATAAGATATTGTTTTTCTTATGATAATTTGGTATAATACACTTAATTACATATGATGAAATTTAAATTATAATCGGGAGTATTCAAATGCAGCAGAATAAACATATTGATTGGGCTCATTATAAAACCGTGAAGGAAGGTATATATTGGCCTGACACACAAGCGCTTCCTTCGTTTTCGACTATAGACGGAGAGCTTGATACTATAACGCTCGGATGCTTTTCGGATGACGTGAAAATAACACTTTCCGCACTGCAGGGCATAGTAAACCGCAAAAAAACAAGGATATATCTTAACGGAACAAACGGACCGCAGGAGGGTATAAATACGTGGCCCGACAGACTCGGCTTTAAGCGGCGCGAGTGCAATGATTTATTTGCTTTTATAAAAAAATATAAGGACGAGGTTGACGGTGCGGTTTTGTATCCGTCGGGAAATCCACATTTCAGAAATCTTGCGTCTACGGCGGCGAACATTAATAATGCCATACCGATTGAGACAGGCTTATATAATACACTGCGAGAGCACGGTATTAATCTGAATATAATATGCGATTTGACAAAAGTAAAAGCAAAGACTCACCTTGACATATACGAATATCTATACGATAATTATTGGGATAAATGCAGCAGAAGAGTGTTTGTCAGCTTAAGCCCGAGAAGCCACACTGCATTTGTACGCGATATGGCTGCCGCCGTCGGTGCGGCGGTTGTTTGGCTGGACGCGAGAATACCCGAGGAGAAGGTACTGCTTGACAAGTTTTTGTGTGAACTTGAGGCGGGAAAGAGCATCATACTCGGATGGTGGCCTGAAGAGCGTTCAGGTATAGGTTCGGGAACACACTACGGTGTATCTACGATTCCGTCCGATTTTTATGAAAACAGTACGGTGCATGCGGCGGTAAGCCATGTAATGCATATACCGCCTGTGCCTAAAAAGCCCGAACTCGAAAATAAAATATACATGGCGTTCTTCATGAGCGACGGCGACAATGTGCAGTACTGCCAGCATCAGATGAGTGTGCTTTGGGGCAATAAATCAAGGGGTAGCGTACCGCTTAACTGGACAGTAAGCCCGGGACTTGCAGATATAGGACCGGGAATACTGAATTATTACTTTGACACGGCAACAGATAACGACTGTTTTTCATCCGGCCCCTCGGGCTTAGGCTATGCGCTTATTTACGATGAGCATAATAAGGTATTGAATCTCACGGACGAGAGCTTGACCGATGCGTATACAACTTTTTCGAATCAATATCTTACCAAAAACTGCATGCGTGTTATAACGGTGTGGGATCAGCTGCGTGAAATGCATTTTAAATATTACGAGAAGAACTGCCGCTCGCTCTACGGAATCACTCTTGAGGATTGGTTCCAGAATCCCGAGCCGCTGAAGCTTCATATCGAGAATAATCGTCTTCCATTTATTCCGAACAGACCCGCATATGCCGAAAATACGGATGATATGTATAAAATGCTCGAGAAAACAATACGTGAATATGACGGCAAAAAGCCGCTTTTCCTTGCTGCACAAGGTGTTACTTGGTCCCTCTCGCCTGAGAACATCGAGAAGCTGACCGAAAGATTCGATAAGCTTCAGCCCGGAAAAATAAAAGTACTTCGTGCCGATCATTTCTTTACGCTGCTTAACGAAGCATACGGCTGTCCATTCAATCTCGCGCTTTCGAATAAAGTTATGATTAAAGTAAACGACAAAAATGACCCGTCGACAATACTAAACGGAAGTACATACGGTGAAAACATTTGGACAGCAGACGGAGAGGGAAGACGAGTATTCGATATTGATCTCGGTAAAGAGTATTGCATCTCGCGTTATGTTTTAAAGCATGCGGGTGTGAACGAGGAAAATGCGGATAAGAATAATCGTGAGTTCTCGTTATCGGTCAGCGTAGACGGAGAAAAGTGGACTGTACTTGACGAGCAGAAGAATAATTGCTCGGATATAAGCGACATCGATTTGCCTCATACCGATGCACGCTACGTTCGTCTTGACATAACTGACGGAGGAACGGATAAAACAGTGCGCATAGCGGACTTTGAGCTGTACGGGGCGAGAAAGTGAAATTAAATT
>CAZWLL010000003.1:15925-22316 GCA_964634795.1 uncultured Ruminococcus sp. | reverse complement strand
TTTTTTGCTGCATACAAGTGCTGCTTAATTATTCCGCTATTTCATCACGTCTGATAATTTCTTCCTGCGCGTTCGGAGACATATCAACGAACACCGCACTGTAGCCTGTGATTCTTACCATGAGGTCTTTGTAGTTCTCGGGATGCTTTTGCGCTTCACGAAGCTCGGCTGTGTCTGCAACACTGACCTGAAGCTGCATTCCGCCGTTTGAAAAGTAAACATCGGTAAGCACTGCGAGACGCTCCAAACCGTCATCTCCGGAAACGAGGTCTCGTCTCAGTCTCATGTTGAAAGCACCCGAATGTATTCTGTTGAACGGGAGCTTTGATACGGAGTTAAGCAGAGCCGTGATGCTTTCGGTATGTCCGACAGTAGGCGAAAGATTCTCACTCAACGGAGCACCGCAGAATCGTCCGTCGGGAGTTGCGCAAAGATTTGCACCATCGACTATGTGATTCATGTCGGTAATCGTTACATTGAATGATATAACGTCACGAATGCCGTTTTCATTTAATGTTTCTTCATCGATTATGTCGAGAAGCATATTTAATAGCCGTTTTGCGTGATAATCAGCCGCATCGGAATCCGTACCGTATTTAGGCGCCTTTAAGCACATTGTTCTGAGCGGTATTTCTTTTTCGAAGTTGTCCGCAATGGCAGCTGCCATTTCATCAAGAGTGCAGTTATGCTCGGCGTAAACGTTTTTGTCGAGAGACGCCATTATGTCCGCTGTGGTTCCTATATGTCTGAGCAGAGTGTAAATTGCGGGATATCGTACACCGCCGTCGTACATTCCGCGTACATTCTCAAGGCATCCTTCTGTGAAGCAATCTGTTATACAGATGTTTTCAGTCGGATTTTGCTTAACGCCCGAACGATAACGCTCACGATAGCGCTTAAAATGAGGACGTATATCCTCACGGAATCTGCTTCCTATTTCACTGTACAGCTCATCGATGGAGGTAAAGTTCTTTCTGAGCTTTCCGTTATCAAGAAGCGCATTCATAATCATGTATGCTATCGAGCCGCCGATTGTATCGGTTACCGCATAACTCGGAGCATCAGGCCAGTTGCATGCGTGTATAGTATAGTTTATCGCGTCTTCATGAGAAATACCTGCGTTTTCCATTGCGGGAATCATTGTTTCATCGTTATATATAATAACGGAAGCGTTCTGGCGAAGCTTATCGCACAGCAGATGCCACAGTTCATCGTCATCGTTCTTTGTCCTACGGAAAATATAAACGGGATTTTCCAATCTCGGGTGAATATGTTCGATGAAAAGCTTTGTAAGAGAGTTCTTTCTGTAGTCGCAATGAGTGCTGTATCCGCCGATTATAACATATGTTGGTGAATCATATACGCTGTTTCTCCACCAGCCTGTACCGTAATCGTTGGACATCTGGTGCTCACCGCGTCCTAAAATGAGACTTGCTTTACAGTTGAAGTCATCGATGAGATATCCTGCCTCTTCTCTTGTGAGTATACCGCTCTTGATGTCCGTTTCATAGAACGGAAACAGGATGTCGTCCATTCTTCCGCATGTGAGTGTCATTACTACGTTTCCCGCGTAGATGTAATCTATATTCAGAATAAAGAGAATAAGCTGCAACGCCGAGCGGAAAGTCGTAGGTGCTCCTGCGGTCAGAATTTCGCATACATCGGCAAGGTCGTTCATTCCGCACTCACGGGCGGCAATACCGTATCTCTCAATGTATCTGCGGCACGCTCGATACGCATAAAGCATGCCTCTCAAATAAGCAATCTCTTTGTCATCCGCACCGCTTGATTCGGCCTCTTTGAGCTTGTTTTCAGCCAGCGCAATGTAACCTGTAATTCCGCGTTCAGTTATATTGTACCAGTCAAGCGTTATATGACTGTAATTCATTCGCACAATAGGGTTTGCCGTAGGATTGCTTTGCATAATACGCTGGAACTCGGCTTCCTCTTCATCGTTCGGAACCTTATCGATGAATCTGCCGAGAAGCAGGTCGTGTTCCTTTATGGGAAGAGAAGCGTGTTCCAATATATATGACAAACCTTTTCCGAACTGAATAGGCTGAGGAAGTCCTTCAACTTCCTTCCATGCAGCATCAAGTAAAAACCAGTGTTCGGTAAGGGTGCTGTTTATAGGTTTGTTGCGCAATAAATCGAGTGTTTCTTCAAGCATGCAATGTGCTTTTTCCTGAATTGTCATAGCTGCCTCCTATTTTTTGCTTGTTTCGAATCCCATTTCAATCAGTAAGTTGTGAAGCGTATCGAGCTTTTCTTTTGTCGGTACGGGAAAAGCTTTTATCGGATAGTCGCGTCCTAAGGCTTCATATTTGTGCTCGGCGAGCTTATGCATAGGCAGAAGCTCTATTTTTCGGTAAAGGGTGTTTTTAATAAGAAATTCCGCCGTTTTGCGTATGTTGTCCTCAGTATCGTTTATTCCCGGAATAATCGGAATGCGTATAAGTACGTCCGCATTTTTTTCGGCAAGATAAATTACGTTGTCGAGAATAATTTCATTTGAGCACCCGGTGACATTTTTGTGTATATCGTCATCCATAACCTTGATGTCTGCCATATAGAAGTCAATATACGGCATAATGGTTTGCAGTGACTGTCGGCTGCCGAAAAGGGATGTTTCAACCGCAGTGTGTATGTCTCTTTTTTTCAGCTTGGCAGCGCATTCAGCAGTAAATTCTGCCTGCAGCAGTGGTTCACCTCCTGAAAAAGTAACACCGCCGCCGCTTTTTTCATAATATTTACTGTCACGCATAACCGCGGATACAACCTCATCGGCTGTCATGCTCTTTCCGTATTGTTCCATTCCGCCACTCGGACATGCATTAACGCATTTGAAGCATGACAAACATTTCTCACGGCTTCGTGCTATTTTTTTATTACCCGAAACAGACAGCGCATCGGACGGACATACACGAACGCATTCCGTGCATAATGTGCACCTTGCGGCATGGTAACCTATTTCAGGCTGCATGACGGCGGATTCGGGGTTATGACACCACAGACAGCGCAGAGGGCATCCTTTTAAGAAAACCGTGGTTCGTATGCCGGGACCGTCGTGAACTGAAAAACGCTGAATACTGAAAACAATTCCCATTTGTTCTCTCCAAGATAAAGTCATTCAATGTGAATAATAGCATTATACGGTGAAATAGTCAAGCTGTTAATCAGGTTTAAGGCAAAAAAAAGCGCACATGAGTCATGGTGAACATAATGTGCGCTTTGAAATTTTGAATCACATTTGATCTACACGTTTTTTAATATCTTTAACATCATTCATCATTTTAAAGGCATCGCGCATAAGGTTGATTTTTGACTCGCGATGGTTGATTACCTTTACGGGATATTCACGTATGACAAATCCGAGCTTCTCTGCTATCATCAGAGCTTCGAAATCGAATGCCCAGCCGTTTACTGTGCAGAGCTTGAATACAGCTTTCGCCGCGTCATTACGGAAAATCTTTATGCCGCTTTGCGAATCGCTGTGCTTAAAGCCTGCGGCTAAGCAAAGAATTTTCTTAAATGATTTCGAGGCAAGCTTTCTTATGAATGTGTATCCTGCGTAGCCGTCCTTGTGTATTGCTCTTGAACCGATCATAACCGCACATCTGTCATCCTTTTCGGATACCTCTACTGCCGTGCGAAACATTGTCGGTATAATTTCAGTGCCGTACGCAAGGTCGCAGTCCGTGAACATAATAAAGTCCCCGGTCGCGGCAAGCATACCGCGGCGAACGGCACCGCCCTTGCCTTCGTTTTGCGGAGATGTAATCACGCTGACAGTACCGTTGACAATGGAAGCGGTGCGTATGTATTCGCGAACGCAATCGCCGCAGCCGTCGGTTGAACCGTCATCGGAAAATATAATTTCATACTTGTATGCATTGGCAAGTGAATCTGTTTCGAGTTCTTTTACCAGGGAAGAGGCACAGCTTGCCGCTATAGCCTTTTCGTTATACATCGGAATAATTACAGATAATTTCATATCAAGCTGTAAATCGTATAATTCACATCTACTGTAACGTCAAGCTGAGTATGTGAATACAAGCGGTTTTTACCCTCCTCGGTCGTTTTATAGTAAAACGGTGTCATTGTGAAAAGATTTTTTATATCATCGCCGTTGTCAATGTGTACGTTATAACAAAGCTCGGATGTATCTACAAGCTTAAAATACTCATTGGCAGTCGGATGAGAGTCCGATATGCTGACGTTGTCATATATTAAGCTTCTGAGCTCTATGAGATGATTCTTACCCGACGAAAGAACGATGAGCAAGCTTTGAGAAGATTTTTTCATAACACGGCGCGCTTCATCCCACGGAATAGGTGCAAACATACTGATGCATACATCAGCACAGTTATCGCAAACGGGAAGAGAAAATATATTGGCGGGAATAAACACAAGCGGAGACTTATCGCTGTCATATGGGTTTCTGCTCGACAATCCCGCCGCGAATGCCTTTTTCATACCGCATTCGACAGCGTATTTGGACGCGTCGAATCCGATGGCTTGTACTTTCCTGTCGTGCCGTATAAGCTCGCTTGTGACATTCAGTGTGTGACGTCCTTCACCCGCACCGAGATCGATAAGCGTAATTTCATTTGCGGGAAGATAATCGCGGATGATTTCAGCCGAACGCATATCAAGCGAATCATAATATCCGTGAGACAAAAACTCAGCTCTTGCTTTTACCATATCACGTTCGTCTCCCGTGTGGGCGTTTCTGCCCTTACCGGGCGGGAGAAGGTTGACATATCCGCTTTTCGAGATATCGAATGTATGTCTCATGGGACATTTAAGCGATCCGCCGTCATAAGTCAGCTTAGCTGAGCAAATGGGACAGATGAGAATATCGAGAATATCAGACATTGTTGTATATTTATAGATGAATCAGTCAACGATGGTTTTCACAAGACGTGCGTGCAGAGCGTATCTTTCGGAATTGATAACATTCGTACATGTGGATAATGTGAGTATTCTGTCGTTTTTTGTGAATTCTATATCCTTTTCTTTTTGTGAGTTGTCGCGCATTTCATCGGCGAACGCGATGAAATCATCGGCGGATGTGAATGCAGTACGGAAATACTGGTAATCGTATCTTGCTTTGTAAATCGAGAAGGGTTCGTAGTAATAAATACCGTCCATGGTATAGATAACTATATACTTGTCATTGAAATACTCGTCGTTATAGAATTTTTCTATATCATGAAACATTGTGCCGCTTGTGATGTTGTGCCCGTATATTACCGTATTGTAGTTTTTCGTTATGCTCGTGTTATTGCGGTAATCGACGAAAATGGCACCGATCGGAAGATAATCGCCTGTATAGGCGTGATTGAGGTAATAGGAATTATCGTCACCCTGTACAATGGGATAGTTTATATTTGTACCCTCCACTGTTATCCATCCGTAAAGATCGGGGTTTTTCTGCGCGAGAGAGGAGAGCTTTGCGCGAACCATTTCAAGCTCTTCGTTGTATTCTTTTTGTTCGGTTTGTATTGTATCGTCATTATTCGAAAGACTTTCGATAGCTTCGCTCATGCTTGTCAGCGATGTGTTTTCGGTATCCTCTGCAAGGTAAGCGACTTCTCCGTCTTCGTTTCTGAAAGCGGCACTGGCGTCGAATGTGAATCCGTCGGAGAAAAATTCCTCCTCAAGCTGTTTATAAATATCCTCACCCTTTTGCTTATCGATAAGGTTTTGTACGAGCATTACGCAGCTTACAATGAAAACACCCGAGAAGAAAACGAACATTATTTTGCGTATTGTTTCAAATGCGGAGGAATTATTTTTATGCGCGGGCTGAACACATGGGGTAATGTCTCCCTCTGTGAGGTCATTTAACGAATTAATAAACTCGCCCGAGCGGAAATCATTATCCGATTCGGAGTTATCGAGCACGAATTCGTCACGGTTGTCCGCCGCATCTGTTTTTTTATGTTTAAAGGAATTTAGTTTACTCATTTTAATACCGGAACCAAAAATAACATTTCATTAAAACATTATAACTCAAAATCCGTGGTATTCAATAGATAAATGTGATTATTATCCGTTTTTTAACCGAGTTTTTACAATTAATGCTTAATGATAAATGAAAGCTTATAAAATTTTCACCGTCGAAAATGTGAAAAGCTATGGACAACGGAGCTTCTCGGTGCTATAATATAAACAGCGTCGATAGTGCGGTATTTCGGAAGCATAGCTCAGCCGGTCAGAGCGTTCGGTTCACATCCGAGAGGTCTTGGGTTCGAGCCCCAATGTTTCCATAGCAGGCGAAAGCCTGATGCAACTGTCGACGCATTTTTAAATGGGGATACTTTACAGCTTAATAGTGGAGACAACCGCCCCATTCTCGAGAATTTCCGTGGCCGGAAATTCTCCG
>CAZWLL010000003.1:0-15825 GCA_964634795.1 uncultured Ruminococcus sp. | reverse complement strand
AATAGTGGAGACAACCGCCCCATTCTCGAGAATTTCCGTGGCCGGAAATTCTCCGTTCTTTAGGCTAAGGAATAGAAAAGGGGATAACCTTCATATGAATAGTGGAGACAACCGCCCCATTCTCGAGAATTTCCGTGGCCGGAAATTCTCCGTTCTTTAGGCTAAGGAATAGAAAAGGGGATAACCTTCAGCTTAATAGTGGAGACAACCGCCCCATAGCAAGCTTATTTTAACAGTTGAGGAGAAACTGATATGGATATTCGAACTGCGATATGCGATGATTTGCCGACAGATCGTGAAATCGTTTCACAATATCTGAAGCGCTGGGCTAATCTGAACGGCAATACCGTAACAATCAGTATGTTTTCATCGGCTGAAAGCTTTCTCTTTGACTTTGATGACAATAAGGCGTATGACTTACTGCTTCTCGATATAGAGATGAACGAAATGAACGGTGTCGAGCTTGCGGGACGCATTCGGCAGGTAAACAAGGAAGTACAGATAATATTTATTTCAGGCTACAGTGATTACATTTCCGAGGGATATGATGTTGACGCACTGAATTATATACTTAAGCCTGTCAGCTACGATAAGCTGTCAAAGGTGCTTGATAAGGCTGCGGAGCGGATAAAAAACTCGGAACGTGCGCTGTTTCTCGAAACGGCTGACGGAATGGTGAGAGTTCCGCTGTATTCCATTGTATATATAGAGGTACGCGGAAACTATATTACGCTTCACACAACGGACGAAGAAATTACGGTAAAGAAAACTCTTTCACAGATAGAGAACGAGCTTGACAACAGATTTTTCAAGACAAACCGATCGTATCTTGTTAATTTGAAATTTGTAAGCCGTACATCGAAAACTGATGTAACTCTTACAACGGGAGATGTTATTCCGCTTTCAAGAGGTCTATACGATAAGGTTAATCAGGCTTTTATTAAGCTTTTCTGAGGCGATTATCACTGCCTAAGGAGGATGAAATGTCGATACTTTCAAAATATGTGGATAAAAAACTGGCAGCGTACCAACGTGAGATGGTAGAAACGCATTATACAGAAGTAGAGAACATGTACCGCCAAATGCGCGGATGGAGACATGACTACAGGAATCACATTCAGACAATGAAGGTGTTGGCTGCAGACGGTGATATTGACGCATTAAGAGCTTACCTTGATAATTTGGATGAGGATTTGAACACGGTTGACCTTGTAGTGAAAACAGGAAACAAAATGACTGACGCGATACTGAACAGTAAGATATCTCTCGCAAAATCCAAGGGCATTAAGGTTATTGCCGATGCGAAAGTCCCGGTAGAGTTGAACATGTCCGAAATTGATTTGTGCATAGTAATAGGCAACCTGTTTAACAATGCCATAGAAGCATCACTTGCGCTTCCCGAGGAGAACAGACTTATCCGTCTTTATATGGATATAAAAAACACACAGTTATATATGTGCCTGACAAACTTCACCGCAGTAAAAAAAGCTAAAAAGCACGGACGAATATTCAGCAGTACTAAAGGAGAGGGACACGGCTTCGGACTGGTACGTGTGGACGATATTGTAGCACGCTACGGAGGCTATATTTCACGCAACAGTGAGGACGGAGCTTTTTCCACTGAGCTGATGCTTCCCGTAGTCGGACAAAACTGCAATTCGTCACCGAAATAATACGGTTTATCCCCGAAATTACACATCGGGGATTTTTTATGTTATACTTACGGCGTACACAAGGAAAGGAAGGCGATTAACTTGACAGAAGCAAAAATCAAAAAAGAAAAAGCTCCGAAGCCGAAGTATAATATGCTTCAGAATTCGGTGTTTATGATAAAGACAGCCTGGAAAGAAAACGAGAAAAAGGTAATATTCACATCGATACTGTCGGCATTTCTGGCGGTAATAAACAGCTTGATTAATCTTTATGTTACTCCTATACTTCTCGGACAGGTCGAGAGCGGAGTGTCCGCGGTGACAATTATATGTACCGCGGCGGAGTTTACTCTTGCCCTGATGCTGTGCAGTGCGCTGACTGCTTATGTGACGGAAAACGAACTGTACGGCAAAATAACGGTGCGCATGGCTCTTATAAATATGATGAACGATAAAGCTTGCCGCACATCATATCCGAATCTCGAGGATGAGAAATACATTAAGCTTAGTGCCAAAGCCGCCCAGACAACCGACGGCAACTCAGAGGCATCCGAGGCTATATGGGGTACACTTACATCGCTTTTGAAGAACACGGCAGGGTTTATCATATACCTTGTTATGCTGACTAATGTAGATGTGCTGCTTATAGCGGTTATTGCCGTAACGACGGTTGTAGGTTATATTATCAACAACAGTTTAAGCTCATACGGCTACCGTCACCGTGAAGAGGAAGGCGAAATCGCAAAGAAGCTCGATTACAGTGCGAGAGTAACACAGAAAAAAGGAATATCCAAAGATATCAGAATATTCAACATGCGTCCGTGGCTTGAAGAAATGCACAAGCAGGCACTTGAAGCATACAGAGCATTTAAAACAAAGGAATCAAATGTATATATCTGGGGAAGCATAGCGAATCTTGTACTGACATTCCTTCGCAACGGCATTGCGTATTTCTATCTCATTAATATGGTGCTTGACGGAACACTCGGTACCGCGGAATTTTTGCTGTACTTTTCCACGGTCGGAGGATTTACCGAATGGGTCAGCGGTATACTCAGTGAATTCACAACACTGCACCGTCAGTCGCTTGAAATTTCAACCTTGAGAGAATTCTTCGAATATCCCGAGCAGTTTAAGTTTGACGACGGCGAGCATCTTAGCGTGGATAAGAGCAAGCCGTACGAAATCAAGCTTGAGGATGTGTCATTCAAGTATCCTGCGGCTGACACATATACCCTCGAGCATATTAATCTTACCATTCACCCGGGAGAAAAAATAGCCGTTGTCGGCTTAAACGGCGCAGGAAAAACGACGCTTGTGAAGCTTATTTGCGGATTTTATGATCCCACTGAGGGAAGAGTACTGCTTAACGGCGAGGATATACGCAAATACAACAGAGAAGACTATTATGAAATGTTTACCGCCGTATTCCAGCAGTTTGTTGTACTTCCGAGCAGTGTGGCGATGAATGTCGCGCAGACAACGGGTGAGATTGACATGGATAAGGTTAAAGAATGTGTGAGAAAAGCGGGATTAACCGAAAAAATAGAATCGCTGCCGAACAAATACGATTCAATGCTGAATCGACAGGTAATAGAAGACGCAACGGAGCTGTCAGGCGGTGAAACACAGAGGCTTATGCTTGCGAGAGCGCTGTATAAAAACTCGCCTGTAGTTGTTCTGGATGAGCCGACTGCGGCTCTTGACCCTATCGCAGAGGCAGACCTTTATAATAAATATAACGAAATGACAGAAGGATGCTCGTCGTTATATATTTCCCACAGACTTGCGTCAACCAGATTCTGCGACAGAATCATTCTTATCGGGGATCACAAAATTCTCGAGGAAGGCACGCACGAATCCCTTATGAAGCAAAACGGCAAATACGCGGAGCTGTTTGAAATACAGAGCAAATATTACAGAGAAGGGGAGGACTTGAAAAATGAGTAAGAAAGACAATACAAAAACAACATTCTCAGAGGCGCTTAAAATAAATTTGCGTATGCTGAAAATTGTTTATCATAAGATACCGGGTTTAATAATATCGAAAACCATGAGTATTATATGGAATTCACTCACACCGTACGTCGGAATTTATCTCTCCGCTCTTATTATCGGCGAATTATCCGGCGCGAAGGATCGCAGCAGACTGATATCTCTTGTATTAATTACATTGTCATCCGCCGCTGTAATTACGCTTGTAAAAGTGTTGCTTGAGAAATGGAACGGCATAGAGGAATCAACGGCATGGCAGGAGACCGATAAAATGTGGTCGGATAAAATGCTGGATATGGATTTTGTGGATGCCGATGACCCGAAAACACATCAGATGCTGAGCACAATCAGAGCAAATCAGATGGGCGGCGGATGGGGAATATTCAGATTGTATGAATTCAGCTTCGCGCCTATTTTGGAGTCGATTTTGTCCCTCATCTGCGGTATTGCGATGACAATAACGCTCTTTACCGCACGTGTTCCAGATTCTGCGGGAGCATATACAGCTCTTAATAATCCGTTGTTCGGAGCGGCTGTTATCGCTGTTATGCTTGCCGTGGCTGTTATCGCGCCCATGCTCGGAAGTAAGGGAAACAGCTATTATGCTCAGAATGCAGGTACGCATAACCTTGCAAATCGTCTGTTCGGATTCTACGGTTTTATAGGTATGAGAGGCAGCGAATACGCGCCAGACATCAGAATATATCGTATAGATAAAACATGTAAGACGGTAAATGACGACAAGACGGGAACTTTCCTCTCGAAAGGTCCGTTCGCTAAAATAGCAAGAACAGTATCGGGCGTTTACGCATCCGCATCCTCAGCGGTATCCGTTATATTTACGGGATGCGCATATGTGTATGTTTGCCTGAAGGCTCTCGGCGGAGCGTTCGGAATAGGTGAGGTAACACAGTACGTTTCATCGATAACAAGAGTTGCTGGAAATGTATCATCCATAGTTTCAGCAGTAGGTGACATGAAAAACAATGCGGAATTTTTGAAGCTTATACTGGAATACATGGATATGCCGAATAAGATGTATCGCGGAAGTCTCAACGTAGAAAAACGAAATGACCGTAATTACGAAATCGAGTTCCGTGATGTATCGTTTAAGTATCCCGGAAGCGACAGCTATTCACTTCGTCATGTAAACATGAAATTTAAAATCGGCGAAAAGCTGGCGGTTGTCGGACAAAACGGCAGCGGCAAAACCACATTTATTAAACTGCTGTGCCGCTTATACGATCCTACGGAAGGCGAGATACTGTTAAACGGTATTGATATTAAAAAATACAACTACAGTGAGTACATGAATGTGTTCTCAGTAGTTTTCCAGGACTTTGCTCTGCTTTCGTATACCCTCGGCGAAAATGTTGCCGTAGGAGCGAAATATGATGCCGAAAAGGTTAAAAAATGCCTTGTCGATGTAGGATTCGGAAAGAGACTCGATGAACTCGAGGAAGGACTTGACACGTACCACGATAAGGATTTCAGCAAAAACGGTGTGAGATTCTCGGGAGGCGAAGACCAGAAAATCGCAATTGCCAGAACCCTTTATAAGGATGCTCCGTTTATTATTCTCGACGAACCTACGGCAGCGCTCGACCCTGTGGCAGAGGCTGATATTTATTCCAACTTCAGCAAAATAGTAGGCGACAAAACCGCTGTATATATTTCTCACCGTCTGTCATCCTGCCGCTTCTGCGATGAGATTCTGGTGTTCTCGGACGGATGCGTTGTCGAACAAGGCACTCATGATGAGCTTCTGAAAAACAAAAACGGAAAATACTACGAGCTTTGGCACGCTCAGGCTCAGTATTATGAAAACGATGAAGCTGTGTCGCAGCTGTTTGCATAACGATAATTAGGTATTGCATTGTTCACGGTAATGTGGTATAATCAAATCAATGCTGATTAGAGGAAGTGTATATATGGAAAACAGAGTTGCGGTTATCAGCATAATTGTGGAAAACTCCGAAAGTGTATCGAAATTGAATGAATATCTTCACGAATACGGTGAATATATCATAGGCAGAATGGGAATTCCATACCACGCAAAAGGTATAAATATTATAAGCGTGGCGATTGATGCACCGCAGGATAAAATAAACTCACTGACCGGACTTATCGGAAAGCTTGACGGTGTATCCGCGAAGGCAGCTTATTCCAAGGTTAATTAAATTATTTTCTTTGTCCCCCTGACATCAAAATCATATGAATAATTATCTGATTAAGATGAAAGCTGCGGATAGGATGTTATGAACTGCTTTTTATTTCAGAACCGATAGTCGTTAAACAGCTTCGGTTTTGAATGTATGAGTAATGTATTCGAGCGTCTTTTTTATCCCTGCTTCGGTGAAGTTCGGGACGAAAGGACGCTTTTTATGTCGGGAAAAATGTCATTTTTATTTTCACTTACGGATAAACTGAATAACGGAGATGTGCTTACTCATGATGAGTGGGTGATGCTTCTTGACGGCAGATGCGATGAGAGCGCGGAATATGCCGCGGTACTTGCCGACAAAAAGCGAAAAGCGATTTACGGTAATGACATATATATCAGGGGACTTATCGAGATAAGCAACATATGCAAGAATGATTGCTACTACTGCGGCATAAGAAAAAGCAATAAGACATGCGACAGATACAGACTTACCGAGAATGAGATTCTGTCGTGCTGTGATGAAGGGTATTCGCTCGGATTTCGCACTTTTGTCTTGCAGGGCGGTGAAGACCCGTATTACACAGATGAGGTTATGTGTTCCGTTGTGAGCGGTATTAAAGAAAAATATTCGGACTGCGCCGTTACGCTGTCTATAGGTGAAAGAAGCCGTGAAAGCTATAAAGCAATGTTTGCGGCAGGTGCCGACAGATATCTCTTACGACATGAGACGGCAAACGAAGAGCATTACGCCAAACTGCATCCGTCGGATATGAGCTACAGAAACCGTATGAGGTGTTTGTATGATTTGCGTGATATAGGCTATCAGGTAGGCTGCGGATTTATGGTAGGCTCTCCTTACCAGACAAACAACGACCTTGCGCATGATCTTGAATTCATAACCGAATTTCAACCCGATATGTGCGGTATCGGACCGTTTGTGCCTCATCACGCGACACCGTTTGCGCACTTCCCCGGCGGTACAGTGGAGGCGACAACATATTTGCTGTCACTTATAAGACTGATAAAGCCGAATATTTTGCTCCCGTCTACTACGGCACTTGGAACAATACATCCGTATGGAAGAGAAAAAGGAATATTGGCAGGCGCGAATGTCGTGATGCCGAATCTTTCCCCTATGGCTTTGCGTAAAAAATATGAGCTGTACGACAACAAAATATGCACAGGCGAGGAATCTGCAGAGTGCAGAAGCAATCTTGAGAGGCGTATGGAGGCGATAGGCTGCCATGTTGTCACTTCAAGAGGCGATATAATTAAAGTTAAATCTGAGGGGTAAGTTATTCTGCCCCCAAAGAAAGGATAAATTAAAAAATATGGCAAAATTTGACCCGAAATCCCTCAAGGCTGAGGAATTCATCAATCATGAGGAGATCCTCGAAACATTAAAGTATGCCGAGGAAAACAAAAACAACGCTGAGCTCATCGACAGCTTGCTCGAGAAGGCAAAGCCGAAGAAAACCGATAAGGGTGTTCATTGTGAGGGCTTGACTCACCGCGAAGCATCCGTACTTCTCGCATGCGAGCTTCCCGATAAAATCGAAAAAATGTACAAGCTTGCGGAAGAGATTAAGCTTGCGTTTTACGGAAACAGAATCGTAATGTTTGCACCTCTCTACCTTTCTAATTATTGTGTAAACGGATGTGTGTATTGCCCGTATCACATGAAGAATAAGCATATAGCGAGAATAAAGCTTACGCAGGAGGACATCAAAAAAGAAGTTATCGCACTTCAGGATATGGGACAAAAACGTTTGGCAATCGAAGCCGGAGAAGATCCCGTGCATAACCCAATCGAATATATTCTCGACTCGATTCACACAATATATTCCGTTCACCACAAGAACGGAGATATACGCAGAGTAAATGTTAATATTGCCGCTACTACCGTAGAAAACTACAGAAAGCTAAAGGAAGCGGGAATAGGAACATACATCTTATTCCAGGAAACATACCACAAGGAAAGCTATTTACAGCTGCATCCGACAGGTCCTAAGCATGATTACGATTACCATACAGAGGCTATGGACAGAGCCATGGAAGGCGGTATAGATGATGTCGGACTCGGTGTTCTGTTCGGACTTGAAATGTACAAGTATGAATTCGCAGGACTTCTTATGCACGCCGAACACCTTGAGGCTGTACATGGAGTAGGTCCTCACACAATCAGCGTACCGAGAATAAAGAGAGCGGATGATATAGACCCCAATGTATTCGATAACGGTATATCCGATGATATATTCCTGAAAATTATCGCATGTATAAGAATAGCCGTTCCGTATACCGGAATGATAATCTCGACAAGAGAGAATCAGTCTGTGCGTGAAAAGGCACTTCAGGTTGGCATATCGCAAATAAGCGGCGCATCGCGTACATCAGTCGGCGGATATACTGAGGAAGAACGACCGCATGATTCCGAGCAGTTTGATGTATCGGATCCTCGTTCGCTTGACGAAGTAGTTGAATGGCTTATGGAAATGGGCTTTATTCCTTCATTCTGTACCGCATGCTATCGTGAGGGAAGAACCGGAGATCGTTTTATGAGTCTATGTAAAACAGGACAGATACAGAACTGCTGTCATCCGAATGCACTCATGACGCTTACGGAATATTTGGTTGACTATGCATCTGAGAATACCAAGAAGACAGGATACGCTCTTATCGAGAGAGAGCTTGAAAAGATTCCGAATGAAAAAATCAGAAGAATAGCCGCCGAGCATATAGAAGATATTAAAAATTCAGGCAAAAGAGATTTCAGATTCTGATTATGAGGTTAATATGAGCTTAAACAGCACTCCGTCCGCCAACCGTATACATATAGGATTTTTCGGCTGCAGGAACGCGGGTAAATCGAGTCTTGTAAACGCGGTTACAGGTCAAGAACTTGCGGTTGTGTCCGATGTAAAAGGGACAACAACCGATCCTGTCACAAAAGCTATGGAGCTATTGCCGCTCGGTCCCGTTGTGATTATAGATACCCCGGGATATGATGATGAAGGTATACTCGGTGAAAAGCGTGTCAGACGCACAAAGCAGACACTTAATAAAACCGATATTGCGATTCTTGTGGTTGACGGCAGACAGGGAATGAACCGTTTCGATTTTGAACTGCTTAATATAATAAAAGAGAAAAAAATACCGTATATTATAGCATATAATAAATCCGATTGCGGTGAACCTGTCGCTGCCATTGACGGTGAGAATTGTATTGCCGTAAGTGCCGAGACCGGTGCGAATGTCAACGAGCTCAAGGAAAGACTGGGAAAGTTGATGCCTGACGATGACGGCAAAACACTTATAGACGGCATTATGTCGGGCGGAGACACTGCGGTACTTGTCATTCCGATTGACGAAGCCGCACCGAAGGGCAGACTGATTCTACCACAGCAGCAGGTCATACGTGATATTCTCGACATAGGCGGCTGTGCCGTTGCGACAAAGGAAACCGAACTCGAGTATGCTTTAGAAAAACTCAAGGATAAACCTAAGGTAGTTATAACGGACAGTCAGGCTTTTGCCTGTGTTTCGAGAATAGTTCCGGATGACGTGCCGTTAACATCGTTTTCCATACTCATGGCAAGGTATAAGGGATTTCTCAATACCGCATATGACGGTGTTCATGCAATAGACAAGCTGCGCGACGGAGATACAGTTCTTATAGCCGAAGGATGCACTCACCACAGACAATGCGGGGACATCGGAAGTGTTAAGATACCTCGCTGGCTTGCCGCTCATACAAATAAAGATATTAAAATAGAAACCTGCTCCGGTACGGAGTTCCCTGATGACCTCACACCGTATGCCGCTGTTATACATTGCGGAGGATGCATGCTTACCGAGAAAGAGGTTCGGTATAGAATGAAATGTGCTTTGGATGCGGGAGTACCGTTTACCAACTACGGCATATTTATCGCATATGTTACGGGCATTCTCGAGAGAAGTGTCAGAATGATACCCGAATTGCATAGCAAGCACTGAATGACAAAAATAAAACGTATGTCTCTTCATTATCGAAGCGGCATACGTTTTCTTCTTGTTTTCAGTTTGTTTTGTTTTGCATGTGCGTTTTTATTGCGTTGAATGTTTCGTCACTGATTATATGTTCGATTTTACACGCATCATGTGCGGCAGTCTCGGGATCGACACCGAGCTTCACAAGACAATCCGTAAGGATTGTATGACGCTCATAAATTTTCGATGATATTTCTTCACCTGCGTCTGTCAGTTCAATGTATCCCTCCTTGTCAACGGTGATATAACCGCCTTCCTTCAGAAGTCCGACCGCACGGCTGACGCTGGGCTTGGAAAAATTCATATATTCACTTACATCAATCGAGCGCACGCCGATTCCTTTTTTGCTTAATATATAGATAGTCTCAAGATACATTTCGCCTGATTCCTGTAATGCCATAAACCCCTCGTGTATATATAAAACGAATAAATAATATAGATTTAATACTTTTCTTTAATTCTATCATGATTTTTTAAAAAAATCAACAGCTATTTATGTCGTAAAAATATAATGGTTATAGAAACAGATACATAAGAAACAAGCATTTACATGCAGATGAACATCTATTTACAAAAAGCAAATTACATGCTATAATATACTTAAGTTTTAAGTAATTACGGTAATCGCAGATTATTCGTATATTAAGCGGAGCTGAAAATGAATATTCCGAAATTCGATACAGGAGACAAGCTGGAGCTGAAAAAGAAGCATCCGTGCGGTTCCAACCGCTTCACGGTTTTAAGAATCGGAAGTGATGTCAGAGTGGTATGCGACGGGTGCGGAAGAGATATGACATTGCCGCGCGAGAAAATCGAAAAGGCAATAAAAAAGGTTGTAAAAACCGAAACATAACAACGTTTTTAAATGAAGTATTATTCGTAGTTTTATAACACAGAGGATGAATAAATGACTGATTCTAAAACCATCAATCCATCGGTGCTTGAAGAAGACCGAAAATACAAAGACAGAAAAGCACTGTATTTTTCTTTTGTCGCGGCTATGGCCGGAATGTTTTTGATTTACTGCTTTTTAAAGGTTTATCCGTTCGGAAATAATTCCGTTCTTGTGCTTGACCTGAACGCACAGTATATATATTACTTTGAACAGCTGAGAAGCATACTTACAGAGGGCAAATCCATTATATATACATTCGAACGTGCCGCGGGCGGGGAATTCATGGGAATGTTCGCGTATTATCTGTCAAGCCCGTTCTCGTTGATTGTGGCACTGTTCCCAAAGGAATCCATTACAGAGGCAATGTTTTTTATTCTCGTTCTTAAAACGGGATGTGCGGGACTGTCATTTTCGTATTTGCTCACAAAAAAGTACGATATGGGAATTATACCGCGCGTAATGTTCTCGACGATGTACGCTCTGTCCTCATATGCCGTGGTTATGCAGCACAACGTAATGTGGATGGACAATGTTATAGTATTTCCCTTAATACTTCTTGCAATAGACGAGCTGATTTCCAAGGGTAAATTCAAGCTGTACGTGGTTTCGATTGTTTATTCGATAATGTCTAATTTCTACATAGGCTATATGACGTGCTTGTTTGTATTCATATGGTTTTTTGTCAGATATTTCATGCTCTCGAAAGAAGAGAGAAACCCGGCTAAAATCAAATTTCATTTTGTTAAATCGCTTATAAGAATCGGACTTTATTCGCTTCTTGCCGTGATGATTTCGGCTATTATCATACTGCCGGTATATTATTCGCTCGAATTCGGAAAGCTTGAGTTTTCTACGCCGAACTATACTCCGAAGCAGATGTTTGAGTTTGCGGATTTGCTTACAAAAGCGTTTTTCGGCTCATATGACAGTGTCAGACCGAGCGGTATGCCGTTCTATTATTGCGGCACGCTTACTCTTATTTTAGCTCCTCTTTATTTCTTCTGCGATGAAATACCGACGAGAAGAAAAGTCGGTATGGCACTTATAATGCTCATTCTTATCGCAAGCTTCAACTTCAGCATACTTGACATAATATGGCACGGTATGCAGAGACCGAACTGGCTTAACTCGAGATTCGCGTATATGTTTTCCGCATTAATGATTTTAATGGCGGCTGAGGTATTTGTCAATTTAAAGAAAATCGGAGCAAAAGCGTTTACCTGTTCGGCTGTTGCGTGGTGTGCACTGCTTGTGATATTGGCGAAAATCGGATACGATAATCTCCCCGATTTTCAGTGTGTTTGGGTCGGAATATTCTTGTTTGTATTGCTTTCTGCGGTTGTACCGTCATACATTCGTTATTCGAACCGTGTTTGCGCGGGAATATTATGCGGTGTAGTTCTTGCTGAGGCTGTCGGCAACGGAGTAGTTATGCTGTATGCTTTGGATGATGATGTTTCATATTCGAAACGCAGCTCATACAGGCAGATGATTGACACATATGAGCCTGCGGCAGACACATTCCTCACGAAAACGGGAGATGAATTCTATCGTGCGGAAAAGCTTGTTCATCGTAAAAAGAACGACAACTTTGCACTTGGAATAAAGGGAATGTCCAACTCAACCTCAACTCTCAACGCAAAGACCGTAAAATTGCTCAGCCAGTTCGGATATGCGTCCATGTCGCACTGGACAATGTATGCAGGTGCTACCGCGGTTACGGATGCGCTTTTCGATATTAAATATGTTATGGTTGATGAGTCGGACGAAAAGCCGGTCATGAATTATATTCATGATTTGTACGAGATGTACGATTCAACAGATGACATTGATATCTACGAAAATCCATATGCTCTTTCGATAGCATATTCGGTTAATGCCTCCGCTCTTGACTATGACAAGCCGCAGGAGGATGAGTCATATGTCGATGACAAGTATGTTGATCCGTTTACATACATGAATCAGCTTCTCTCCGAAATGGTAGGACACGATGTCGATATATGGACAAAAGTTGATGTAAAGGAAAGCTCCGACAGCGGATGCAATGTGACATTCGCAACAGGTCACAGAGGCTATGAGAAGGACGGCAGTGATACTACAGCCAAGGTCACGTATATACTCGATATTCAGTCGAGCAAAGCGGTTTACGCTTATTTCCCGTCGGAATATCCGAGAGACGCTGAGCTTAAGCTTAACGGAAAGAAGTTGTGCAAATATTTTGACGGCGAAGATTTTTCCATCCGCGAACTCGGTAAATTTAATATCGGTGACGAGGAGAAAGTGGAGCTTGTTCTGAAAGAAGATGAGATGTATATCAAAACAGGCTGTTCGTACTTCTGGTATTTTGATGAGGAGCAATTCACCGAGGTTATTTCCGAGTTAAAAGACGGTGTGATGGATGCGCATTCCGAAAAAGACGACAGAATATACGGAACTATTACTGTGCCTGAGGGGGACGAGGCTGTATTTACGACTATACCGTATGATGACGGATGGAAAATATACGTTGACGGTGAAGAGGTCGAGAAAATCGCGGTGCTCAATGAGTCGCTTATCGCTTTTGAAATCACTCCAGGGGAACATGAGCTTGTGTTTGAGTACAGACCCGACTGCGTTAAATACGGACTTATACTGACATTTACGGGAATTGCTATATTCGTTATTTTGTGTGTTGTCGATTGGGTTCGCAAAAAAAAGATACCGCCGATTGAAGTGATAACAGAAGATGACGGTACAGAGTTGATACCCGATGAAGAAGTGTTCGAGAATCAAGAGGATGCAGACGAAAAAGGAAACGATAAAGATACCGAGGTGAGAGAGGAATGATAGAAACACTGTACGGCAGAATATTCGAGATGGACGCCGCCGCATGCAGCATAATAATGGAATGCGCGGGAGTCGGATACCATGTTACGGTAACCGCGAATACACTGTCGCATCTGCCGTCACCGAAGCTGTCCGCTGACGGGATAGAATGTGTCGGAGGTACGGTTCGTATATTCACGCATATGGCTGTCAAAGAGGACGGTGTGGAGTTGTACGGCTTTTACTCACGTGAGGAGCTGACAATGTTCAGACTTTTAATTTCCGTATCGGGAATAGGACCGAAGGCCGCAATGTCTGTTCTGTCGTTGTTTACGCCGAAGGGACTTTGCTCGGCGATAACATCGGATGACGCAAAGGGAATATCACGTGCACCGGGTATAGGTTCTAAAACAGCCGCTAGAATTACACTTGAGCTTAAAGACAAAATTAAAAAGACATTTCCGGAATACTGTACACTTACCAAGAGCGACGGCGATGATGTTGTTCCCGTTGTTCAGTCGGCAGGCGGAAAGCTTGACGATGCCCGCGACGCTCTTGCGGTTCTCGGTTATTCACGTTCGGAAATAGCAGCGGCAATGAAGAATATTGATGTTTCGCTTCCTCTTGAGGATATAATAAAAAATGCCCTGTCGGCATTGATGAAAAATTGAGAAACTGAGTAACGGAAGGATACCGATATGGATGAAAACGAATTTGACTTTGAAAGCCGAATAATGTCGTCGAGCTATGATCCGCAGGAAACCGAAAATGAAAATACATTGCGCCCGCAGACGCTTGACGAATATATCGGGCAGGAAAAAGCCAAAGCCAACCTTAAAATAATCATGGAAGCGGCAAAGCTCAGAGGAGAGCAGATAGACCATGTGCTCCTCTACGGCCCTCCCGGACTTGGCAAAACGACTCTTTCGGCAATTATAGCATCGGAAATGGGTGTAAATCTTCGTATAACCTCAGGCCCGGCTATTGAGAAGAAGGGAGATCTTGTTGCTCTTCTCGCGGGGCTGCAGGAGGGGGATGTACTTTTCATCGATGAAATACACCGTTTGCCGAGAACTATGGAGGAAATACTCTACCCTGCGATGGAGGACTATGCGATTGACATAATCATAGGCAAAGGTCCCGCGGCAAGAAGCGTTCATCTTTCTCTCGCGCATTTTACACTTATCGGAGCCACAACACGTGCAGGTCAGCTGTCGACTCCGCTCAGAGATCGTTTCGGTATTCAGATGAGACTGGAGCTGTATAATCCGAGCGAGTTGTCGACAATCGTAAAGCGTTCTGCGGGGATACTTGATGTCCCGATAGACGAAGACGGTGCGATGGAGATAGCGTCGCGCTCAAGAGGAACGCCGCGTATAGCGAACAGGCTGCTTAAGAGAGTACGCGATTATTCACAGGTAATGAGCGACGGCAGAATAAATCTTGACATAGCTCGTCGGGCACTTGATATGCTTGAGATAGATGAGCTTGGACTTGACAAAACCGACCGTCATTTGCTTGAAACGATAATCCGATTCTACAACGGCGGACCTGTCGGACTTGAAGCTCTCGCGGCGACTATAGGTGAGGAAGCTACGACACTCGAGGATGTATGCGAGCCGTACCTTCTCCAGATAGGATTCCTCGCGAGAACGCTGCGCGGAAGAATGGTAACTCAGCTCGGATACGAGCACCTTGGTATACCTTATTCGAAGCAGATCGAGCGTGAAGAGATAAACGAGCAGATATCATTAACGGAAGAGGAATAGTGTCGGCGGATACACTTTGGTTTGTATGGTGTCGTCAACCGCCGCCTCCCTGAGCTTGCGCTTCTTCAAACATCAAAGATGTGAAACTCTAAAGAGTTTCGAAGATTGCCTGCGGCAAACGTGCAAGCTCCGTTAGTTTGGCTTAAAGTACGTCGGCGGATACACTTCAGTTTAGTAGGAGAGCTAACCACCGCTCTCCTTGAATTTATACTTTTTCAAAAGATAATAACATCAAGAAAGTGGGTGAACAAAATGCCATGTGAAAATACATTAGCGTTATTGATTGCAATTAGAAAGTATGCAGATAAAACAAACGATATAGAAGAATTAAAAAAGTTTGTTGATATGCTTATAGCTTCAATCATCATAGAGGCCATACACTAGAAAGTTATAAAGATTGCCATGTGGCAACCTATAAACTTTACAGACGTAATATCAGCTATTGAAATTTCTCACTATGGAATATACTGATGAACAGGTATTGATAAGAGAAACTGGTGTGAAATGGTAATCAGACAG
>CAZWLL010000002.1:0-87902 GCA_964634795.1 uncultured Ruminococcus sp. | reverse complement strand
GAGTTTATCCTTTTCCAAACATCAAAGATGTTTGAAAATTGCCGTCGGCAAACGGATAAACTCCAAGGCATAGTCTTAAAATTGAGTGGGGATATTCTTCATCACAATAGCAGCGTAACAATACTATTCTAGATAATGCTTGTTAATTGTAATAATCAGGTGTTTAACATAGCAGTTGACTATTCAGGTGAAAACAATTATAATATAGGCTGAATCAGATATTATAAATAATGTTAAGAGGTAAGACAATGGAAGAAACCGATATATTCGGAAAAGAAAAAATCAGTAAGATATTATTTAAGCTCGCCCCACCTGTTATGCTGGCACAGCTGATTCAAGCGCTTTACAACATTGTAGACAGTTTTTTTGTAGGAAGATATTCCGATTCGGGCCTTACTGCATTGTCGATTATTTACCCGATTCAGCTGCTTATGATAGCATTTGCGGTCGGAACAGGTGTTGGCATCAATACTGTGATGGCGGCGAAGCTCGGTGTCGGCAAGCAAAAAGAAGCAGATGAATATGCAGGCGTCGGTACACCGTTGGCTGTAGTGCTTTGGATTATATTTGCGGCTGTTTGTTATTTGATTATGCCGTTTTACGCGAAAATGTCGACAAATTCGGAAGAGGTAATAAATGACGTTATTACATACGGAAGAATTGTATGTGTTTTCAGCTTCGGATTGTTTTTAGAGAGTATTTGGACAAAAGTACTGCAGTCAAACGGAGACATGAAAACTCCGATGTTTGCGCAAATACTCGGAGCGATAACAAATATTATCTTTGACCCGATTCTTATTTTCGGTATGTTCGGAATACATGAGATGGGAATAGCAGGTGCGGCAGTAGCAACAGTTGCGGGACAAATTGTAGCTGCGCTTGTAGTTATGAAAAAAGGCTTTAGAAAGTCTCCGATGAAGAAGGTTTATCCGCATCATATTAAGGAGATTTTTCGTCTCGGAATTCCGAATATATTAATGCAGTCCGCATATACTTTTTATATTCTCGGACTTAATTTGATATTGGCAACCTTTTGCGATGAAGCGGTTACTGCTTTAGGGCTTTATTATAAGTGGCAAACTTTCTTCTTTATTCCTCTCGGAGCAATGCAGACATGCATTGTCCCTGTAATAAGCTATAATTACGCCGCAGGAAATATCAGCCGCTGCAGAAAAACTTTATTGACAGCAGTTCTGTTCGGGTTAGTTCTGATGGCATTCGGAACACTTTGTTTCCTTTTGATACCGACACAGATGCTTAAGGTATTTACCGCGGATTCACTTGTAATAGAAATCGGAAGAATAGGCTTTCATTTTGTTGGAGTCAGCTTTTTACCTATGGTTACCTCACTTATATTTCCCGTTTTCTTTCAAGCGGTAGGCTCAAGCATAAAAAGCTCATTACTTACGATAGTCAGAACAATGGTATTGTTTGTGCCTCTCGGATACCTGTTTTCACGGTTCGGTTTAAATTGGTTTTGGCTTACATTTCCGGTTACGGAGACCATAACAAGCATTGTCGGATTGTTTTTCTACAATCGTTTTCTCCGGGCAAATGCGGTAAAAACCGAGCTGAAATGATTTGTTTTACGGTTAAGAATAAAATAGCGGAACGGATAAACGGTATCCGTTCCGCTATTTTATTTAAAGAATGTTTTCTCAAATTAATTACCGTTATCGGAAATTAATTATTCGGCAATAAGAAGTGCGCCGTGGCAGGTCTCGAGTTTGAATGAATATCTGTTGTTTCCATCGGGCTCGAGAACATGAGTACCGTTTTTATCGTGAAGTGTAATTTTTCTTCCGTATGCTGTAAACGATATGGTGTGCGCTGACGGGGCATTGTCAATAGTATCGGTGACATTGCACAGCATAAGTGCACGTGAAGAGTCGGTATTGGGATTTCTTGATACCATATCACCGCAGACAAGCTTTCCGCCGTCCGCAGCTAAATCAAAGAAGAATCCGTTGTTTAGTGAATTTACGGGCTTTTGCTTAAGCATTGACAAGTCAGAGTCGTTTTCGGAGAAACCGACAAAATGTGTAGATGTTCTGCGGTAGTGCATATAAGTCTCACCGAGACTGTGCAGTTCCTTATTGATAAGCCGCAGCTTTTCGTACTGAGCAGTCTTTTCGCCTTTTTCATCGAGCACCTGATTGTGCCACCAGCCTGCAGTATAACATGCCCATATAATACTTTCCGCGCCGAATGCCATAGCTGAATAAGCCTGGACACGCAGTTGATTCTCGCTTATCCATTTGTCTGGTTTGTTTGAATTTACCTGCAGAACAATCCACATACTGCGTCCCGTACGCAGGCACGCATCCGAGACTATGCGCAGGTTTTCGTATGCGCCTGCTGTTGACGCGGAATACATATAATAGTCATAGCAAATGTAGTCGGTAGGAACATTCTCAATATATTTCTCGATGTGCTCTGCATAAGTTGCAGTGCCGAGCTGATTGACAGTTTCCACAGCATTGTTTTGTGCAACTGATGCGTAGTTAGGATATAAGTTGAGATAAGCGAATTGATGTGGGAAAAGACTGTTTACCGTATCTATTACACGTCCGTAATACGGAAAATCAAGCGCGGATGGTTCATCCCCTGCGTCTAATCCCCAAACAGCAGGATGATCGACGAATTTTGCGGCCGCTTCCTCATATTTTGTTATAGGATTAGTTTCGGCAAGCTTTCCCGCATCATCTCCGTCGCCTCCCCACCAACCGGGCAGTATTCCCGACAGAATTGCACCTACACCGTATTTTTCGAATGCGTCCAGGATTCCCGGTACTTCCGCATTAAGGCAGGTAATAAAGTCAATACCGCATTCGGCGATTTCCTTAACGTGCTTTTCAGTTTGCGCATAAGGCTGTAAAATGTATGCCCCTACATTAAGCCGCGCGCGATTCATTCGTTCGTTCATAATCAATTCCTTTCTGATGTTTTTTACTTAATATATCATACCGTATCTTTTTTGTCAAGCATGAAAAAACTGCGATTAATTAAATAGCAAAAAGCCCCGAATACGCAGTATACTCTGCGAATCGGGACTTTGGAAGTTTTAGAAGTTAAGTTAATCCGATTTAAGCCGAACCGATAATTTAGGACTTAGTTGCGTATGTTGTCGCAATTGTCTGTGAAAAGCTGCAATTCACTCGGCTTGTTGCTTTGGTTGTGCTTAACGCATATGTCATCGCAGTTACGCAGTGCGATATCATAATGTACGCTCTCCGCGTTCGGATCATACGGTGACATGGAACAATTTTCAAACATGTTGTCAGTAATTGTCACACCTCGTGCTGCCGAAACATAAATGCCCGATGCGCCGCAGTTAATAAATTTATTGCCGTGAATCGACAGATTTGTGTGTACGCCTGCGGGATAATCCGCGCTTCCCGCGTCATGCGCTGCTTTCATGACAATGGCACCGAGATTTGCACCCGAATGAAGGAATCCGCATTTTTCAAATGTACAATTGCGAATTTCCACATTATCACTCGGACCTACCTCGTACCAAACCTTGATGTCGGGAGAGATTATGATTCCCGGCAGGCTCATTCCGTAAATGCGGCAGTTTTCAATCAGCATATTGCGTGACTGAAGAAGGAAGCCGCGTGCTCTTGTGTGACGTACCTCGCAGTTGTCGAGATGTACCGAGGCAAAGAAACTGTCGTTTGCGAGAATATCACCGACACTATATTCGCCTGTATGGGATGCAATCACAGCATCACCGTCAGTATATTCGGCAAGTGTGATTGTGCCTTTTTCGAGGAATGTATTGCGGTCGTAAACACGAAGCATATCACCTGATTCTGCGAATTCGGGAGATAGCTCATCGGGTGTCATGTCACGATTCCTGTAAATACAATGTATCGTACCATCCTCTCGTATTTCGCCTATTTCACCTGCTTGGGAGTGAATGTTTAAAGCGTCATCCCCAAGACCGACAAAATTGCAGTTTTTCATGTGCAGATAACCCATCAGTCCTGTGATATGGATACCGTCTGCGTTGCCTGAATAAAGGGCGGGGGAGTTTTTCGGCAGACGAATGTTGAAGTCGTCGAACGTGAAATCGGAAGAACGAGGAAAGACTACCGCACCCATACTGTTGCATCGTTCGATTTCAATATGACGCAGTGCGACAGTGTGACAGTTTGCGAATGTGAAAACAGAATTATTGTAAATGACATATCGGTAAAGTACTCTGTGTCCTATTGTGAGACGTGAAAGATCCCATTCTTTTGGCATGAAAACACGTATTGTGTGGTCTCCTATAACCTCATAATGTGTACCGGTAAATTTAGTGCGTACTCCTCCGCAGCCGTCGGGAAGCTCTTCCTTAGTTATCCAATCATATGTCTCGATTACATAGTCGGGTGTGCCTTCTTCATCGCATGTATCCGTGCCCCAGAAATGTTCCCAACCAGTAACAGGGAAGCTTTTATCAATAAGCACATCATAGGTGTGCTCGGATTCATTTTTTGCGATTACTCGGCCTGCGCAGTTTGTGGGATTATCCGTTGTGAATGTAAGGTTTTCAAATGTTAAGCTGCGGTTGTCGGTGCAGTCAAATGCGGTATTGTTAAGCTCGGGGTCTTCACAGGGAGAAAAATGTGTAATAAATACAGTATTTTCTTCGCCTCGTATCGTTAACCCGTGCTTGTTATGTACGGATATTTTTTTACCGATGTAATATTCTCCCGCAGGAAAATACAGTACGGTATCATCGGGCGCGTCGTTTATTAGCTGTTCTATTGCTTCGGAAACACATTCTTTTCCCGAATGAATTCCATGCTCGGCAACGTTGTAGTAATTCATAAAATCTCCTTAATCAGTATATATAAGATATTTATAGTGTAGGTGAAATAATATAATTGCGGAAATATATAAAAGCTCACTTATCGGTATTAGCTTTTTGCGGAAGAACACGGTGTGCGATGATTGAGGCAAGTATAAGTGCACATATACCGGAGACCAGCTTTCCGATGAGCATCGGCACTACCATATTTGGATCAACGCTTGCCGTGAACGCGAGGTGGTCTCCGATGAGGAATGACGCTGAAACGGAAAAGGCGATATTATACAGCTTTCCCCTGTCATCCATATCATCGAAGAGCTGCATCATAGCAAGGCTGTTTGCAAGGCTGGCAATCATTCCGAGAATTGCCGATGACGATATTCCCGCTTTTTCGCCTATTCGTTTCAGAATACCGGTTAAATGCTTTTCGAGAAATTTCACCATCGGGAAAGCACCTGAGAGCATAAGTCCGATTCTGGCGCATACAAGCAAGCCGTCATCAAGGCGTGTGACTGAGTTGTCTGCAATTTGCATATCTCCGAAAAAGGGAAGAGCGACACCTGTGATTGACTGAAATACCGCTATACCGAGCAGTATTGTCAAGAGAAATGTAATAAGTCTGCCGAAAATGCAAAACACACGAATCGTACCGTTTTTGCGAAAAAACAATCCGAGAGCGATGACTACGCAAAGTAATACGAGCGGCAGCAGATTTCTTATAATCGTCAAAATAGGCAGTCCCATAACAAGTCCTCCGACTACCGCGCCGAATGGAATTGTAAGTATACCGCACAGAATGCCAAGCGAGAAAATCGAGGTATCATCCTTCTTAATCATCGGAAGAAAAACGGGAATTGTGAAAACAACCGTAACTCCCATCATTGTACCGACTATCAGTCCGCTGAAGCTGCCGAGCGCTTCTGTTTCCGCCATTCCGACAGCAAGCGGGTATCCTCCCATGTCGGCGGCAAGGAGCATTCCCGCAAATACACCGGGATCTGCTCCCAAAAACGTAAAAATCGGCGTTACAATCGGTTTTAATACAGATGCAAGAGAGGGAGCTATTGCGTAAATTGCCGCCATTGACAAAATGAGCGGGCCTGTAGTTTTTATACCGTTTTCGAATGCTTCACCGTATCCGCGACCACCGCCGAAACGCTTCGGCAAAACTCTATCTACAGTTCCGAGAAGCGAAAACGCCGCCATTATCCATAAAATAACCTGTGCACCTGTTATGTTCATAGCTGTACTCTCCGATATAGAAAATCGAATACGATTATATCCGATTTTCGCTGAATTGTCAAGCCGTCAAAGCGGAATGCAATCGGTACTGCTATATACGGAAATAAGAGAGCACCGCCTGTTCTCTTACAAGCGGTGCCGTCAGTGGTTTTACCGAGAGTATTATTTCTTTACATAGTGCTTAGCGAGAATCAGGAATACACTTGCCGTCCATGTATAAGCTCTGTCGCGAAGACCCGCGCCTGTGGTAGCGTCAAAATTCTCAGCGAATCCTTCTTTTGCACAGTTAAGGCAAAAACGTTCGGCAAGATCTGCGGCAAATTCCGTTTTTCCGCCGTCTGCCAAGCCGTAAATAATGAACATCATTGCGGGAGCCCAAATCGGTCCGCGCCAATAACCGTCGCTGATGTAGAAACGGTCATTAACATGCTCAGTTGCCAGACCGAACGGTGTAAGAAAACGATTTTCTTCCATCAGGTCGGAAGCCATTTTATCGAAAATTTCTTTCGGAAGTCTCTTGCCGAGTATAATGGGCAGATACGGAAGCAGGCTGTCGCAGTCATCCATTTCCTTGTGCGTACCGCTTTGATACGTATGGAAGTGGTCACCGTCCCAGCTGTGCTTGATAATTCGCTCAAGCTGCAGGTCAGCCTGCTCACGGTGAGAGCGTGCGGCATCATGCATTCCGAGCTCATCGGCTATAACCGCAAGCTCATCAAGGCAGATTGTCAGATAAGCCGAAAGATCAGGACCTTCAATAGGCGCACCGCACATGAAGTAAGTGCAGTTATCCCAACCCGAATCGTTTCCGTGATTGTATTGACAAATACCGTCATGATCCCAGTCCATGTATGTATACCATGCGTTGACAAGACGAAGCAGATGCTCATATGCCCACTTCTTTTGTTCTTCCGAAAGGATGCCTGCTTTTCTGAGATGAGAGAGTGCCCATCCGTGTACCGGAGGCTTAGTATATGTATCGGAATATCTATGATCCCACAGCACATCGAACAGCATTCCGCTCTTATGCTGATAACGGAACGGGCTTGCGAAATTATTCCATGAAGCTTCAGGATCATATGTGCTTGTTTCAACTGCATTAAACTGACAATCCCATGTCCATACACCGTTCATCCAGTTTTTGCTCATAAGCATAACAGGACCGTGCATCAAGTCGCCGTCAACCTGTGCGGTGTAATTAACATATGCCGCCTGATGTGCAGCTTCAAGCAAACGCTCCGGGACACCTGCACACGCTTTGTCGGCATATTCAATGAATTCCTTGCGGAAGTGCTCCTTGCATGCTTCATAAGATCCGTATGATTCATGCGGCATATGTACACAGCTGGATTCATCGATACTGCATTCCCAGTTTTCACCGGAGGTAATAAAATCAACTCCGCCTTTCCTTGTTTCCTCATCGGAGATAACACAACTGAGACTGCCGGAAATTTCGGAAAACAGGAATTTACTTTCGAATTTGAACGCGGATAATGACCATTGATTTTCGGAATACGGCAGAGGCTCATTATATACACCGACGGGAAGCTCCAGCTTTAATGTAACGCCGCTGCCTGCTATACGAAGAGTTCCGGCATAATCGAAGGTCATTCTGATTGTGCCATCAGCGGCATTTACCGTAATTTCCCATGGAGTTGCCTCATAAGTGTAAGGTACTTCGATTCCGTCTGAAAGTACGACTATACGGGCAACCTGACCGCCTTCGCCGCTCCATCCGCATTTTGCACTTCGAATATAGAGACCTTCCTTCGGAAACTGCGAGGGTACGCGATAACCCCATACTTTACGGGTAATATCAGTTACGGACAAAAAAGTAAGAGGTGCTGAAAAAGGAACCAATTGAATGTTGATATTCATAATATGATTATCCTTTCATGAATGATTTAATACCGATTCGTTTATCTTTTCGAATTTTGTCAAATAATATTGACATGTGCGTCTTTATCAATGTAATGTACGGAAACTGTAAGCAATTCGCCGTTCTTTTCACATGAAACATCTGCGTTTTCGGCTGATGCAACCTCACCCTTGAGTTCCGGACCGTAAATAAAGTAGCGTGCGTTTAAGCCGTTAAAGCCGCAAAGCGAAAGCTCGAATGTGCCGTTTTCCCATTTGCAGTCGTTTACACTTACCGCGTCCATGCTGACATGTCTGTCGGAGCCTACTAAAACCGGAGTTGAACCGTCAATAGGAGTGAGCGCAATTACTTCATTTTCGCCGAGCTCCAGTGCCGACAGGCTGAGTTTTCCGTCGGATACAATATAACCCTTTTCATCCCAGAAATTCCATGCATAATATGTGAGAGAGGGATTTAAAGCCGCATTTTGAAGCGGAAGCTCAATAGCGTCAAGAGGAATAACAGCCGTACGCTGAATTACGCACCAACGGCGTCCGTATTTGTCGAAATGAGTGCTCCACAACGACGCGAACGGTGTCTTTCGGTCGGTTTCAAAACTGATTTCGCAGCATCCCTTGTCGAGAGGAGCTATAACGGGAGCACAAGCGGGAGTTGTATAATCAATCGGTCCTGTTTCACCTGCATGTACATTCAGAGCGGGCAGTGTTTTATGCAGATAATTGAGACGCGGCTCGTCGTATGTTTCGGGACGGTCGGATATCATAAACAAACCGCCTGTCAGTGATACAAGAGAAAGCATCATACGCACCCAAGGAAGCTTGCCGCGAACACAAACATGGTCGGGGTCTACCGTGAATAATACACGGTTTGCGAAGAACCAGCGTGCGGTTTCGCGAAGCTGCATACTGTAAGCGGGCCAACTGGGACTTGCGTCTGTTGCTACACGCATTGCGTCGCAAACACCGATGGACTGGCTGAGAACGCCCCAGCATGACAGATAGTAAACATCATCGCCCAATCCTTTGCGTGCGGCATGCATGTATGCGATTTGTCTCTTACGTGCTTCTTCAGGCTCAAGTCTGCCTAAACGTACCGCCTCCTGTAAACCGTCGTAAAGAAGATGACGCAGAGCATCACTCTTGCAGTAGGTATATCCCGCATCACGGAAAGCACGGTAATATGGGGTAACCTGTTTTTCGAGAGTTTCGGGAGTGCAGTCTATTACATACTGAATCCAGTCTCCGCATATCAGACTTCCGTCCGCTTTTGTCATAAAGCATCCGAGAGCCTTGGCTGCTTCCTCATTGTTAACGGTCGCGTTTGTCCAAATACCTGCTTCAAAACCGCCTGCGTGAATTGCGTCTACAATACCTTTATGACCGTCTGGGAATTTTTCGTTAGTCGAAGTCCAACCGTCGGGTATGTTCTTGCCGGGCTCCGGAGGTACCTTTTGCTGATATCCGTCATCTACCTGCATGTATTCAAGTCCGTAATTACCGAGGTCTTTAAGTGTTTGTGCGTCACGCTCAATGTCGGATTGTGTGATTTGAGAATGATATGCTTCCCACGAGCACCAGCCTGTGATAGCTTTCGGATTCGGACGGAAATCCCACGGCTTATACTGGGAGTAACCGAGATGCTCACTGTAGTAGTGAGGACGAACAAGCAGGACGAACGGTTTGGTGCTGAGTGTGATTATCATGCTTGCCGTATAATATCCGCCGTCATATTCAACTCGGACATTATCCCACTCAAAATTATAACCATGCCATGAGAGAAGCAAATCCCAGTCGGGAAGGTACATTCCGTTTACGTCGAATAAAAGCGGCCTTCCGCTTTGACCGAGTATTGTTTGTCCGCGTTCTGCACGATTGGGACGCATATTCCACATTTCAACAGGCGCGCGGAAACGTATGCGAACGGGGGTGTCTGTTTCCGACCACATTATAAACTGCTGAATGAACGGCGTGGACTGAAAATCACCGTCTGAGTGGAAGCGAAGACCGAGGTTTGTGTCGGGCTTATACTCAAATGAAATCAGATCGACTCCGTTGAAATTTAATGCGTGAATACCTTCACTCGGATTGCCTGCTAAACGAGCGTGAGTGGCGGGGGCATCAGGTCTTGTGATGTAATCACGGTGCGCAAATCTTGAGTCTATAGGCGGAGCGACCATAGACTCACTTTCGGTAACAAAGCTGTGCGAATTATCGTTCATTGTATTTTCTCCTTGTGAGATGATTTTGTTTCTTATTTATCACGAATCCTGTCGATAAAATGTGCGAAAGAAAGCCGTGCATATCATCGACACGGTAATACCGAATTCATTATAGCAAACATATAAGTGAAAGTCAACGAGAAAATTCATACAAATACCGCGATTGTTGTGCGAAATTTTGCCGAGTTCGGCTGACTAAATAAATTTGGTATAAAGAAATGTTATTATACACTTGATTTTTATGTAAAAATCGATTATAATTACTGTATAATAGATTTAGTGTATCTTGCCTTTCTCTAAGTGTATAGGCATAAGAAAAGTGAATGTGAATATGAAGGCTTTTTTTAAAAACACTGTTGCCAGGATGGCTGTTCTCATATTTGTGGTTTTCTTTTTAGTTGTATTCACAGGACTGAGATTAAAACAAAACGATCTTGAGACAAAAGCCGACGAACTTCGTGAAGAAGTAGACGAAATGGAAGAATATATATCGGAATTGCAGGCGGACATAGACCGTCCTTTTGACGACGAATACGTTGCCGAAATCGCACATGATAAATTGGGTTTAAGATATCCGCAGGAAATAATATATTACAGCGGCAGCGGAGACTGATAAAGTCTGTACCGTATATTTAGCTTGAACAGGTTTTAAAATGGATGACAAAAAACAAATAACCGTAATAAGTGCTATAGGAGCGGCGGCACTGGTGATTCTGGTGTTATCTGTAATACTCGGCGGCTCATATTACGGAAGAGTAGAAGAATCGGCAGAAGAGCAAAGTATTGATAATTTAAAATCCGATATAGCGAATGACACAGAAGCGGAAACCGAAATCATTACTTATGAAGAAATGAGCACGGAACCGCTTTTTGTTTCGTCCGAAAATACGGATATCACAGAAGAGAAAAACACTGCTCAGAACAGTGCTGCTGAAACGGAAAGCGAACAAGTAGCAAATGAAGTGATTGACTCTTTGCCGACAGCGGATACCGATGATTTATCGGAAACGGAAGAGACTGAGTCCGAGAGCGAAGAAAATGACGATGTATCGGTTAACGAGGAGGTAAACGAGAATATGAATGCCGAGGAAAAACTTATTGCTTTGCTTGATGACGGAGCACCGCTTAAGTGGGCGAGAAGCCAGTACAATTACAATGAGTTTGTAAAAGTATATCCCGATTTGTCATTTGCATATTATGACATAGAATCGGGATATGAAATTAAATATAACACCGATACGGTAAAATATGCGGCAAGCCTGATTAAAGCACCGTATGTATACGCGGTTTTGTGTGAAATCGAGGAATTTGAAAAGAATAAGCACGACTTCGATGCGGACGGAAATCCTCTTTATGACGAGAACGGAGAACCTCTTTTTGAAGGAAAACATCCTAACTATGATGACGACGGCAAGATAATTTACTTAAAAGGCGAAGAAAAATACGATTTAAGCGAAAAATGGGTATATGATTCCTCAACAATGTATGTGGGAGGCTCCACTAAAATCGCGGATGAAGATGACGGATTCGAGTTGACGTGGCTTGAACTGATAAATTATGCTTTGCTTTACAGCGACAATGTTGCTTTCGCTCAATTAAAGGAGCGATTCGGCGATGAATATTTCTATAATAAAATGAAAGAAATCGGCATAACCGATGTAAATCTTCCCGAAATGTATCTGTCGGCAGATGATTGCGTTAAGTTTCTCTTGAAGCTTTATGATTATCTTACATCGGGAAGCGAGCTGTCAGCGAACATGAAGGAATGCATGATTAATTCAAAGCATCCCGAGATGATAAGCGTAAATTATGAATCCTGTGAGGTTGCACACAAATACGGTTGGGACAGCGATGCATTTCACGATATGGCTATAATTTTCGATGAGCACCCTTATATTATCGTGTTGATGACTGATTATGACGACGGCGGAGATGAACCGCTCGGCTTTTTTAAGGACGTTACGGATATCTTAAAGGTCATTCATTCGGAAAAACATACAGCAGAACAGTAAACTTTATACTTATTTCGTCATAAGTTAAACCGTCAGGTGAAGTAATGCTCTGACGCATACATAAATTCAGATAGGAATTTTTTAGCGGCAATGCGGCTTGTTCGGTGAAAAGGAAGCATGATATCGAATGCGTGGAACAGTCCGGGGTATATGTCAAGTGAGGCATGTACTCCGGCTTTTTGCAGGTTTTCGATGTATGTGACGGTTTCGGCGTAAAACGGTTCCGCATCACACACAAATGTGTACGCCGGCGGAAGAGAAGAGTAGTCTTTTCGTCTGGCTGCGGAAGCGTAACACGGTACACAGCTTCTGTCGATATTTCCGAGATATTTTGACCATCCATAGTGATTGCGTTTGGTATTCCATACGGGAGCGTTGTTGTTTCGTGACGAAACGGTATCGAAGCAATCGAGCATGGGATACAGAGGCATCTGGTATGCTATCTTTACTCCGTCATTGTCAAGCTCATACATACATAATGACGCCGTGAGTCCGCCTCCCGCGCTTTCGCCTCCGACCATTATCTGATTTTCTCGAATTTTCAGTTCATTTGTATGTTTACTCATCCATACAAGCGCATTGTGACAGTCGTGAAGAGCTGCAGGATAAGGGGCAGTACCCGCCAGCCTGTATTCGGGCGTGACTACAACTGCACCGCATTTAACAACAAGGTCAATCGCTCTTGTTATGTGATACATTCCCGCCATGCCTGTAATGAAGCCGCCGCCGTGAATCCAAAGTACACCGGTATGGATTTTTTTGTTGTCTTTCGGAGTGAGCACAATTAAGCTGAGATTTTTACCGTCGGAATTTATTATTATTTTTTGTTTTGTGTAATTCATGCTTGTTGTTATATATTATTATATAATACTTTTTATTCAACGGATTTCTAAAATATGCACCTCGAAAGTCAAACCTCCGAGGTGCATATATGTATATAGTTATACTGTATGTTTGTTTTTGCCGGAAAGCTTATACAGCCATGTGCCGAAATAGAATTTAGGAAGTTTCATCATTCTTCCGATACGTTTCGGTTCACATATAAGTCTGTAGAACCACTCTAAACCGAGATTTATGAATATCTTCGGCGCACGTTTTACGTTTCCGGAGTATCCGTCAAGCGATCCTCCCAGTGCCAAAAGCAGCAGCACGTTGTCAAGACGATTTCGGTAATTGTATATCCATTTTTCCTGAGCGGGGCAGCCGAGACACACAAACAGTACATCGGCACCGCTTTCGTTTATCTCACGAATAACCTCGTCGTTTTCCTCACCGTCTTTTTTAAAGTATCCGTCGCGGCATCCCGCAAAGCTTACACCGGGATATTTTTCGAGAAGCTTATCACGCGCCGCCTCAGCAATACCCGGTTTGCCGCCGAGAAGGAAAACACTGTGATTGGTTCCCGCAAGGCGGTGGATGAGCTCCTCGCCTACCTCTATACCGGCGACCTTACCTCCTTTGAACGGGGTAGAAAGAATTCGGCCTGCTTTAACAACACCGATACCGTCGGGAATTATAAGTTCTGCGGAATTAATAATCGGGTAGAGACTGTTGTCATCTATGCATGACTGTACGATTTCGGAATTAGGAGTGAACAGCGCGCATTGTTTGCCGCCCTCGAGATATGACAGCAGCCGCGCCACAGCTTCATCGAAGGCAACATTGTCAAACATTACGCCTCTTATATTAATTTTAGCAGGTGAATTGGTATTATTCATCACACAACGCTCCATATGGATTTACAAAGAAAACGTGTCTCATCAGCGGCACGTTTTTCAAAATATTTTTATACTGTATTATGCTGTCTCTTATACTGACGATTTATTTCTTGGAAGTTGCTTCGGTAAGATAATCAGCTACGTCGCCGACAGTGATGAATTTATGAATTTCATCGTCGCCTATTTCTATATCGAATTTTTCTTCGCAAAGAAGAACAAGGTCGGCGAGTTCAAGTGAGTTTATACCGAGATCAGTAACAAGCTCAGCGGAAGGTGTGATGTCAGCTTCATTAATGTTGAGCTCATCAACAAGAAGAGCTTTAACTTTATCAAACATATCGTTACTCCTTAATATATGTAGAAACATAATAAAATCTGTCAGTTTAAAATCCAACATGAATATTATAAATACTATCCGACCCAATGTCAAGGTTTTTTTCTAAAATTAAAAAATCTTATTGAAAATGTTGATTTTATATTGTATAATGAACGTAATAAAGAGGCAATGTTTGCCTCTGAGAAGCTTGAATATTTAATTTGGGAGGTTTATTATGAAGACCAGTGTTACATCTTACAGCTTCGGCTCATATTTTTCAGAGGATAAGCTCGGTTATCTCGGTATAATCGACAAAGCGGCTGAAATGGGCTTTGACGGAATCGAATTCACGGACGGCGCATACATGAATGAAAAGGATGCCGCAAAAAAAATCAAGGAGCGCTGCGCAGAACGCGGAATTACCCCGATAGTACTTGCTGTCGGTGCCAATTTCCTGAACGGCGACGTTAAGGGCGAGATTGAACGTTTAAAGAAGAATGTTGATTTCGCCGCCGAATGCGGAATGAAGCTTATGCGCCACGACGTAGGTTATGGTTATCCGTCATCACAGAAGCATTCGAGAGGATATCAGAATGCTCTTCCTATTCTCGCTGAAGGATGCCGTGAAGTTACCAAATACGCCGAACAGGTCGGCATTAAGACAATGACGGAAAATCACGGTTATTTTTCACAGGATGCTGCAAGAGTCGAATCGCTTATCAATACGGTTGCTCATGATAATTTCGGCGCACTCGTAGACTGCGGCAACTTTATGTGCGCTGACGAGGACCCGACACTTTCCGTATCTATTATGGCACCTTATGCATTCCATGTTCATGCGAAGGACTTCCACTATAAATCTGGTATGGATATTAACCCCGGTGAAGGATGGTTCCAGACCAGAGGCGGAAACTATATCCGCGGTGCTATTATCGGTCAAGGTGACGCTAAGGTTTATCAGAGCCTGCAGACTCTTAAGAGATCGGGATACGACGGATATGTTACCGTTGAGTTTGAAGGCATGGAAGACAATCTTCGCGGTATAAAAATTGGTCTCGATAATTTGAGAAGATTTATAAAGTAATTTTACAGTCGGGACTGTTTACACTAAACTGTATTAAACTGTTTTTTATAATAACGGCAATGCAGCAGTGTTGCCGCTGGATTTATATTTGAAAGGGAGCATGGAGGATGAACGGAAATATCGGTCGCGAAAATAATAAAGGCAATAGGAAACGTTTGAATTTGATAATCGCAATAGTGGTTGTTACAATTCTCGCCGCGATTGGGTATGTGCTGACTTATCATCCCGATTTGTTTGAAAAAAAGGATGATAAGGAAACGGTCACCTCCATGTATTCCGACAAAATATTAAGCTATAATTTTTACGACTCCGATTATGATCTTGATGTAACTACCGTACCTGAGTATATGCAGCTCGACAGAGGAGTTCATTATACCGACGGCAATTACACAATACTTGTTCTTGAAGAGGAAGTAACCGATTATAATAACGCCGTACAATTTTTCGTTGAATATTTTAAGACTATAGAGCTCGGTGATGTTGAAACATACAACTCATACTTTACCGATGCATACTACGAAAACGCAGCCCCTTACGAAAGATTCGCTCCGCAGATGATTTATAATATCAACGTTGAGCAATTGAGCGAAACTTTTAACGATGACGGCACTACGGAATGGACTTTTAATGTAAGCTATATGATTTACCGCAATGACGGTACGTTCAGAAACGATATTGAAAGTGATGCTTCGAAAAAGCTGTATTATCAGCTGATAGAAGATCGCGAAGGAAATGTTAAGATAAACTATATAACATACTATAAGAGAGCGTAACCATGCCGTCTTTGTCTATACTTATTAAGCCTGCGTCGGGACTATGCAATATGCGCTGCCGCTATTGCTTTTATGCGGACGTAGCGGAACACAGAGAAATACCATCATACGGAATAATGAACGATGAGACAAGTGAAGCACTTGTCAAAAGAGCATTTGAATTTGCCGACAGAGCGGTGACATTCGCCTTTCAGGGCGGTGAACCGACACTTGCGGGAACGGATTATTATAACAAGTTTATCGGATTTGTCGATAAATATAATACCGAAAAAATTCCTGTAAGCTATGCGATGCAGACAAATGCTTATTTTTACCCCGAAGGATTGCTTGAGATACTCAGCAAAAATCATTTTTTGTTGGGTGTGTCGCTTGACGGAACCGCAGTACTGCACGATATGAATCGTGTCGATTCGGCCGGAGAGGGAACATTCAAGCGTGTTTGCGACAATATAAAAAAATTAGACGAGTATAAAATCGAATATAATATACTTACCGTGCTTACTGAAAATAACGCTAAAAATATAGGAAAGCTGTATTCATATCTGCGTTCAAAAAACTATAAATATCTTCAGTTTATCAAGCACGTTGACGGTTTCGGTGATACTGAGGGAGAGAGTGTATTCTCACTGACCGTCAAGAGATATGCGTCTTTTCTGAAAACCGCGTTCGGTTATTATTACGATGACTTTAAAAAAGGAAAATACATAAGCGTAAGAGAATTCGATAATTTTGTGATGCTTGCGCAGGGAAGAGCAGCCGAATGCTGCGGAATGAACGGCGTCTGTCCCGCAAATCTGGTAATAGAAGCCGACGGAGGTGCGTATCCGTGCGATTTCTATGTACTTGATGAGTGGAGATGCGGAAATATAAAAGAAAATACCGTCACGGAAATAATGAATTCCGATGCGGCAAAGAGATTTCGCGAGCGATCATATGAGATTGACGCGAAATGCAAAAAGTGCAGATATTATGTTTTGTGCAGAGGCGGATGCGCACGTTACAGAGGTATCGATGACAGCGGCAGGCTACTCAGAAACAAGTATTGCGAAAGCTATATTGATTTCTTCGATTTGTACGCGGATAAAATAGCGGAGCTTGCGCAGCTGGCAAAACAAAAAATGATATAAACTATACGAGGTCTGATGTGTTAACAGTTAAGTCGGAGCTTATGGATGAGTCCGCCGTTAATAGGACACTCACCAGAATGACTCATGAAATTATAGAAAAAAACAAAGGCACGGAAAATCTGTGCCTTGTGGGAATAAAAAGACGAGGAGTTCCGCTGTCACTGATTTTAGCGGAGAATATACGAAAATTCGAAAATAACAGCGTTCCTGTCGGATATATAGATATTACGCTTTACAGAGATGATTTAAGCGAGGTAGATGCTTCGCCTAAAGCCTCGGACAGCTGTATTCCGATTGATATAAGCGGCAAAACTGTAATTTTGGTGGATGATGTTATATATACCGGCAGAACGGCAAGGGCGGCAATAGAAGCGATTTTTTCATATGGCAGACCCTCGGCGATACAGCTGGCGGTGCTTATAGACAGAGGACACCGAGAGCTGCCGATCAGACCCGATTTTGTCGGAAAGAATATTCCGACGTCAAAGGATGAGATTGTATCGGTGATGGTCAGCGAATTTGACGGTATAAACGCAGTAAGAATATTGGAAAATAAGGATTGAAGCAGAGTCGAAATTGTGTGGCGCCGCTTAACGAATTAAATCCTTGAATTCGGCGTCTACGTATTCCGCTAAAGACAGCGGCGACAGTATTAATTGAACACCGCGTGTACCTGCGCTGACATAAATGCGCTCGTATAATTGAGCGGTTTCGTCAATGAATGTCGGAAATTTCTTTTTCATTCCTATAGGAGAACAGCCGCCGCGGATGTATCCGGTAAGCGGGAGCAGTTCTTTGACGTGGATCATTTCGATTCTTTTTACTCCTGCGGCAACCGCGCATTTTTTCAGGTCGAGTTCATATGCGACAGGGATAATGAATACCTTGTGTTCTTTATTGTCATCGACACATACAAGGGTTTTAAACATACAGTCGGGGTCGATTCCGAGTAATTGAGCACCGTGAATTCCCGAAAGGTCGCTTTCGTCGACTTCATATGACGAAAGATCATATTTTATACCTGCGCTGTCGAGTAGGCGCATTGCATTTGTTTTTACCATGGCATACCTTTTGTATAACATTAATAATTTGATACAAGTATTATACCATATTACATTTTTCGATTCAATATTCGCTATGCGCTAAAATTTTAAGACAACAGGGAGCGTCTCTGATGAAATTGTCAATAATTTCAACAGGAGATGTCTGAAATATCATGAAGAATAAAATTAAAACCTATTTAAAAAGATACTTTATAGACGCGATGGGAGCAATGGCATTAGGCTTGTTTGCTTCACTGCTCATCGGCACTATCTTTAACACAATCGGAAAATATACACATCTTGAATTCTTTACGGAAATCAATAAAATTGCTTCTGCATCTGCGGGAATGGCTATAGGAGTTGCGATAGCATATTCGCTTAAAGCTGATCCGCTCGTTTTGTTTTCATGTGCCGCTGTCGGATATGCAGGCTACTCACTCGGAACTACAATAGGCGAGTTAACTGTCACTGCAGGGCCTGCAGGTTCGTTTGTCGCGGTAATTGCCGCGGCTGAGGTAGCAAGGCTTGTATCAAAGAAAACCAAGGTTGATATTTTAGTAACTCCTTCTGTGACAATACTTGTCGGAATGCTTGTGTCGAAGCTGGTCTGCCCCGGTATAGCTTATTTGATGTACTACCTTGGTGACTATGTAAACACCGCAACCATGTATCAGCCGTTCCTTATGGGAATTGTCGTTTCGGTAATTGTAGGTGTAGTTCTTACATTGCCTATATCATCGGCGGCTTTGTGTGCGATGATATCCATTTCTGGAATAGCAGGCGGTGCGGCGGCAGTTGGATGCTGCTGTCAAATGGTTGGATTTGCGGCCTGCAGCTTTCGAGAGAACGGATGGGGCGGTGTCGTCTCACAGGGGCTCGGTACATCAATGCTGCAGATGGGCAACATATGCAGACATCCGCAGATTTGGATAGCACCTACGCTTGCGTCAGCAGTATGCGGTCCGATTTCGACTATGGTATTTAAGCTCGAGTGCAGCGGAGTATCCGCAGGTATGGGCACATGCGGTCTTGTCGGACCGATAGGCATAATCGCTGATACGGGAACATCTCCTGTGACATGGATAGGAATTGTGCTTTTGTGCGTGGTTCTGCCTGCGGTTTTATCGATAATATTCAACGAAATTCTGCGTAAAATCGGCTGGATCAAGGACGGCTACATGAAGCTGTAAATTAACTGAGGTGATAAAATGCCAAATGAAAAAAACGGCAAGAAAATCATTGCCGTAAACAGAAAAGCAAGACATGATTATTTTATAGAGGATACTTACGAAGCAGGTATAGCACTTTTCGGCACTGAAGTTAAGAGTGTCAGAGCAGGACAGGTTAATCTCAAGGATTCGTATTGCAGTGTAAAGAACGGCGAATTATACGCGCTGGGTATACATATTTCCCCATATGAAAAAGGTAATATATTTAATCGTGATCCTTTGCGTGAAAAGAAACTTTTAATGCATAAAAAAGAGATATTAAAGTTATTTCAGTATACAACACGTGACAGTTATACGCTTGTTCCGCTTTCCATGTACTTTTCTGGTTCGAATGTGAAGGTTGAGGTAGGACTGTGCAAAGGTAAAAAGCTGTGGGATAAGCGCGAGTCAGATGCGAAAGCCGAAGCGGGAAGAGAAATCGAACGCATGACAAAATCAAAAAGCAGACGCGACTATGACGATTAAAGCTTAAAGAAGCACTGCCATAAAACTACGGACTATCAAAATACATAAGAGGAGGATTAATATGGAATTTTCAACATTGCTTGACAAAAGGAGAAGCTGCCGTTCATATACCGGAGCACCTATTACAAAGAAACAGCTCGATTACATTATGTACGCAGCTGTGCATGCTCCGAGTGCGTGCAACAAGCAGTCATGGCATTTTACTGTAATTTGTGACAGAGAAGTGATCAAAAAGTTTTCTCCCGAATATACGGGAAACAGCTGGATAGTAAATTGCGGAGCGGTTATTATAGTTTCGACTGACAGAGAGGGAATAGAAAAGATGGCGGGAGAGCGCGGAAAGAATTTATTCTCGCTCCAGGATACCGCATGCGCTATAGAGAACATGCTTCTGGCTGCAGCCGATGAGGGACTCGCCGGATGCTTTATCGGCTCCTTTGATGCTGACAAATGCTTCCGCGACTATATCAATGATGAGAGATACACGCCTGTTGCGGTTGTGGCAATAGGAGAACCGACAGAAGAACCTCCGATGAGGGAGAGACGCCCCATGAGCGAGGTTGTCGATATAATCGGTACACCCGAGGATTAAAAAATCATTAAAGCTATTGCATAAAACCGCAAAAAAGAGTATAATAAATAAACGCCGATAAGAGCAGATACTAAGGCTGCATAACAAAGCGAATCTTAGTCTGCACCGGCGGTTATGTGGGGACGTAATGGTCTCGACGGGGATTTTGAAGTACGATAAGCGGGTAGAGATGGGGAATCTCTATAATAATCCTCATTTTAAAATTAAACGCTAACGACGAATTAGCACTCGCTGCCTAAGTGCAGCTGTCCGTCCGGAGAATGCCGCGACTCCGGAATGTCCCCCATTGGGAGTGACCCATATTTGGTCACGGCATCATTCAGCGGCGAACGTGAACGATGATTTTGCTTTTGTAATCGTCATGCATTAAAAGGCTACCGACACGGGAATCCCGACTGACGGAGTTTCGTGCGGGAAATACAATAGGCAGTCTGCACCCGGAGAAAGTTGTGTGAATAGATTTTCGGACAGGGGTTCGATTCCCCTCGTCTCCAGAATTGCATGATAATCCGAACCTTAGACCGATTGGTTAAAGGTTCGGATTTCTTGTTTTTACGGAAGGATAATGTTATATAAGCTTGTGACGGTATTAACGATTCGAGATTTACCGATATAATCCGAAAGAGTCTGAGAAAAACGCTGAATTTCGAGGGAATCTGAAAGTGATATGTATCATCAATACCACACGTTTGCCGATAAAAATTTTAATCGAAAAAAGTATTGCACAACGCACTCGGAAGTGTTATACTTTTGCATAAAGCAATTTTTATTTAAGAAAGGTATTTCATATGAGCCGAACATATTATATTGATTCACTGCTCGGTTGTGACAATAACCCCGGAGTGACATCGACTGCACCGTGGCGTACGCTTGAAAAAGTAAACTCAACGGTATTCGAACCGGGAGACAGAATTCTGTTTTGTTCCGATCGAACCTATAACGGACAGCTGTGGCCGAAAGGAAGCGGAACGGCTGAGCATCCGATTCGTATAGGAAGATACGGAGACGGAAAAAAGCCATTGATTGACGGCGGCGGTTCTCACGGAACGCCGGAGGGAAAGTATGTTGACGGTGCTGCCGTACTGCTGTTCAATCAGGATTATTGGGAAATCGAAGACTTAGAAATAACAAATCACAATCCGTATTTCAAACAGGGATTTACATATTTTACGCCTAGCGGTGAACGTAATGTTATGATTCCGTCCCCCAAGAACCGTTATCGTTACGGAGTTTTAATTCGCTGGGATAATTACGGAACAGGACATCATGTTTATCTGAGAAAACTGGACATACACGACATTAACGGTGAAATGCAGCGTTTTGTCGCCGAAGGTATTCTTGTATCATGCAGCGGTGCTGAAGGTGCAGACCTTACCGTCGCGCCGACACAGGGTATTGTACCCACCAACTTTGACGACGTACTCATTGAAGACTGTGTAATTGAACGTATTGACAGAACAGGTATATCGGTATTCAGTCAGTGGGCAGGCGGAAGAGACTGTGATGTTGATTATTACGGCGATCTCTCAAAAACGCACAACTTCTATCACACCACTGTCGGTCCTTGGAAGGGAAGCACAGGTTTGGTTGTGAGAGGATGCCGCATATCGTGGACAGCCGGTGACGCTATGGTTATAAACTCAACAATCGGAGCATTGATTGAGCACAACTACGTGGAAAATGCTTGCTATGAAATGCGAATCGGAGCGAATGCCGCTGTATGGCCGCACAATGCGGACGGTACCGTAATTCAGTACAACGAGGTTTGTTATACGCACGGTGTTGCCGACGGACAGCCGTTTGACATCGATCTCGGATGCCATGACACTGTAATTCAGTATAACTACACGCACGACAACGAAGGCGGATTCCTGCTGCTAATGAATTTCACATGGAATAATGTGATACGTTATAACATCAGCCAAAATGACCGCAACGGTTTGATCTGGATTCACGAAAATGAAGGCTCTTATTTCTATAATAATACATTTTATATGGGCACTGAGGATATCAGTCCGTTCCGCGGCCCTTATGATTGTCATAAATGGACTTTCGTAAACAATATTTTCGCATTCCGTGTTCCGACGGAAATCGAGTGGAAGGAAGGCGCAGAGTATCGCTCAAACTGCTACGTAAATGTTAATGTTCCGAACGATACCGAAGCCGTCGTAGGTGATCCAGGTTTTGTCAATCCCGATAAAAATCGCCTTAACACAGTTCCGTCAGATTACCGCCTCGCAGATAACTCGCCCTGTGCATGCCGAGGAGAGGATATACCGCAGAACGGAGGAATAGACTTTTTCGGACATAAGGTCGAGACACCGTTTATAGGCGCAGCAAAATAATTATATAGAAGACAGAAAACCGCACCCAAAAGGGTGCGGTTTTCATATAGTGTATGTTTGTATTTTTATTCGAGTTCTACCTTTACAGGCTTGCCTGTTGCCATGGATTCGTTGCATGCAAGCGTAAAGCTTACTGATTTGAATGCATCGGCATAAGGAGAACGAATCTTGGAGCCGTCACCTGAAATAACAGCTTCAATGAACGTACGGTCGCAGAGAATACCTGCGTCACCTTCCTGATGGTATACGATTGCATCGCCTCCTGCAGAGAGAGCGCCGTCACCTTTGATTACAAAGCCGTCCTTGCTGTCTTTTGTCTCGGCAGGCTTTTCTCCGTACATTTTGAATGTGTCGAGAATTTTGAGCTCAGCTCTCTTGTCACGTGTACTGAATGTAATCTTAGAGTCGAAGCTGTTGCCTGATGTTGCGTAGCAGCCTGTGGAGATTGTTGCAAGAATACCGTTTTTGAATTTAACAACTGTTGTGGAAAGGTCATCTGTGTCGTAACCGGGCCATTCTTTATCGGAAATATAACCGCGATTAGCAAAAGAGAATACTTCCTCGGGATCGCCGATCATATAACGGATAATGTCAAACTGGTGAATTGTTTGCTCTGCTGCCTGACCGCCTGAGAGATCCTTGTGACGCCACCACGGCTGATCGGGAACTCCGCCTATACGAGAGCATTCAATCATAATTACCTGATTGTTTGCCACAAACTGTTTGTTCGGTTCAACGAGGTTGGAATAGCGGCATTGGAATCCGCTTGCGGTAATCAGACCCTTTGCTGCAGCTGCATCTCTTATTTTACGAGCGAGATCAAGCTCAAGAGCAAGTGGCTTTTCAACGAAGAAATGGATTCCGCGCTCTATAAGGTCGAATTCGACCTGACCGTGACAGTACGGAGGAATGCATACGAATACCATGTCAGGTTTTACTTCATCGAGCATTACACGGTAGTCAGTATACGCCTTGCCTGTACCTGCTTTAGCCTGAAAGCTTTCTGCACGCTCGGGAATCAAATCACAGAAGCCTGCCAGTTCAACGATATCGGTGAACTGTAAAAAGTGTCCGAGGTGATAAGTACCTATGCCGCCGCATCCGATGATTGCGAGTTTTTTCATACTTTTTTCTCCTTTAATTTCATGAAATTATATTATAGGCTTGTCCGTCAGACAGCCTGAATCAGCTTATTGTGTTGAGATTAATCTTATAAAAAAGCGGTTAAGCGAAATCAATATGAGCAGATTGTCGCAAGCTCGCCGCAAACCTTCTTGTAGTAATCGCTCCATGCCATATTCGGATCGGCTTTAAATACCTCGCCTACCAAATATCCGTCATAGCCTGCTTTACGCAATGCGGGAATTATAGCCTTCCAGTCGGCACTGCCGTGTGTGACGTCTTCCCAAGTACCGCCTGAGTTTAAACCGCCGGCACGCTTGTAATCCTTTACATGAACCTTTCCTATTCTGCTTCCGAGTATTTCAACCCAGTATTCGGGTACTGAGAACGCAAGCATATTGCCTACATCCAGATACGCACCGATTTTCGGAGAACCGATCTCGTCAATCATTGATACCATGTCGTAAGGTGAAAGGAAAAAGCCGTTCCATACGTTTTCGAGTCCGACAAAAATTCCTTCCTTTTCGACATCTGTGCGTACACCCTTTAAAAATGCCAAAGAATCACGGCGTACATCCGCGATGGTAACGCCGCCGCCCATGCCTCCCGGAACAGTTAAAATTCCGTCTGCACCAAGCTCCTTAGCGGCTTCCACCTGTTTCCACAGTAAAGCCTCAGCGGCTTTATGATTTGCCGCTATACCCATTCTCGGTCCCCAGAGAGAGCTTGAAATGCTGGCAACGGGGATATGGTATTTTTCGGATAAAGCTCGTATTGCGGCATAATCGGCTTTTGTTGTTTCGAGAGAGAGTCCGTGTGCGGCTCCCGGCGCGTCTACATTCAGCTCAATCGCGTCAAATCCCGCTTCCGAAACGGCTTTGAAGGATTCTTCCATGTCGAGCGAGCCGTCAAGAGTCCATGCGTTCAGTGCTTTTTTCATTGCTTGATTCCTCCTTATTCGGAAAGATGTTTCGTTCATAAAATGCGCTTTTCAACGATCGGAGAATATGCTATAATGCAAACATAGTTCCGATCGATGTGTTTCGCGTCTGCTACTTTAGTGTAACCCAAAATGCTTATCCGTACAATACAGGAAACGACCGTCTTTATGGACATTTCGACTGTTGCTTTAATAAGTAAAGGAATGGAGGAGTGCAATTATGGAAAATCAGGAATATTACCGTTCTATTCATTTGCAGGATGTTCATCCGCAGATTGATGAGGAACCGCTGATAGTGAACTGCGCTGGTTGTTGCAATTTAACAAATTCTTTTGTGACAAATGTTCCCGCAGGACGTGATGATTATTATTTGCAGGTTATGACCGAGGGAAGACTTATGGCGTGGATAGAAGGTATACCGCAGGACTTTTCACAGGGCATGTTCTGTATTTATAAACCGCACACTCCATATCGTTATGCCCTCTCGGACGGAGAAAGAATGACATACAACTGGGTTCATTTTACAGGCTTTCACGCGGGCAGACTTATCTCGGGACTTGGGATTGAGACGGGAAAACTATATCGTTTTAATTCCGATAATGATACAATAGACAGCCTGTTCGGTGATATATTCCGAGAGTTTATCGAGCGCGGTATTGGATTTGATGATTCGTGCGGTGCCCGTTTGACTTTGCTGCTTACCGAATTGGCGCGGTGTATGGAGAGGGAAAATTCGGTTTTATCGAGAACGCTTATTTCACTGCAGTATTTGCATTGTCACTTCACCGAGAATATTTCGGTCGCATCCCTTGCCTCCATGGAGCATTTAAGCGAAAGCAGATACAGAAGCGTTTTTCACGATTGTACCGGTTTTTCACCGAACGAGTACCGAATCGCACTCAGAATGCAGCGTGCATGCGACCTTTTGCTGCAGACCGATGACACTCTGTCGGAGATTGCACAGGCGTGCGGATACGGAGACACACTCTATTTTTTACGCATTTTCAAGCAGAAGCTCGGTGTAACGCCGGGAGAATATCGACAGCGCAAAGGCTAATATAAACAATATACCAATGTGGTGCTGTGCAAGATGTGCGTTTTCGATGTGCGCGTTTTAATTATCGCAATCGTGCTCCGACGATTTATGTAAAATATAAGTTTACATCAAGGGAATGTTGAAACGCACTTTCGATTGTGATATAATATAACGGTAAACTAAGAAAATAACGAATGATTCCGTTTAGAACGGTATAATTACTTTAATAACGTGGTAAAATGATGATAACTTATAACGATATAATTAAAAACGAAAGCATAAACACATATATAAAAAAGGCCGATGAATCACTGAACGCAATCGGATATACTGAGCACTCATTCGCTCATGTGACGAAAGTAGCTCAGTCTGCGGGATATATATTGGAAACCTTAGGTTACGATGAGCACCAGGTGGAGCTTGTGAAAATCGCGGCATATCTGCATGACATCGGAAACCTTGTGAATCGTTTCGAGCATTCTCAAAGCGGTGCGGTTATGGCATTCAGAATACTCGATAAATTGGGAATGGATGCCGCAGACATATCGGATGTTGTAACGGCTATCGGAAATCATGATGAAGGAACGGGCATTCCCGTAAATGCGATTTCCGCGGCATTATTTCTTGCAGACAAGTCTGATGTAAGAAGAAGCCGTGTGAGAAATATTGAAATGTCAAAATTCGATATACATGACAGAGTTAACTATTCGGTATTTTCGTCTTCACTGAAAATCAACGAAGAAAAAACCGAGGTTATTCTGAACCTCGGTATAGATACTGAGTTTTCAACGGTTACCGACTATTTCGAGATATTTCTCGAGAGAATGATTTTATGCCGTAAGGCAGCCGAAAGGTTGGGACTGCGGTTCAGACTGATAATAAACGATCAGGTTTTGATGTAATTACGGTATAACAGCCGATAGAATTCCGCATAACAAAATTATTATTATAGGCGGAATCTTATTCGTTTTGACAGCAATAAATGCGGCGGCAAATATACCAAGTGATACTATATTGATTTTCGCATTTGCAGCAGAAATTACGGAATCAATACCGAAGCATACGGGAAGAAACATTGTAAAGAATGCCGAGAACATAAGTGAACAAACAGCCGGATTTATCGTACCTATAATCGACGAAAAAGCTTTGCTTTTTTTGTATTTAGTATATGCGTATGTGATAATACCCATTAACACGCATGACGGCAGAACACATCCGATGGTAGCTGCCAGAGAACCTGCGATACCTCCGACAGTGTATCCTGTGAATGAAGCAGCATTAAGTGCTATAGGTCCGGGTGTTAATTCGGAAAGAGTTATAACATCGCATAGCTGTTCTTTGGTTATCCAAGCCATTTGTTTTATGACAAGCTCGTTTATCAATGATAATGTACTGTATCCTCCGCCGAAGCTGAGAGCTCCGATAATAATAAAGGTTACAAACAGCTTAATGTATACCATGCTTTTCCTTTACCCCCGTAATTACAGATGAAACAATACCGATGATAATAGCTGCTGAAACAATATAAACAGAGCTGACGGAAAAGCAAAGCTGCAGGATCACAGCGCAGAAGAATATAATGTATTTGAAGACACTTTTTTCATGAAATACCGATGCTGTCATTTTTAAGGCGGCATCAAGAATTACAACTGAAACACCGATTTGCATTCCCGACATGAACTCGGATACTGTTTCGTTATACCTGAATTCACCGAGAAAACCATAAAGTGCCGCGATAAGCGACATGATTACAAACGGTGGTAAGAATGTACCGAGCAGTGAAACCAATGCACCCGGTAAACCGCATAACTTGTATCCCAGAATTATTGAAAGGTTTATTGCGACAGCTCCCGGGGCACTTTGAGCAAGAGATGTTAATTCAAGCATATCGTCTTCGCTGAGTATTTTCAGCTTATCTACATAAAGTGATCGTACAACCGATATAATCACGAATCCGCCGCCGATAGTCGTTGATGATATTACAAGCGAACGCAGAAACAGTTTTAGTTTAGTCATTTCTTCTCCGTAAAATAAAATTATGATATAATAAGTATACTACAGAAGAGATGATTTGTAAAATGATATAAATTAATCAAAATAATAAGGAATCGCTTATATGACTGTACGACATATGCGAATATTTAAAACAGTCTGTGAAAACGGATACAGCATTACAAAAGCTGCTGAAAAGCTTAATATGACTCAGCCTGCCGTAAGCCTCGCAATATCCGAGCTTGAGAATTACTATGGAGTAAAATTGTTTGACAGAATATCACGCAGATTGTATATAAGTGAGGCGGGAAAATTATTTCTCGAATATTCAAACGCCATAACATTAACATTCGATGATATGGAAAAAAGAATAAGGTCATGGGAAAAATCGGGAATAATACGTGTAGGCGCGAGTATATCAATCGGTGCGATGCTGATGCCGAAATTTGTGAAAAAATTTAATCTCACATATCCCGATACAAAGGTAAACGTTATAATCAACCGTTCGGAAGAGCTTGAATCGTTTATTATAGAAAACAAGCTTGATTTCGCATTGGTTGAGGGAATTATCCACGATGCAAATCTTATATATGAAGACTTCATGGAAGACAGACTTGCGCTGGTGGTTTCCGATGATTTCGAAGAGAATGTTATCAAAGCGGACGAAATATACAATTTCAGTTTTTTACTCCGAGAAAAAGGAAGCGGCACACGCGAAGTGTTCGAGAGTACATTGACGTCGAAATCGTATCCGCTCCCGAAGCCTACGTGGGAGAGTATGAGTACAGCGGCTTTAATAAACGCTGCCGAAGCGGGACTCGGAATAGCGGTGGTTCCGTATAGAATGGCTGCGGAAAGAATAAACAGCGGCAGTATAAAAGAGGTATTTATAGATAATATCGAATTCAAACGCAAGTACAAGCTTATATATCATAAAGATAAAAAGCTGTCTGAAATGGATAAAAGCTTTATCGGTATGTGCCGTGATGCGGGAACAGAGGATTAAATGTATACACTTGATATTAATAAAGCCACCGCGGTATACGGAGACGATACCGTTGTATGTTATGACATTTTCAGATTTATAACATGTCTTCAGGGAATACTGAATCGTGAAAAACCGACATTGTTTATATTATGGGAACCTCAAGACGAGTTCTGGCTTAACTATATTACATCCGAAGGAAAATTCTTATACGGAGAGCAAATATCGGAGCTTAAAACCGTAGAGGATGTACTGGATACCTTCCGCAATACAATACGTAGCTGCGGAATTTCGCTGTGGGATCCGTCGGTACCGTCAACTCTAAATGCCGCAACCACAGCGTGCGGTGTTGACGGATATCTTCCTGTGCGTCGAGACAGCAGAGCATATAACATAATCGTAAACAACACAGGAGCGGATGTAAAACTCGACTTGTGTGATAAATTTACGGCTGAAGGAAAAATATGGGAAACCGATGAGGATACTACGGGAAGCAGTAAATGCGATGCGTATATTTGGGCATTAAACAAATATATGGATAAGACATCGGACAGCATTCTTTTCTTTACGCTTGACGGTGTAAGCTGGGCCGATGACGGATGGTATTACGGAGATATGGGCAATGCCTTTGTTCCGAATATGGATTATGCTGTATCTAAAAAAGCTTTCGTTTTTGATTTGTTCTGTTTTGACGATGAAACTCCGTGTGATGATAAAACACAGCCGATCGGTACCGATTTGAAAACGATGAAGCGTATATTAAGAGAGCAGTATGAGAAAACCAAAGGAGAGAAAATAACAACGGTTTGCGGATTCAATCCCTGGCACGTTAAATATACGGATTTCGGAAATAAAAACCACCATGAAGGTGTCGAATCCGAATGGAGACTGGGAGAAATTTTCTCAGCATATAATTGTGTAAAGGATGCCGATGCGGCAGGGTATTGCGGACTTGCAGACGCCAGCGTGTATTGTCATTTTCCTCTGAAGGGACACTATCGCAACCGTAAACCTAATCCTCCGGAAAATGGATACGACAAAGATAAAACATACATTCTTTTCTATGTCGGGGATTACGATGCGGCGGCATGGACCGCAAGATTTATACCGCGATGGTATAAGGATGAAAATTTAGGCAAGATACCGCTTATGTGGTGTTTCAATCCGAATTTGTCCGACAGAATACCGCAGGCGTTTGATTTCATATATGAGAACTATACCGAGAACGATTATTTCGAAGCAGGCGACTCGGGTGCGGGATACAATAATCCACGTTTACTGTATCCTCCGAGAATTTTCTCGGATTTGCCGTCGGGAGCTGAAGCCAACGTAAAACATAACATTAAATATTTTGAACAATTCGATTTATCGATTATCGGATTTGTTATAAACGGAGTTCATAAGACCGATTCCAATCAAATGTATGATCTTTCAAGATTCGCACGCGGCGGAGTTGCGTATAACGGTTACGGAGAACCGGCATGTATAGTGAACGGTGTACCTTTTATGACGCATACGTGCGATATAGGTGCAGAACATGTGGATGCAATAAAGTCGGCTCATCAAGCTATCGATGCTATTAATAATTCCAATCCGAGAAAGAAATTTCATATTTTTCGTACCATACTTGTGTCTCCGACAGATCACTTGAAAATTTATGAAGAAATGAAAAGAGCGGCTCCCGAGAAAAATATCGAATTGCTGGATCCGATAACATTCTTCGAATATTTAAAAAAGGCAATAGCAGAAGGAAATACATATTAAAATTAATTTATAAAAGGGAAATATAATAATGTCAATAATTAAAAGAGCTTTATCATCGGACGGCGGAATCAGAGTTATTTTTTGCGATAGTACGGATATCGTCCGCCGCTCATGTGAAATACACAAAACATCCAAAACAATGACAGCTGTTTTGGGAAGAGCACTTACCGCAACATCACTCATGGCATGTCTGCTGAAGGATCAGGACAACACGCTTACTCTGCAGATTAAAGGAGACGGTCCTTGCGGAAAGATAATTTGCGTAGGTGATTACAAAGGAAATGTACGCGGTTATGCGGATGACATGAATGTAGAGCTGCCTCCGAATAAATTCGGCAAGCTTGATGTAGGTGGCGCTGTAGGCAAGGGTACATTGTATGTAATCAAGGATATGGGGATGAACGAACCGTATGTCGGAATGTCCCCGATTGTCTCGGGAGAGATTGCCGAGGATATCACCGAATATTTCGCGAACAGTGAGCAGACACCGACTGTTTGCGCTTTAGGTGTAAGAGTTAATCAGGATAACATGTGCTTTGCCGCAGGCGGATATCTTATTCAGTTGATGCCTGGGTATACCGATGCCGATGTAGATCGAATAGAGACAAATGTAAATATGCTTGACTCCGTTTCGAAAATGATAGCTGACGGCAAAAACGGAGATGAAATTATAGCACTTCTTTTTGACGGTATTGAATACCAGATGTTTGATGAATTCGATATTGAATACAAATGTAATTGCGGCAGAGAAAAATATCTCAGAGCTCTTGTAGGACTCGGGGAAGACGATATGAATGAGCTGAAATCGGAAGACAAGCCGATAGAAACATCGTGTTTGTTCTGCGGTAAAAAGTATACATTTGAACTGAGTGAAATCGAAGAAGCAAGAAACAAGGCTAAAAACATTAAATCTGAATAAGTCGGGGAGTATTATGATAAAAATAGAAAACGGTGCTGTAATGAATTTCGAGAATGCTATTCGGGGCATGAGAAATCCTATGAATTCATGGGCGAAAATCGACAGCGGATACGATGAAAACGGTAAATTTGTTGTCGGAGAAAATGACATGAAGCTTATGAAGACTTTATGTCATGCCGGAAGTGATGACAGAAAGTTTATGCGAATGATATTTGTATCGGTGGACGTAACTGCTCCGATATATTGGTGGAAAGAATATGATACATATAAGGTCGGTACAGTTGCCAATTCCACCAGTACCATGCATAAGATTCATTCAAAGGAATTTTCAAGAGATGATTTCAGCCATGACAGAATGTCGAATGTCGCGCTTTCATCTCTCGATGCGACAATAGCTGTACTTGAGGACAGAAGAAAGTTATATCTTGAAACCAAGGATATTTCGTATTGGCATGACATGATACAGCTTCTACCGTCATCATACAATCAGATGAGAACCTGTACACTTAATTACGAAAACCTGGTTAATATATATTACGCGAGAAGAAATCATAAGCTTCAGGAGTGGAGAGAATACTGTAAGTGGATAGAAACTCTTCCGTACGCCAAGGAGCTTATCACGACAATTAAAGAATAAAATAGCACTGCTTGTTCGCAATATTCTCGATGGGAAAAAAACAGCCTGTTTACGATAATTCGAAGAAAATTATCGAAACAGGCATTTTTTATTTGTGATATTCAGCCGTCGTTTAATTTGTGCAGAGGCTATAAATAATTATTTCTGTTTAATCAGCTTCTGCGCTTCATCGATGATGATACTGCGTTCGGAAAACGGACACTTTTTTCCGTTAACAAGCTGATATGTCTCGTGACCTTTTCCGGCAAAGAGAACTATATCGCCATCCTGTGCAATGTCAACCGCATAGCGAACAGCTTTCTCGCGGTCTGTTATTGTACAGTACGGTTTTGTTTTGTCGAAATACGTAAGTACGTTCTCAATGATTGCATCGGGGTCTTCATTATCGGGATTATCGGATGTGATTATCGTCAAATCCGCGAGCTTACCCGAGGCTTCTGCGAGCTCCTTGCGTCTGCCGTATGTTCTGCCGCCTATGCAGCCGAAAACGCATATAAGACGTGCCGGGTTGTAGCTTCTCAACTCAGTCAATTCGTTTGTTAAGCTTAATCCGTTGTGCGCGTAGTCAATTATAAACGTTATGTTGTCAATCGCATCGACAATTTCGCTTCGTCCGCGTATCGAGATTGTTCTAAGCGTATTTGAGGATTCATCAACCGTAATTCCGTAAATCGAGCATGTCGTAATGGCTGCGAGGGCATTATACACACTGAATAAACCCGGTGTCCTGAGTCTCGCGGCAACTGATGTACTATTATGGATAACATTAAAATCTATACCGAGTGAGGTTTTATCTCTGTATGGTCTTATATTGTCGGCACCGAAATCAGCGGACGTATTCACGGCATAGCTTAAAAATTTTAAGTCAGCCGGAACTCCTTCACACATATACGCGTGATTTGAATCATCTGCGTTGAATACCATATGTTTGGCACTGTAATCGGTAAACAGCTTATGCTTTGCCTCACGATATTCGTCAAACGTCGCATGTTCGACAGGACTGATGTGATCAGGCGAAAGGTTAGTGTAAATGACTGTGTCGAATTTGATTCCGCTGACTCTGTATCTATCGAGTGCCTGGGATGATACCTCCATTACAACATGTGTGAATCCGGCATCAACCATCAGGGAGAAATATCTGTGCAGCTCACGGCTTTCGGGTGTGGTGTTCATTGTGTCATAATGTTCACTGCCAATGTTGACACCGTTTGAACCTATGTATGCACATTTAATGCCGTTATGAAGCATAATCTCTTCTATGAGAATCGATGTCGTTGTTTTTCCTTTAGTTCCGGTGATTCCGATGACAGTTAATTTTTCAGACGGGTATCCGTAAAATGCGGCGGAAACAAAAGCCAATACATATCGAGTGGAACGAACTATAATCTGGCATGCGTCACTTGGAAGAGGGAGCTGTTTTTCTACCGCAAACAGACGGCATCCTAAATCGTAAGCTGCTGCAGCATAATCGTGCCCGTCTACCTTAGCACCGGGAAGACAGAAGAAAAAGGATGACGGCGTAACCTTCCGCGAATCATATTCGATTGAATCTACAATCATTTCTTCATTCGGTTTTCCGACTGCTTCATAAGTTATATGAGTAAGCAGATTTTTCAACGCAAGACTCATTTAAATAACCTCGTGTCCCATCAGTTTAATGGAGCAGTATGCAAGTACTGTAAGTGAATCTATAATTCTCTTGTCATCGGTCATTTTTTTACCGATCAGAGAAAGCTCAGTGCATCCGAGTATAGCGCAGTCACATCCCGCGTCAAACATCGGGTTTACTATTGCGTACAGCTCCTCAGGTTCGGGAATAACGCCTTTTTTTACTTTGTTGTAAATTAAATCCATGAGTTTCGCTTTCCCGTTGTCATCGGGAACCATGCATCCGAGTCCTTGCTTCAGAAATTCATGCTGGTACGCACCCGCGTGAATTGTTCCTTCTGTAGCAAGAATAGCGGCTTTTTTGAAACCGCGTTCCTTAATGTATTTTACGGTTTCTTCTATTATGCTCGGCATAGGAACACTTACGGATTTTCTGACCTCGTCAATAAAATAGTGAGCGGTATTGCACGGTATAACAATTGCGGTGGCACCGTATTCTTCAAGTGCTTTCGCATCTTCAATCATTATCGGAAGAGGACTTACATTGCTTCTGCCGAGAATATAGTCTGTGCGGTCCGGTGTCGTGGCGCGGCTTGAGAGAATCATGTCAATATGATCCTGATCCCTCTCTGCTTTGGTATGTTCGGTAATGAGCTCGTAAAAATACGCGCTTGATGCAGGGCCGAGCCCTCCTATAACACCGAGCAATTTACGGTTTTTATCTTTCATTATTTTTTCACCGGATAATATTTTTTAAATTTGCCTTTCTGTCGTCTGAGCTGCTCGAGTACGCAAATTATTCTGAGCGGATTGAATCTCATGTCGGGCGTATACCATACCGAAGAATATTCCAAGCCTTGTTTTGAGAGAGATTTTGCCTTTTCGACAAGAGTCTTGTCTTCTGTGTACTTGTAAGCGGTACTTTTCGGAATATGGTGCCAAAATACAACCTTTTCAACTTTATTACAGTCGTTACCTGCGGATTCGTATACTTCATTTGCGAGATAAGCAACATTAAGACCCGCGGATGTCAGATAGAAGTTGCTTCTGCCTTGACGAAGGTTAATCTCGAATACACGATAATCATCTTTTGTGTTTTCGCGCAGTTTTATATCGAAGTTTGAGAAGCCTGTATATCCGAGAGCTTCAAGCATATCCTTGATTTTATCCGCAATCGGAAGGGAAGATACAGGTTCGGTTACTATCGCGGCATGATTTCCGAGACCTTTCGGAGTATGCTCTTCAAGCATTGTATGTCCGAGGCACATAGCACGTACTTTTCCGTTTTTGTCGGAGAAGCAGGTGAAAACTCTCATTTGCGAGTCACCGCCTGCTATGAGCTCCTGCAGTATCATCTTTTCGGGATATCCTGCCGCATATATTCTGTTGATAATTTCGGCGGCTTCCTCGGGAGATGTGGCAGTGTATACCTTTTTCATTCCGTCAAATGAATGCTTCCAGTAGTCAACACTTGATGACGGTTTTACGATTATAGGATAAGAGAATCCCAACTTATCCGCGGTTATCGAGTCGGTATCGGTTTTGTCGGTGAGAACTACAGTATCGGGATGAGGAATTCCGAATTTATCGCACGTTTCATAAAATTCGGCTTTTTTCGAAACCGTTGTGAGCATTTCCTTGGGCGGGTACGGAATAACGAAATCAGAGAGCTCATCGCGATTACGGATAATCATGGCAACATAATCATCGGTGCATCCGAAAAGCACCATTCTGTCACCGATATGCGCATCGGCAAAGCGGTGCAGAACATCAAGCATAACACTGTCAGTGTCGATATTGGGAACACATGTGAAATGTACTATTTTGGAATACTTGGTAGCTGAAATCGCATATCTTGCGAAAGCATATGATTTAACACCGTACTGCATATGAAACGCGCGGGCTACATTGTAGCAGTTAAGGTCTGCTCCCAAAAGAACAGGTACTATAGTTTGAGACATGATATATTCCTCTGTAATGTTATTTAATGAACTGCTCGTGCCATGTCAAGAAAGTATAGGCAGTCCAGATTTTTCTTTGATTGTTGACGCTTCCGTTTTTGTGATCGTCAAGAAGCTTTATGAGTGCATTCGCGTCAAAATATTCTGCGGCGGCATCGGACGTGAATGATTTCTTTACTATGTTGTAATATTTATCTTCTCTGAGCCAGTTGCGAATCGGAACAGGGAAGCCTTTTTTGGGTCTGTGAGCCCATTCGTCGGGAAGTGTTTTGTTAGCCGCGGTTCTTAATACGGCTTTTGTGTCCTGTCCGTTGATTTTGTATGATGCGGGAATGGTTTGTGCTTCCTGCATTACTATTTTATCAAGATAGGGAACTCTCAATTCGAGAGAGTGCGCCATGCTCATTTTATCGGCTTTGAGCAGAATATCGCCGGGCAGCCAAAGATTGAGATCGAGATATTGCTTTTTTTCAAGCTCCGAGAGGTCTTTGACCTCATCATAAATCGGTTTAGTTACATCGTGTGCGCACGGTCCGACCTTGTATTTGTCGCGTAGAATGCTGTACGCTTCATTCTCGGGAAATACCAAAGCTTGTCCGATAAAGTAATCCTCGGGTCTGCCGCTTGATTTGATTATAAAGTCATGGCCCTTAAAATACGGCAGCTTTTTTGTGATATTCGCGGCACCGTGTCTGATGCAAGCGGGTATTTTCTTATACTTGCGCATAAGCGGTGTTTCGTCATACCATTCGTATCCAGCATATATTTCATCAGCTCCCTCACCTGAGAGAACAACGGTGACATGCTGTGCCGCAAGCTGTGCCAAAAAATACAGAGGAACAGACGACGGATTCGATTGAGGTTCATCCATGTGGTACTGTATGGTAGGAAACGCGTCAAAGCACTCATCTGCGGTAATGTGTTTCAGATAATTCTTAACACCGAGTCTTTCGGAAAGCTCTTTTGCTTCATTTGTTTCGTCGAACTTTTCGTAATTGAAACCGACGGAAAACGTATCATTCGGCATGAGTACCGCAGTTATGTATGATGAATCGACACCGCCTGAGAGGAAAGAGCCGACCTTTACATCACTTATTCTGTGGGCGGTAACCGATTCGTGAATGCGTTTGTCTATGAGCTCCGCACATTCGTCATAAGAGACAGACGTCTTTTTTGTGAAATCGAAGTTGAAATAACGTGTTTTTTCCATCTTGCCGTTGCTGTATGTGAAATAGTGAGCAGGCGGAAGCTTGAACACACCCTTAAAGAATGTTTCCTCGAGCGAAGAATATTGGAATGTAAGATACGGTCTGAGAGAATTCTCATTTACTTCGGGTTTAAACTCCGGATGCTCGAGAAAGCTTTTGATTTCCGAGCCGAAAACGAGTCCCGATTTAAGCTTTGTGTAGTAGAAAGGCTTTATACCGAATGGATCACGTGCGCCGTAAAGAGTGTTTGTTTTCTTATCCCAAATAACAAACGCAAACATACCTCTAAGCTTTTCGGCAATTTTAACGCCCCATTCTTCGTATCCGTGAATTATAACCTCAGTGTCACAGCGGGTTTTGAATACGTGACCACATGTGATAAGCTCATCACGAAGCTCCATGAAATTGTAAACTTCTCCGTTGTATACGATTACAACACTGCCGTCTTCGTTATACATCGGCTGTGATCCGTCCGACAAATCGATAATAGAAAGACGTCTGAATCCGAGGGTGATGCTGTCATTGTCATCGGTTCCGCTGAAGTGAAAACCACCCGAATCAGGACCGCGGTGTATGATTCTTTCAGCCATTCTACGGATTACATCCTCACGATGGTCAATTATTCCGGTAAATCCAATAAATCCGCACATATAGTCTGCCTTTCAGTTTGAGTTTTATACATTCATAAAAAATATTATACCACAAAACGGCGTATAAATAAATATAATAATGATAAAAATTTTATTCCGAGACATATCGATACACGGTTGTTTCGGTAATAAATACGCAAAAAAACTTGACATAATGTATAATCTATGTTATAATGCGATAACTGCCACCGGGTAGAATAATGCTGATAATCAAGCATTCGCCGCACATCGTTAGGTCTTTGAAGATGTGCCCGCGAACGCTTTTCTTTTTGGAGGAAAAATGAAAAGAATGTTTGATAAGCTGACAAGATACTTTACCCTCGGAGAGCTTATCCTCTATTTTACATCTGTCACACTTATTATCACAACTTACCTGTTATGGAATTCGGGCAGTGTACTAACACTGTGTGCATCGATAGTCGGAGCGACAATGCTCATTTTAAACGCAAAAGGCAACCCGATAGGACAGGTTTTCGCTATTATATTCAGTATTCTTTACGGAATAATATCATATTCGTTTTCATATTACGGGGAAATGATAACCTACCTCGGGATGACGGGTCCTATGGCATTGTTTGCGCTTATTTCGTGGATTCGCAATCCGTATAACGGCAACCATGCACAGGTTGAGGTGAATAAACTGAGTGTTAAAGAATTTGTTTTCATGTCAGTTCTGACTTTGGCTGTAACATTCGGATTTTATTTTATTCTCGACAGTTTTAATACCGCCAATATCATCCCGAGTACGATATCGGTAACAACAAGCTTTGCGGCAGTATATCTTACTTTCAGGCGGAGCAAATATTTCGCGCTGGCTTATGCGGCGAACGATGTGGTGTTAATTATACTTTGGGTACTGGCTTCAATAAGCAATAGGTCGTATTTATCGGTAGTCGTATGCTTTGTAATGTTTTTCGTAAACGATTTATACGGATTTATTAACTGGCACAGAATGAGCATTGCGCAGTCGAAAACAGTCGATGTGATATAATAGAAATACTTGACAATTACAATCTTAATTGCTATTATAAAAATGACAATAAAATTCATCTTATGAGCAGAGTGATGCACCTTACTCCGTGGAATTTTCATGACTGAATGAAGAGAGGAAACAATTATGACATATGCACATGATAATTACGCGCAGGGATCATATCCTACGATGATTACGCCCTACCTAGATAACGGAAAAATCGATTTTGAGGCTGTAGACAGACTTGTAGAATGGTATTGGAATAATAATTGCGACGGTATCTTTGCCGTTTGTCAGTCAAGTGAAATATGGTATCTAAATGAAGACGAACGAGTATCATTGGCGAATGCTGTTGTGAAAAAAGCAAAAGAGCTTGCAGCCTGTGATCACAGCAGAAAAGCAATGACGATTGTCGCGTCGGGACATGTATCCGAAAAACGTGATGACCAGATACGTGAGCTCAACCGAATAGCCGAAAGCGGTGCGGACGCTGTCATATTAATAACCAACCGACTTGATATAGAAAATACATCCGATGAAAACTGGATAAAGGATGCGGAGAAAATAATCGACTCAATCCCAGACGATATTGCACTCGGTCTCTATGAATGCCCCGTACCATATAAGAGATTGATAACTCCCAAAATCTTGGAGTGGTGTCTTTCAACCGGAAGATTTCGTTTTATCAAGGATACATGCTGTGATGAGGATGAAATCGAGAGACGGCTTGATATTGTTCGCGGAAGCAATCTGATGCTGTTTAACGCTAATGCCGAAACGCTTTATCAGTCGATGCTGCACGGAGCTGCAGGCTTTTGCGGTGTTATGGCTAATTTTCAACCGACAATATATTCCTGGCTGACACATAATATAAATAATGAAAAGGCGTCTCTTGTCGGTTCGTTTTTGAGCATAACCGCATTTACGGAGTCTCTTGCATACCCCGTAAGTGCAAAATATAATTTCGCGGCGCATGAAGGAATAAATATGACTCTCGAAAGCAGATCATGTGATAAAACAAGGCTGAATAAATATCAAATGATGTGTGTTGATCAGCTGCATGAATTAACTGAAGACATGATAAATCGCTTAGGATTGTGATATGAAAATAACAGAAAAAACACTGATTTTTCCGATAGAAAAAAGAGTGACAAACTCATGTCACGCATCGACTGTCTGCGCAGCGGATAACGGTGACATTTTAGCTGCATGGTTTGGCGGCGAACATGAGAAAGCAGATGACGTCGAAATATACTTGTCCAGAAGAGACAAATCAAGCGGCATATGGACAGAACCGAGGATGATTTCGGTAAAGGATAATATAGCGTGCTGGAACCCCGTTCTGTTCAAAATCGACGGTAAAATCGTATTATGCTACAAAAAAGGTTCAACGATTCCCGAATGGAAAACTCTTGTCAGATATTCATATGATGACGGATATACATGGACGGAACCTGTTGAGCTTGTAGACGGAGACAGAAGCGGCGGACGAGGTCCCGTGAAAAATAAACCGCTTATATTGTCCGACGGAACTGTAATTGCAGGAGCTTCGCACGAAACAAGCGACAGAGAAAGTGTATGGCGCGCGTTTATCGATATTTCCCGTGACGGATGCGCGACATGGGAGCGCGGACAATATTTATGCGACGGAGAGAAAATTAAGCTTATCCAGCCTGCGTTATGGTGTGATGATAACGGAATTCACGCATTAATGCGATCAAAAAACGGAAAGATATTCCGCTCGGATGCAGACAAAGAAAAACTGATTTTTTCGGATGCATATCCTATCGATGTTCCGAGCAATAACAGCGGAATAGATCTTGACTCGTCTCCCGACGGCAGGATATTTCTCGTCTGCAATCCCGTAGATACAGGTGATAGATCACCGATATCTCTCCTTGTTTCCGAAAACGGAGGAGACAGCTTTGAATATGCATTCGACATAATGAAAGAGGACGGAGGAGAGCTGTCATATCCCGCGGTATTATACAACAATGGGGAACTGCTTGTGACATTTACGTATAACAGAATATCCGTGATGTTTGTGAGAATAGAAATATGATATATTATAATCAGCGTGCGCCGTTTGGTACACGCTGATTTTCGTATTGATAATGTTTTAATATTATGATATAATTATAATGAATAATTTTGGGTATACGGAGAAATAGAACATATGAGTGTACAGAAATATCTTGAGTGCGGCAAAGCCGTATCGACACACGGTGTCAGAGGAACATTAAAGCTTGAATGCTACTGTAATGATGCGGAAACACTTGCGAAGCTGAGAAAAATGTATGTAAAGCTTCAAAACAATGAATATGCTCCGATGAAGGTTATGGCGTCTGCCGTACAGAAGAATATGGTACTCGTAACATTCGAAAACATAAAGACAGTTGATGAAGCGATAAAATATAAAGGTACTGTATTTTATGCCGACCGTGATGACATTTCAAGAAAAAAAGGTGATGTTTTCATTGCGGATATGATCGGGCTTGATGTTATAGATGAAGCAACAAACGAAAAATACGGTGTATTGAAGGAAGTAATATCTCCTGCCGGACGAGATATATATGTTGTTTCCGATGTGAACGGCGGAGAATTCATGATTCCCGCAGTAAATGAATTTATTCGTGATATCGACGTTGTAAACGGATGCATAAGTGTTCATCTTATTGAAGGGATGAGGGAATAATGCGCATAGATATTATGACTCTTTTCCCGGAATACGTTGACGCTATACTTTCCGAGAGCATTATCGGCCGCGCAAGGCGTGCCGGAAAGCTTGATGTCAGAGTTCACAATATACGTGATTATTCCGAAGACAAGCACAGGAGAGTAGATGATACTCCGTATGGCGGCGGGAGAGGGATGCTTATGGCAGCTCCGCCGATTTGGAGATGCTATAATGCGGTGGTTGAATCGATAATGGCGGATAAGAAAGACGATAATAAAGAAACAAAGCCTTATCTTATTTACATGTCACCGAGAGGACGTACATTCAATCAGAATATTGCGAAAGAGCTGTCCGAAAAAGAAAATCTTATCCTTTTGTGCGGACATTACGAGGGTATAGACGAGCGCGTTATCGAAGAAATTGTCGATGAAGAAATGTCTATAGGAGACTATGTTTTGACGGGCGGAGAATTGCCTGCTTGTATTATAACAGATGCTGTGGGAAGACTTTGCGACGGTGTGCTTGCGCTGCCGGAGTGCTATGAGAAGGAAAGTTTTGAAGACAATCTTCTTGAATATCCGCAGTATACACGCCCTCAGACATGGATGAACAGGGAAGTGCCTGAGGTACTCCTGTCAGGCCATCATGCGAACATAGAAAAGTGGCGGCATGAAAAATCACTTGAAATAACAAAAGAAAGACGTCCGGATTTGCTTAATAAAAAGTAGCATGAATATGCCGCACAGTGGAACGGACAGAAACATAAATTAAGGTTGAAACTATGAATGAAATGCAGCATATGCTTTCTACCGTTCGACAGGCGGTTGACAAATATAAAATGATAGAAGAATCGGATACAATAGCCGTAGGACTGTCCGGAGGAAAGGATTCGATAGCATTGCTTGCGGTTCTGAACAGATTAAAGGAATTTTACCCGAAGAAATTCTCGATTGTGGGAATAACCGTTGACATGGGATTTGAGGATGTCGGTGATATTTACGCGCCTTTGTCGGAATACTGTTCGGCACAAAATATACCTTATTACATTGAGCATACAAAAATTAAAGAAATAGTTTTCGATGTACGCAAAGAGAAGAATCCGTGTTCTTTATGCGCAAAGCTGAGAAGAGGAGCGCTTATTTCATGTGCGAAAAAACTGAACGCCAGCCGACTCGCGCTCGGACACCATCTCGATGACGCCGCCGAGACCTTTATGCTTACTCTTGTGAATGAGGGAAGAATAGGCTGTTATTCGCCTGTTACAGAATATACGGATAACGATATCACCGTTATCCGTCCTCTTATATACACACGTGAAGCCGATATAAAGTCACTTGTGAAAAGTGAAGGTCTGCCCGTTATAAAATCTCCGTGTCCCGAAGACGGGAAAACCGACAGAGCCGAGATTAAGGGTGTTATACGGGAGCTCGAGAAAAGTCACCGCGGTCTGAAAAAACGTATAATTACAGCTCTTGAAAAGAGAGAGCTTGATGGATGGATGTAATTTTTTAACATTATGTAAAAAACTATTTTTACGGAACTTTTCGAATATCACGTCGTCATATAATTAAAATCATAAACAATTATACATGGTCGTAAATCAATGAAAAAAAAGCAACTGCTCACTGCGGCGGAAAGCGGAGGGGATCCCTCGGTTTCCGTTAAACCTCGCAAAGAAAAATACATAACAAAACGGGAACTTAAGGAGAGGGCGCGAACGCTTCCGTTTTTAATACCTTCTTTTTTAGGTGTTATGCTCTTCTTTATTTTGCCGTTTCTTGTTGTAATCTATTATTCGTTAATAGACAACACCACATCGGCTAACTTTGTCGGTTTGGCTAATTTTGAGAAGCTGTTCAACAATTCCGCGTTTAAGCTTGCTTTAAAAAACACGGGAATATTTTCGGTTACCGCAGTTCCGCTGGTTGTTGTGCTTTCTTTGGCACTTGCGGTTATGCTTGATGCGAATATACCGTGCAAAAGTACGTTCAGAACAATATTCTTGTCACCTATGATTGTCCCCGCGGCATCGGTTATACTTATATGGCAGGTTCTGTTCGATTACAACGGAGTTGTAAATGACATAACGGCACTGTTCGGTGCCGATCCCGTTGAATGGCTTAAGTCGGACTACGGATATCAGGTCGTTGTTCTTCTCTTCCTTTGGAAAAACATCGGATACAATATGATAATGTTTATGTCTGCTTTATCCGCAGTACCAAAAGGAATCATAGAGGTTGCGATGCTTGACGGATGCGGACCTATAAGACGTTTCTTTATGATTAAGATGAGATATCTTGCGTCTACGATTTCATTTGTTACAATAATGTCTTTAATTAACTCATTCAAGGTATTCCGTGAGGTTTATTTGCTCACGGGCAATTACCCATATGACTCAATGTATACGCTGCAGCATTTCATGAACAATACCTTCAGCAACTTCGAATATCAAAAGCTTTCAAGTGCGGCGGTTGTTCTTTGTTTGATAATGATAGTGATAATCGGTATTCTCTTGTGGGCGGATAACCGTCTCGGAAAGGGGATTGAAGAATGACGGAAGAAATCAAACTCAATTCCGCGGCGTTTCCGAAAGCCAAAAAGGGAAAGAAGAAAAAGCTGTCTCACGCTTTGTTTCTGTTTTTCGCTCTCTTAATTCTTATTTCGTTTGCGGCATTATTCCTGTTTCCTACGGTATTTACCATAACTAACTCGTTCATGTCAACCACGGAAATATCCGCGAATTACGGCAAAATATTTACGGGACTCGGCACCTCCGGCAGCGGAAGAGTATTTATCGCGGAAAAGGTAAATTTGCAGCTTATTCCCGACAAGGTAAGCTTCTCGCAGTACGCAACCGTACTCTTGAAAAGCCCCGAGTATCTTATAAAGTTCTGGAACTCCGTTATATACGTTGTACCGATAGTAATATTCCAGCTGTTGGTTGCCACAGGTGCGTCGTATGCTATATCGAGAGCGCAAACCAAATTCCGCTCTATAATATTTTTTACATATATTATACTGATGCTCATGCCTTATCAGGTTACTCTGGTACCGAACTATCTTGTCATAAACAAGATGAATTTGCTGAACACCAGATGGGCAATTATTCTGCCCGGTGTGTTTTCACCGTTTTCGGTTTTCATTCTGACAAAGTACATGAAACGAATTCCGAAATCGATAGTGGAAGCCGCACAGATTGACGGTGCGTCGGAATTCAGAATATTCGCAAGTATCTTTATGCCGCTTTGCAAAAGTACTCTGTATTCTATAGCCATCCTTGTTTTTATCGATTACTGGAATATGGTAGAACAGCCGCTTATTCTTTTAACCGATCAGGAATTGTATCCGCTTTCGGTTTTCCTTTCAAAGATTAACGAAGGAGATACGGGCATAGCCTTGGCAATTGCGGTAATATATATGGTGCCTCCGGTTCTGCTTTTCCTTTACAGTGAGGATTACCTCATTGAAGGCATTGCATACTCGGCATCGGTAACAGGTTGATTGTGATTAAATAACTTAGGAGATACATATGTCAAATGATTCATCAAGACGCAGAGCCTGGATAAAGAACGCAGCTATTATTTTCCTTGTAATATTGCTGCTGCTCACGTTTTTCTCAAATACAATCTTAAACTATTCATTACCCGAGGTGTCCGCTCAATATGCGTCATCGGGAACATTGTCGACCGCGATAAAGGCATCCGGCACGGTTAAAGCGAACGCAAGCTATAACGTTGTGTATGAAGCGGACGAAGCCGAAGCAGATGACGGTGTCGTTCAGTCGAGAAAGGTAGTTTCCGTATATGTCAAGGAAGGACAGACTGTCGAAAAGGATGAGCCTATACTCGAGCTGAAGGGCGGAGCCAGCGAACAGCTTGAAGCCGCTCAGGAGGAGTACGATAAGCTGAAGAGGGAGTATGATCTCGCCGTACTCGGGGATACCGTAACGGAACTTACGTCAAAGCAGACTATAACGGATGCGGAAAAATCTCTTGAGGATGCAAAAGAAGAACTTACAAAACTGCAGAAGAATTACAATGACCTGCTTTCCGGTGTCGATACCACAACGATTATCAATAATCAGATAGACTCTTTAACCGAAACCATAGAAACTCTTGAAGAGCAGAAGGAAGAGCTGTCAAACACGATAGCCGACGTAAAAAGCACGATAAGCGAAGCGAAGGCGTTAATCGAAAAGGATGTGCTATCGAATGAGACCGTCTCCGAAAAGCTTGCGACAGCTAAGGAAGAGTATGATGCCGTATCAGGCGAATACGAGACATTAAAAAAGGAAGCAGACTTTTATAAAGAAAAGCTCGATGAAATAAAGAGCATTTCCGGCAGTGTAACCGAAGCGAATACACTTACAAAAGAACTTGCAACACTTAACGATGAACTTGAATCACTCGAAAAGGAAATAAGAAGATATAAAGAGGATGCTGAAGAAGAGCTTATTACACTATATAATGCTATGGTGGAAGCTAAAAGAGATTATGATAACGCATCAGTGAATGATAATGAGATAGAAGTCGAAGGAGATGGTTCAACAACTATTTCAAAGGAAAGCGCATGGGAAGCATATCAAGCCGCTAAAAGTGCTTATGAAAAAGCCGAAAAAAACTACGAACGTCAGATAGAAGACTATGATGATAAGGTTGAGTCCCTCGAAGACCAGATTTCCGAAATCGAAGACAAGCTTGAGGTTATCGGAATGCCGGAGGTTGACGACCTTGTCGATTATACCGTTGACTACGACTTAAGCGAAGCACAGAAGAATTACGATGACGCCGCCGCAAAGCTGACCGAGATTGAGACCGAGTATACCGAAGCCAAAACAAAATACGAATCCCTCATAAAACAGAGCACGGCTGAAGACACGGTGAACGAATACTCGCTTCTTCTCACAACCTACGAGAACGAGGAAAAATCTCTCGAGGACACCATCAAACAGAAAAACAAAGACCTTGAAAAGCTGAAAAAACAGCTTACCGATTCGACATCCGAGTACACAGAAGAAGAATTGGCGGATAAAATAAAATCACAGGAAGAGTCAATCGAAAAGCTTGAATCAACTCTTGAGATAACCAAAGCAACCGAAAATCAGAGCAATACAAAAAACGACCTTGACAGAGAAGACCAGAAGAAACAGCTTGAGGAGCTTGAAGCGAAAATAGAGAAATACAAAAACGCTCCCGAAAACACACAGATTACCGCGCCCATCGCAGGTAAGATTACATCCATAAACTTTTCCGCCGGTGAATCGGTTTCGAGCGGTAATACCGTAGCATCAATTGAAATTGCCGACAAGGGTTATATTGTGGAAATCAGCATGTCATCGGAACAGGCAAGAAAAATTCAGGTTGGCACACCGTGCAGTGTTACAAACTCGTGGTGGTATACCAATATCGAGGCATCCGTTACGGGAATGCGCTCGGACGCGTCATCTCAGGGTAAAAACCGTATTATCACAATTACAGTGACAGGCGACGTAACCGAAGGACAGTCTCTTACCTTCTCCATAGGCGACAAGAGCCAGTCATACGATTCCGTTCTTCCCAATTCAGCGATTCGTGAGGATAACGACGGAAAGTTCGTCCTTGTCGTTGAATCGAAGAAAACACCTTTGAACATGAGATATACAGCGAAAAGGGTGGATATCGAGGTTCTCGCGTCGGATGACACTCAATCCGCTGTTTCGGGATTATACGGAAGCGAATTTGTAATAACGAACTCAACAGTACCGATATCGGATAAGCAGCAGGTACGCCTCGCGGAGAACTGATAAAATGAACGAAAAAGTCAACAAAAAGCTTCTCGTTTTTTCGGGAATATGCGCTGTAATACTTGTGGTTTCGCTAATTGTTATCGGAATATTCGAGCTTCTTGTTCTGCATTATAAGAATAAGCTCGAATATCTTGAAGCAGGCTCGCGCTGGTCATCAAACGGAGACGCATACGCCGTGGTTAACCTTTATCTTGAAGAGGGAAGCGCGGTATCGTCTGATCAGGCATTATCATGGGCAAACTCTATAGACGCATCTTTGCTTAATTCATCGGTAACTCCGAATGACGGAGCGAGATCATGGGCATATACCTACGCTGCAGATGTAACGGTAAGTGTAACAGGCACTAAAAGCTCTGTTACCGCGGAAGCAATTGCGGCAGGAGGAGATTATTTTGTATTTCATCCGATGAAGATAGTGTACGGCTCGTACTTTCTGAACGATGATTCTAATCCTATGGGAATTGTAATTGACCGCAATCTTGCATGGAAGCTGTTCGGAGCCGAAAACATTGTGGGTATGACGGTAACAATAAACGATGTGGAGTTTGTTGTCTCAGGCGTTGCAGAGCCTGAAAGCGAAAGCGGTGTATACGGTTATACATACGGAACAAGACCGAGAATGTATATGAATTATGCGGGATATGTACAGACTGTCGGCGAGGACAACAGCGTCACGATATTTGAGGCGGCTTTACCGAATTCGGTTAAAGGGTTTGCGAAAAATATATTCGACGGCGTAATAAAGATGAACGAGGAAACAAGCGAGGTAATAGAAGTTACATCAAGATTTTCCTTGGAAAACCGTTACGCTAATATGAAAACTCTCAAGTATTCATGGATAAGAGGAGATAAGATTGAATACCCGTATTGGGAAAACGAAGCGCGAGTATACGATTACTATTGTGCCGTTTTCATGATATTCGAGGTCGCAATGGCTGCACTGTTTGTTGTAGCGCTTTTGCTCTCGATTATCACACTCCGCTTTTCGGGTTATTCGATTATTTATGACATCAAAAGGCTTTCGACATCGGTTTATAGAAATTATAAAAAAAAGCATCCCAATAATAAACCCAAGCATATAGAAAGAAAGTCATTATAATTTATTCGGAGGTAAAAATGAATTCAAAAAGAATAACGGCAGGACTTCTGGCGGGTGTTATGCTCGCAAGCTCTGCCCTTGTATCATGCTCTCAGTCCGAGAGTGAACCGCCCAAATCCAAGCGTACCAATGTTTACAGCAGTGTGGAAGTTCCGCTCCCTTCTGATATATCGTATGTCAGCAGTGTAGATTATACGAATAATAATGTGTATACGGTTTATACAACCACATACACATTAACAATGAACGAACTCGGAGAAGAGGTCGAGAGAAGAGCGGGATACTATTGGGAAGGCTCTCAGGAGGATTCCGATGAAGAAACCACAACTCTTCCGGACGGTTGGTATTACGATTATCTCAGCCTGCAAAACGTCACTACGGTAAACACTGAAACAGGGGAGAGCACTACAGTAAGCATGCCGAGCGATATACCCGGTTACCTGCAGTCAATGGCTATCGATAATAAAGGCATTATCGATATGGTATATTGTCAGTATAACTGGGATGAAACTACGGGTAATTCGCAGAATACTTATACTTTGATACAAATCGATTCGACTACCGGTGAACAAACGGGCAGCTATGATCTTGCCGATTGCTTCACGGCAGCTAATGTAGATATCTCATCTACATACATCAATTCGATTAAAATATCGGACAGCGGAGACGTATACGTTGTCGCTGAGAATGTGTACATAGTTTTCGATTCCGATATGAATTACAAAACAAAGTTTGAACTTGACGGCGGTTGGATAAGTAATATCTGCATCAGCGGTGACAGTGTTTATTTATACTACTATGAAGACAGCAACCAAAAGCTTTGTGTAGTAGAAAACGGCACTAAAACCGATTATAACGGTGAAAATATCAAGACTGTTATAAACAACATGTATGAATTCCTCGGATTCTATAACGGACAGCTTTATTACCGTACTAACACAAACGTCTCAAAGTATGATCCCAACACCGATACAATCTCCGAAGAGATGAACTTTATCAACTCCGATATATCGCAGAGCCAAATAAATTCGATTAAACTGCTTCCTGACGGAAGAATGCTTGTTACCACATACAATTACAGTAATGAGAGCAGTCAAACCACAATTCAGCTGATGACAAAAGTTCCCGATGAAGAAATTCAGGAAGAAATTATCGTAAAGCTCGCAACTCTTTACTCAAACTATAATATAGTTAACTCTGTAATAAAATTTAACAAGCAAAACACAGGCATTCGTATTTCTCTGGTGACATATGATCAGTATAATAATGAAGAGAATAATTACCAAGGCGGTGTTACTCAGTTTAACAATGATATTATAACAGGCAATCTCCCCGATATAATACTTTTAGATTCATCACTGCCCGTGGAAAGCTATTTCCAGAAGGGTATTTTCGCAGACCTGAACACATATATAGATGATGCCGAAAACGGTATAGACCGCTCGAATTATCTTACGAATATATTTGACGCTACTACGGTTGACGGAAAGCTTTATTCGATTATTATGTCCTTCAGTCTGCAAACCTTAATCGCTAAATCGCAATACGTAGGAACCGAATCAGGCTGGACATTTGAAGAAATGCTTGATGCCATAAACAATATGCCCGAAGGTATGACAGCATTCTTTACCAGCAGCAGAGATGAAATTATTCACCAATTCTTCGGAAACTGCATGGATTTGTTTATCAATTGGGAAACCGGTGAAACCAAATTCGAAACACAAGGCTTTATTGATTTTATAAAGTATCTTGCACAGTGTCCCGAACAGGGTTACTGGGAGGCATACTACGCATCACAGGGTGATGATTATGTATATGACCAGGAATTAGAAACCGAGATGCAGCAGAAGTATGAGCTCCGTTATTATAAGGATTACGGATTGCTTGAATACGGAAATCTTTCGAGTTTTACCGACTTCTTGTATGACCAAAATACATTCGCTTCAAGTGATATAACAGCTATAGGTTATCCTACCGATTCGGGCAACGGTGCTATAATCGTTCCTAATATCGAGCTTGCCATAAGCCAGTCATCCAAGGTAAAGAATCAGGCTTGGGAAGTATTGAAATTCTTCCTCAATGATGACAGTATTACAAACAGAAGCTATTACTTCTCACCTAATATCAGCAATCTGGAATCACAGGCTGCAAACGCAAAAGATAATTATTATTACTACGAAAATACTGAAGATGATTACGAATGGTACAGAGAACAGGGATACAGCGAAGATTACATAGAGTATTTGAAAAAATCCAAACAGCCCTTTGATCAAAAGGTAGTTGATATTACAATGAATCTTATAAAGAACGCCACTGTAGTTTCCCGTTCCGATTCCGATTTGCTTGAAATTATCACAGAGGAGCTTTCCGGATTCTTCGGAGGTACAAAGACCGCTGAAGAGACCGCAAAAGTAATCGCAAGCCGCGCAAAGATTTACATTTCCGAACATTCATAATAGTTAAAACAATTAAAGCATCACCTATGTAACACATAGGTGATGCTTTTTATAATAAGAAATGACGTCAGCCGATGTAATTCAGCTGACGTCATTTTCGATTTATTTATTCTGCTTAATTAATACGGACAAGGGAAATCGGAAAATACTGCGTGTCCGTCTTGTAATTCGAACGGATATATATAATCCTCGGTTTCACCTGTGAGTGCAAGACTGTCTGTAGCTTCATCGTAATCCTGACGGTAAACCGTTTGAATCAGTGTACCGCTGTTTCCGTTAAGCTCAACCTTGTACTCGGTCTTGCCTATTGTAATGTCTCCTCCGCGTGCACCGAATGTTGTGTAGAGAGCACCGTCTATTTCATAGAAACGCTTTTCGGTCATCCACTTGTCTGCAACCTCTTCACTTACATGACGGCAGAGGAACGATTTTAAATCACTTAATGTGTTGATATTTCCGAGGTTTACACGGCAAATCTGATAACCGTCGTCAGAGGTAATCTGTTCATCTTCGTTAAATACCGGCGGCATCGACATGTAAAACCATGACCATAATACCTGTGTCGTACGATAATCGGATATTATCGAATTGTCCGTATCAAGTGTGAAAAGCGACTGCATATGTTCGCTGAGAGCATAATAGAATTTGTCATATGTAATATCGAACATCTGAGGGCCAGCGGCATACGGCGCTAACAAATATGTGTCAAACATAATGACCATTCCGGAATCATTAAAGCTGATTTTTGCGTATGACGTTAAGTCGTTAACGTATGAATAGTAGTCATCAAAGTAGGATTCGCTTAAATTTTGAGTATTGATTTCCTCTAATACGAGATTTACCAAATTATTTTTTAATACTTGACCGAGCGGATTGCTTTCACCTGTAAGAGATTCAAGTGTGATAAACTCACCCGTGGTGAGATCGAAATTATAAACGGTAGTGTAAGATGTAGGATGAACACCGCCGAGACTTACATATCCGTTTAGCTGTATGCTTAACAAGCCGTTAGTCTGGTATGTGGATGCGATAGTAAGTTCTTCCGCATAGCTGTACCAGTTTGCCTGTTCATCGGCGCTGAGAGTTGCGTAATAGTCACGGGCATTCGCCAAATCCTGTTCAACCGCCGCCTCAAATGTATCGATTGCTTCCTGCATTTTTGCGTTGAATGTACGGCATATGTCAGTTTCAGGCGGATAGTAGCTACCTGAGTCACTTGTAAATCCTTTTTCAAGGTCACATACCGTACCGTCAGCAGCGTGAACCTCAAGCTGAGGCAGTTCGTATTTTTCTTTAAACAGTACAACACCGTTGTCATCTGTGTATTCGCTTTCTTTAGTAAGCGGGGAACCGAGCACGAAGCTCATTTCAACGTTTTCGTAATTAACGGTATCGTTATTTTCGGTTTCTTCTGTTTTTTCCTCCTCAGCATTGTCCGTTACTGTTTCATCAGGCTGAGCGGGAGTTGTTTCTTCGATATTTGTTTCTGACGAGTTTGTTTCGTTGGTATCGGTTTCAAATATATCTGTGTCGGCGTCTTGAGTTTTTAATGCTGCACAGGATGTAGATGAAAAGAGAATCAACGATGCTAAAATAAGAGTAAAAATTCTTTTCATTAAAGTATCCTTTCTGAATCATATGCGATATGTTTGATATATAATATCATATCGCAAACAATATCTTAGACGGAAATTTCAAGAAAAAGTTCCGAAATGTGAAAATCCGATATAAAACCGCCGAAATGGTATGTTAATGCGTTGTATCTGTATTTTATGTTCAATCAATTTTATTTTTTAGTTAGAACTACTTGACATTTTATGTCAGTTGTGATACGATTTTTATACCAATTCATATCGAAATAATAAAGAAAGGATATACTGTTTACAGTTAAAAATGTAGACAGAAAGTAACTGTTATGGAAAAAGTCAGAGTAGGTATTATAGGTACCGGCGGTATCAGCCATTGTCATATGGACGGCTATAAAAACATGGCTGATCGCGTTGAAGTTGTTGCGGTATGTGATATCGATGAGGCGAAAGTTAAGGCATACGCCGAAAGATATAATGTTCCGAGATGGTATACAGATTGCCATGAAATGATGGAAAAGGAAACTCTCGACTGTGTAAGCGTCTGCACATGGAATGCCGCTCATAAGCCTTGTACAATAGCTGCACTGCGCGGCGGTGCTAATGTTATTTGCGAAAAGCCGATGGCATTGAATGCAGAGGAAGCGGAAGAAATGCGCGCTGTGGCTAAGGAAACAGGCAAGCTCCTTCAGATCGGCTTCGTTCGCCGTTTCGGCTCGGATGCAGATACAATCCGTAAATGGACTGCAGACGGCATGATGGGTGATGTTTATTTCGCAAAAGCATCTTATCTGCGTAAAGACGGCTGTCCCGGCGGTTGGTTCGGTGATAAGTCGTTCTCCGGCGGCGGTCCGCTCATAGACCTCGGTGTGCATGTTATAGACTTGTCACGTTATCTTGCAGGCAATCCTCGTCCGGTATCGGCATACGGTGTAACGTACAATAATCTCGGCTGCAATCGTGCGGCAGGCGGAACTACGGCATGGGAGCTTTCTTCTTCCAAGACAGGCTACCAGTACACAGTTGAAGACTTTGCCAATGCTATCGTTCGTTTTGAAAATGGCTTCTCTCTCCATGTAGAAGCAAGCTTCAACTTGAACATAGACAGAGACACCGGCAGCATCGAGCTCTTCGGAACAAAATCCGGTGTTAAGGCATATGACGATAAGGTTGAAATGTACACGGATATGTCCGGCATGTTCGTAAAGACAACACCTTATTCAAGACTCGGCTGTGATTCAAACGCATTCCGTGCCGAAATCGCAGGATTTATCAATGCAGCTACAGGCGGAGCACCTTGCCGTGCGACTGCCGAAGACGGTGTATGGCTCATGAAGATTCTTGACGCCATCTATACCTCTGCTAAAACAGGCAAGAGCGTAGATATTACGCCTATTAAATAATTCGAACATATTAAATACTTAAAAAGGGTACAGCTTATACTGTACCCTTTTTTGCGGAGCATTATTTTACTTCGACATCAGCTGAACCATGACTGCCTTTTGTGCATGGAGTCGGTTCTCGGCTTCTTCGAATATTTCATTTGCATGTGCTTCGAAAACATTTTCACTGATTTCCTCACCGCGATGTGCAGGCAGACAATGCTGTACCATTACACCGGGATTTGCAGCCTCGAGAAGCTTATTGTTGATTTGATATCCGGCAAAGATTTTTTGACGTTCAAGTGCTTCAGATTCCTGACCCATGGAAGCCCAAACGTCGGTGAAGAGAATATCAGCACCCGAAGCTGCCGCATATATATCATCTGTCATTAAGAATTTTCCGGGATATTTTTTGGTGAATGCGAGGACATCGGGATGCGGCTGGTGTGATGTGGGACAGCCGATTGTAACCGACATACCGACGGTAAGTCCGCCGACAATCAGGGAGTTTGCCATATTGTTTCCGTCGCCTATATAGCACATTTTGAGTTTGGAAAAGTCGTTTTCGCCGCCGCACTTGAATTCACGTACTGTAAGCAAATCAGCGAGAATCTGACAAGGATGGCAATAATCGGTAAGTCCGTTTATAACAGGGCAAGTGCAGTATTTAGCGAGATCGTCAACCTCGGATTGAGCAAATGTACGAATCATTATTCCGTCAAGATATCTTGACAGTACACGTGCGGTGTCGATAAGCGGTTCACCGCGTCCGATTTGCAAATCTCTCGGGGAGAGGAACAATGCCTGACCGCCGAGCTGATATATACCCGTTTCAAAAGATACTCTCGTACGTGTAGATGATTTCTGAAAAATCATTCCGAGAGACTTACCGGGAAGTAAATGATGAGTAATTCCGTGATGTTTTTCGTATTTTAATTTAGCCGCAAGATCAAGCAGAGAAAATATTTCTTCCTGCGATAAATCTGCCATTTTAGTTAAATCCTTATTCATTCCATAACCTCCGTAAGTGATTTCTGTAAAAGCTGTAATCCTTCGTCAATTTCGTGCATTGAAATATTAAGCGGCGGAAGAAGACGAATTACGTCCGTGCCTGCGGTTAAAACAAGCAGTCCGTTTTCGAATGCTTTTTTGAGCACATCCTTGGGATTGCCGGCGATTTCTACACCGATCATAAGTCCCATGTGACGTACCGATTTGATACCGCAGTTTTCCCATGACGCGATTTTGTCAGCCATCAAGTTTCCGCGGTGAATTACTCCGCTTAAAAAGTCATCTGTCAGACATGATGTAATATAAAGCGCGGCGGCAGACGCTATCGGATTTGCCCCAAATGTAGAACCGTGCATACCGGCGCCGAGTGTTTCAGCAGCTTTTGTACCGCTGATGCATGCTCCCATGGGAATGCCTCCCGCAAGAGCCTTTGCCAATGTTATAATGTCAGGTTTAATTCCGTAGTTTTGGAATGCGAATGTCATACCTGTTCTGCCAATACCGGTTTGTACTTCATCTATGATGAGCAAAACATCTCTATCATGACAGATTTTTTCAACTGCCGATACGTATTCGTGGGAGAGAATATTTACTCCGCCTTCACCTTGAATTACCTCTAAGAGAACCGCACAAACCGAATTATCTATTGCCGCATCTATAGCGGAAATATCCTCGGCAGGGCAGTAGACAAAACCGTCTGTAAAAGGATCGAAGTATTTGTGGAACACATCCTGTCCTGTAGCGGCAAGTGTCGTTATTGTTCTGCCGTGGAATGACTTTTGCAGTGTGACGATTTTGTATCTGTCGGAGCCGTATTTGTCAAAGCTGTATTTACGAGCCAGTTTTATAGCGCATTCGTTTGCTTCCGCACCGGAGTTGCAGAAAAATACATCTGTAAGTCCCGATTTTGTGATAAGCCATTTTGCAAGCTGAGCCGAAGGCTCACAATAGTAATAGTTGCATACATGCTGATATTTTACAGCCTGATTATATACTGCGTTTACCCAACCGTGATCGGAGTAGCCTAAAGCATTTACGCCGATTCCGCTGGTGAAATCAATGTATTTATTACCGTCGACATCCCACAGTGAAGCACCTGAACCATGATCGGGAACAAGAGGAAGCCTGCCGTAGGTATGCATTATATATTCATTGTCTAATGAAATGACCGTTTGTTTATCCATTATCGTATTTCCTTTGCGTATGTCGTTATTTCGTGAACATGGTTCCGCATCCTTCATCGGAAAGCATTTCTATAAGGATGGAATGGCGAATTCTGCCGTCTGTTATAAACGTACGGTGAATACCGCGCTCGGCGGCACTGACACAGCACTCTACCTTCGGAATCATTCCGCCTGTTATTATTCCGTTGTCGCGCAATGCTTGAACCTCGTTTGTGTGAATAACGGGAATCAGCGAGCTTTCATCGTGAGGATCACTCAGAACACCGCGTGTGTCTGTCAGAAGAATAAAGTTTCTTGCGTGCAATGCTACGGCAATTTCACCTGCCGCCGTATCCGCGTTAATATTATAAACGCCTGTACCATCCGATGCATGAGCAATAGTCGATATAACGGGTATATATCCCTTGTCGATTACATCCTGTATGATTGAGGCGTTAACATTCTCAATGTCCCCAACGAAGCCGTAATCTGTGCCGACACTGTCTGTGTGTCGTTTTGCGCTGAGTAATCCGCCGTCCAATCCGCAAAGTCCGATGGCTTTTCCGCCTGTGCGCTCGATTCTGTCGACAAGATGCTTATTTGTTTTGCCTGCAAGCACCATCAGAGCGACTTCGGCTGTTTCGGCATCAGTATACCGCAATCCATTGATGAATTGTGATTTCTTACCGATTTTAGTGAGCATTTCATTGATGTCGGGACCGCCGCCATGGACAAGCACTACATGAATTCCCGTTAAGGATAACAAAACAAGGTCGCTGATTACCGCATCCTGCAGTTCTTCGGAAAGCATAGCATTGCCTCCGTATTTGATTACAACCGTTTGTCCTGTGTATTTTTGTATATACGGAAGTGCTTCGATAAGCACATTGGCTTTATCTTGATTGGATATGGACATACTCTTTATACCTCAAGTTAATTTAATGTATTTAAGGATGCGCCGAATAAATCAAACCATAAATCGGAGTTTCCTTAATTGTTGCGGTGATGGCTTTTAAAATATATTATCTGTTGATAAAATAATCAGGTTCTGTAGTCACCGTTGATTTTTACATATTCATAACTGAGATCACAGCCGAACGCAGTAGCGGTTGCATCACCCACATGCATATCGCAAATAATATCAATGCTGTCTTTTGTGAGAATGTCTTTTGCTTTTTCTTCATCAAATAATAATGTTCCGCCGTGCGCACATACGTCAATTGTTCCGGCAGATGATTTGAATGAAATATCCACTTTCTTCGGGTCGAATTCAACACCAGAATATCCGAGAGCGCATATAACACGTCCCCAATTGGCGTCTGCACCGAACATAGCTGTTTTTACGAGAGAAGATGCGATTACGCTTTTTGAAAGGATTCGTGCGGATTCCTTGTCGGCAGCATTCAGCACGATACAGCGCAGGAACTTCGTCGCTCCCTCTCCGTCACCTGCGATTGCGGTAGCCATTTTCATGCATATAATAGAAAGTGCATTATAAAAAGCATCATATGCAGTGTCGGCAGATGTAATTTCATCTGCGCCTGATTTGCCTGAAGCAAGAACACATACCATATCGTTGGTGCTTGTGTCGCCGTCAACGCTGACCATATTGAAGCTGTCCTGTGTTGCGTTTACCAGTGCCGTATGGAGTAATTCGGGTGTTATTGCGGCGTCTGTGGTGATGAATCCGAGCATTGTTCCCATGTTAGGATGAATCATACCCGAACCCTTGCACATTCCGCCTATGTGAATTTCATGACCGCCGTATGTGTATGACAATGCGAATTCCTTTTTCTTTGTATCCGTTGTCATAATAGCGGCGGCGGCAAGACCGGCACCCTCGGCATCTGCAGTCAAAGAGGAATATAAGCCTGAAATGGAATTTTCAATAGGTGAGAGCGGAAGACTTACGCCGATTACACCTGTGGAAGAAACGATGACATCATCAGCGGAAATACCGATTAATTCCGCAACCATGTCACAAGTCTTTCCTGCTGTTTCGTATCCGTCAGGTGTACATGCATTTGCGTTGCCGCTGTTTACTATAACGGCACGAGCGTGACCGTTTGCGAGATGTGCACGTGTTACACCGACAGGAGCGGCGAAAACCTTGTTTTTAGTATATACACCTGCGGCTGTGCATAAATCATCCGCAACTACCATTGCCAAATCAAGCTTGGAAGTGTTTTTTCTGAAGCCGGCATGAACACCGCCGGCAGAGAATCCTTTTGCGGCACATACACCGCCTTCAATTTCTTTATATTCCATTTTTTATTAATCCTTTCGTTAATTAAAATCCTGCGGGAACCGCATTAATTCCCGTTTCTTCAGGCAGTCCGAAATAAAGGTTCATGTTTTGAATAGCCTGTCCCGCTGCGCCCTTTACCATATTGTCAATGCAGGAACAAACAATAAGTGTGTTTGTTCGTGTGTCGCAATGCAGGGAAATATCGCAGTAGTTGGATCGTGTAACAAATCTGATTTGTGCCGAGCATCCGTCGGGTTCCAGGCGAACGAATTGTTCGTTTTGATATACCGATTCATATGCCGCACGAACCATACCGAGAGATGTGCATGGTGTGAGATGAGCATAAATCGTTTCCTCGATTCCGCGATTGACGGGAAGCAAATGAGGTACAAAGGTTACCGAAACACTGTCACCTGCCATGTGAGAAAGAGTTTGCTCTATTTCAGGTGTGTGACGATGTACCCCGATTTTGTATGCCGATATAGATTCGTTTGCTTCGGGGTAATGTGTGTTTTGCGTAAGTCCTCTGCCTGCACCTGTAATACCCGATTTTGCGTCGATGATAATTCCGCTTTTTTCGATAAAACCATGCTGAAGAGCGGGAGCAAGACCCAAAGCCGCAGCTGTAGGATAGCATCCCGGGTTTGCCAGTATTTTTGCCGTCGGGATTTTGTCACGGAACAGTTCCGGCAGGGCATATACCGCATCGGTGTGAAGCTTCGGTTTATCAAACGGTTTGTTGTACCATTCTTCATAATCGCTTTCGTTTTCTAAACGGAAATCGGCACCGAGGTCAATAAGCAGCTTACCTGAGGAGAGGCATTTTTCCGCAAGCGGTTCGCTCAAGCCGTGCGGCAGCGAAGCGAATACGACATCGGCGTCGACAATTGCGGTATCTGCATCGGTTAATATCGGCAAGGTGATTTTCTTAAAATTCGGATACACCGCGGCTATTTCACTGCCTGCGAACGAAACCGAGGATAATCCGACGATTTCTGCGTTAGGATGGGTTATAAGCAAACGTACAAGCTCAGCACCCGCATAACCGGTAGCACCGACTATGGCAACTCGGATTTTTTCTTTCATATCGCACACTCCTTAGTAAACTATTTATAAATTAATGAGTGGTATTATTATACTATTTAATGAAAAAAAATGCAATAGAAATAATCAACAAAACAGAATAAAAATACAGCTATAAATTATAAATATACACGTATTTCCATTAGAAAACAATAAATATACGACTGCTATAATAATTCGTAATACTGTAATGTACTTAGAACAAAAACCTGACCGTATACACAGTCAGGTTTTTAGGTATTATATACCGAAATTGTTAAGTCACAGCCGATTTTGTGATGTATTGTCTTATATTATTATCATGTTTGCAGCTGACAGAATTTTCAGGAGTGTGATGCGGTTGCGTACATACGGTGCGTATTTAAGAGATTTTTCGGTAAATTCTTTACTGTCTGAAAGGCCGATATCGGATGCTTTGATTGGAACATTCGATATGGTGCAAAGATTAATAAGCTCCTGAGTGCTCGGCAATTCATTTGCGGCTTTGTTTAACTCATTTTCGATTTTATGCATATCTTCGATTTTAATTTTCGCGAGACTGCTTGATAATAATGAACCGTCGGGAAGGTTTTCCTTTATGATTACGTCAGTCAGCTGTCCGAAAACAGGAGAAATTCTGTCATAGTCAAAAACACTTGAGAGATTAATACCGTTAATCTTTTCGTAATCCAAACCATGCGCGATAGCTTTTTTATATAAGTCAGTTACCGCAAGCAGTCCGACAGCAACCTTTTCACCGTGAAGAGCATCAATGTCATTGTTGATAAGATGCATTTCCCAAAGATGAGACATGTGATGCTCCGCTCCGGACGCGGGGCGTGAATTTCCGCATAACTGCATAGCAAGTCCCGAAAGCAGAAGCGCATACATAACTTTGATTGTATACTCTTTCTTTGTAATTTCAGAACGATGCTTTATTGCGCGAACCATTTCCTCTACAGCTTCATATTCGAGTTCGACAATTTCGGGGCAATAGTATTCTCCGGTGAATATTTTGCCGACCTTCCAATCGAAAAGAGAATTGTACTTACCGAGTACATCACCGACACCTGAGGCGGTCAATCTGTCCGGAGCGGTAACAAGAACATCGGGGGATGCGAAAACAGCTTTAGGCGGTACCGCATCGAAAGTAAGCTTCTGTCCGTGCCATGTCATGGCTGCGACGCCCGAAATAAATCCGTCGACACTTGCGGCGGTAGGGTACGAGACAAACGGTATATTCATTGAATGTGCGGCGTATCTTGTAATATCGTGAACGGAACCGGAACCGCATGCGATAAGTACATCGGGAGAATTTGAGCGAATAAAGCTTTCGGCTTCCGCAGCGAATATTTCGGTTGCATGAGCATTGCCGTCAACAACAAGAGTGGATTTAATATTGATTTTATTCTCTATGTCGGCTGTGAAAACATGTGTATTTTCATCGCATATTACAGCGGGGGATGTATATCCGTATTTTTTTAAATATTCCGCCATTAAAGATGCGGCATCATTATCTATAACGAAATCCTCGGTTATAAGGTTGTGCTTCTTACCGCATGAACAGTTTTCGGTAAGTGATTTTACTTTTTCAAACATAAAAACCTCGATTATAATTATATATGTAAAGTTATTCTGTCGTCAAGCTGACCTTATTACTATTATACATTACCGCGGTATATTTTACAATCTCTGTTTTTAAACAATTGCTTTTTATGTTATCGTTTAACAAAACGCCACTGTGTCGAACAGAGTGCTTTTATAATTAAAATCGGGAAAGATTTGCGTTGAAAGTATTTGAAAAAAAACAATGCATATGGTATAATATACTATGAGTTATTATTATGTTAAAAAGTATAATAATCATCGCACTTATACTGTGTTCATTACAGGGGAGGCGTTCGTTTGAGTATTACCGCTGTGGTTCTTCCGGAGAAGATAACCGATGTAATTAATATTATAAAAACAATATCGCTCGTAGATATAATAGATATATTCTGCGTTTCCGTACTTCTGTATTACTTATATAAGTTCATCAGAGACAGACGCGCGGGAAAGCTTGCAGTCGGAGTGCTGTTTTTGTTTGTAATACAAATAGTATCGAAAATGCTCGATATGTATTTGATGCAATATATCATGCAGAATATATTCCAAATAGGCTTTATTACACTTGTGATTTTGTTTCAGCCTGAAATACGTTCGGTACTCGAGAAAGTCGGCACAACTCCGCTGAAAAGCCTTAGAAGTATCAGCGAGACGAAGGATATATCTTATCGTGAACACGTTATCGATGAAATTGTTTCGGCTGTATGTGATATGTCGGAATCAAAAACAGGTGCGCTTATTGTGTTTGAGAGGGATATAAAGTTAGGCGATGTAACACTTACCGGTACAATGATAGATGCATATCCTGCCTCATTCCTTATTAAAAATATCTTTTTCAATAAGGCTCCCATGCATGACGGCGCTTTAATTGTACGTGATTTCAGATTGCTTGCCGCAGGATGTCTTCTTCCTCTATCCAATAATCCGGATATAATTAAGGATCTCGGAACAAGACACAGAGCCGGTATCGGAATGAGTGAAAACAGCGATGCGGTTGTAATAATCGTTTCGGAAGAAACGGGAGTAATTTCCGTTGCCATCGAAGGTAAACTTAAAAGAAATTACAACGAACAGACATTATCCAAATTACTGCGTGCCGAGCTTCTGGGTGACTACGGAAACGTTAAAACCAATAATCTTTTTGAACGCATTCGCAAAAATAAGCAGAAGAGTAAGTAATTACATAATATAATCGGAGATAGATATAATTATGGCTCATCTCAAAATAAAAAATACAAATAATAAAAGCAGTGAAGGCGATACTGAGGTAAAAAATATACATACAGATATTGCCGTTAAGATATTGTGTGTTTTTGCCGCATTTTGCCTATGGATATACGTTATGACCGTTGAGAGTCCCGAGTATGAACAGACCTTCTCAAATGTTACCGTAGAACTTATAAATACCGATGTGCTTGTATCGGACAGCGGACTAATGCTGTACAGCGGCTACGGAAATATGGTCGGAGTAACGGTTTCGGGTAAAAAAAGCATAGTTTCAAAGCTCAGCGATGATGACATTGTAGTAACTGCTGACGTTGGAAAGATAACAGGCGGCAGCGGACGATATGACTGCAAGTTGAGTGTTGACGTCCCCGCAGGCTGTAAGCTTATAAGCTTATCGCAGGAGTCAATATCCGTATACGTTGATCAGGTATCCACCGCATCTGTCAAGCTTACCGAAAAGCGTGACAACACAAGCCTTGCCGACGGATGCTATGTCGGAGCTATTGAGCTGCCTGTTGATATGATAAATATCGAAGGACCCGAAAAAATAGTCTCTCGTGTTGCCGAGGCAAGATTTGATAATGATATGACGGGAATAACAAAGTCGGTATCCGTTACCAGACAGGTTTATTTGGTTGATGAATACGGCAATGAAATAGACAGCCCGTATATAAAGTATTATCCTCAGGAGATTACAATAGATATTCCGATTTTGAAATCAGTTGAGGTTCCGATTGAGGTAGTATATAAAAACGGTTTCTTCAACGACGAAAATACAAATACCACCGTTACTCCGTCGACAGTTCGTGTAACCGGAGACCCCGATGTTATAGATGCGGGCAATTTAATCGAGAAAATCGAAATCGATGAGGTGAACGACTATATATCAGCGGGAAGCGATGAATTAAAATGTACTAAAAAAGTCGCGCTTAAAGCAGCGGCAGGTGTAGAGCTGGATACCGATACAGTCGATGTAGAATCAATTCCGTCATCATCAATAAAAATGCGTAAGATTACGGTCCCCGGAAAAAATATTGTCGACACAGGCGGAAATGAGGGCGTAAGCTATACGTGGGATCATTCATCCGTTACGGTAAAAATAATCGGAAGTCTCGATGCCGTATCCTCACTGAGTGCAGACGACATTACACTATGTTTTGATATGAGTCCGTACTCTGAAACAAACACAGGAACAACTGAGGTGAGAGCGGAGGTAATAATCGATTCCGATTATAAGGATGAACTCTTGGCAATAGGATATTACGAAATAACGGTTACATTTACGAAGTAAGGACTCAAATTAATGAAGGAAATTAAGAAAATACTTGTCAACGGCATCAAAGTACAGTACAACAAATCAGCCGATTATGACGAAGAGGCTGTGTATAAAGCATCCGAGAAGATAAAAAAAGAAACAGGCTGTGTACCGAAAAATTTAAGGATATCGAAGAAATCAATTGATGCCAGACGAGAAATTACTTTTGTCTACAGTGTTTATGCGGAAGTAGAAACCGATAAAAAAATAGAGCTTTCCGATATTAAGGAATATTCGGCACCCGACTTCGTTCTTGAACCGGGAAATGAGCAGTTGTCTGAACGCCCCGTCATCGTAGGATTCGGACCTGCGGGCATTTTCGCGGGATATTTGTTGGCACAATACGGATATAAGCCTTTGATTGTCGAGAGAGGTGCTTCTGTCGGAGAAAGAGTTGAAGCGGTAGAACGTTTTATCAGGGATGGAATACTTGATACTTCTACAAACATACAATTCGGTGCCGGCGGAGCGGGAACATTTTCGGACGGAAAGCTGACAACGAGGATAAACGACCCGCATATTGTATATGTTACCGAGGTTTTGCATAAGCTCGGAGCTCCCGATGATATCATGTATAAGGCGAAACCGCATATAGGCACCGATATTCTGAGAAAAGTAGTGGAAAACGCAGATCGAGAAATAACAAGACTCGGCGGGGAAATAAGATATAAATCGAAAGCGGAGAACATTACACCGCGTTCTGTTGAGATTAACGGTGAAAAAGTACCATGCGGTGTTGTAATTCTCGCTTGCGGACACAGTGCGAGAGATACTTACGGCGATCTTATTAAAGAAGGTTTTTGTGTAGAACCCAAACCGTTTTCCGTCGGAGTCCGTATAGAGCATTTGCAGAAGGATATAGATATCGCAATGTACGGCTCTCATGCGGGTGACAAACAGCTCGGACACGCGGAATATCAATTGTCATGGCGTAACGGAGAGCGTGGATGCTACACATTCTGCATGTGCCCGGGAGGCGAGGTTGTTCCTTCCGCAAGCGAAGAAGGCGGAGTTGTTACTAACGGAATGAGCAGACATTCCAGAGACGGAAATAACGCAAATGCCGCGGTCTGCGTCTCGGTACTGCCTGATGATTACGGAAGCAATCCGATAGGTGCTATAGAATTCCAGAGGAATCTCGAGAGAGCGGCATATAATGCAGGCGGAAAAAATTATTGTGCGCCGATGCAGACTGTAGGAGACTTTCTTAACGATAAGCACGGTACCGAATATTCGAGAATAATTCCGTCATATCGTAATGCGGGAGTTAAATGTGCGGATTTTTCGAAACTGTTCCCTCCGTTTGTCACCGGAATGTTAAAATCGGGACTTTTAAATTTCGGCAAAAAAATTAAAGGTTATGATACACCGGACGCTCCCCTCACGGGAGTTGAAACAAGAACCTCTTCACCGATCAGAATATTGCGAGGGGAAAATCTGTGTGCGATAGGGCACGATGGGATATACCCTTGCGGAGAGGGCGCGGGATATGCGGGCGGCATAGTAAGCGCCGCTGTTGACGGATTGCGCGTGGCATCGAAAATAATAACGAGATATAAACCATATTGAGAATAAGAAGGTATGACTGTAATGCGACAAAGAGCTGTTGTCATAGATGTAAAGGGTGATTACGCGATAGTCGAATCAAGCCGACGTACCATGTGCGACGGATGCGTGAAAAACGGCGGATGCGGCGGACACTGCGAAATAACAGGTTTGGTTGCGGATAAAGGCGTTATGAGAGCTGAAGCCGAAAACAAGCTCGGCGCGAAAATAGGTGACACGGTTGAGCTCGAAAGTGACAGTAAGACTATTTTATTCTATGCCGCACTTGTTTTTGTAGTTCCGATAGCAATATGCATGCTTTTTTATTTGATTGCTTATCGATTATCAGCCAACGAATTAACCGGTGTTATATGTGCGGCTGTCGGTTTTGTTTTAACGTTTCTCGGAATTATGGTTTTCGACAGAAAACGAAAAAACAAGCACGGAGATATACGAATAGCGGAAATTATCGTAAAAGACGACAGTGAGAAAAATATATAATATAATATTATTGAGAGAGAAATACTGATGCAATACAGAAATAAATGGCTTGTTCAAGTGACACATGATAAAATGAAGAACAGCCCTATAGCAGATGAAATATCGAAAAAACTCGGAATTAAGCTTCCGACGGCACAGCTTTTGGTGAACAGAGGCTGCAAAACGCCGTCTGATGCAAAACTGTACCTTGCTAAAGGAGAAGAACAGCTGCACGATCCTTTTATGATGCTTGACATGGACAATGCCGCATACAGAATTATCGAAGGAATCGAAAACGGAGATAATATTGTAATATACGGTGACTACGATGTCGACGGAGTAACATCGGTCAGCAGTTTATATTTATATCTGAAAAAAAACGGTGCTAATGTCTCATATTACATACCTTGCCGTGCAGGTGAGGGATACGGAATGTCGTCATCCTCTGTAAAAAAGCTGCATGATGACGGCTGTAATCTTATTATAACCGTGGATACGGGTATAACCGCAGTTGAAGAGGCTAAACTTGCTCGTGAACTCGGAATGGATCTTATTATTACAGATCATCATGAATGTCATGGAGACTTACCGAGTGCCGAGGCTGTAGTCAATCCCCACAGACCCGATTGTCCGTATCCGTTTAAGGATTTGGCGGGAGTCGGTGTAGTATTCAAGCTTATGTGCGCTGTCGAATCGGTATTAAATCCCGAAGACGAAATGATAGATTGTGTACGTCGAATATCGAACGAATACGGTGATCTCGTTGCTATAGGTACAATAGCGGATGTTATGCCTATAAATGACGAAAACCGTTTGATTGTCAGCTACGGTCTGTCACTTATAGAAAATACATCAAGACCCGGATTAATTGAACTCATAGAAGCGACAAAAGGTGACTCTAAATATCAGACAAAGCGTAAAATAACGACATCTTACATAGGATATACTATCGCTCCGAGAATAAACGCAGCAGGAAGAATCAGCGATGCCTCAATTGCGGTAAAGCTGTTTTTAGCTGAGGATTGTGAAACCGCAGCTCCGATTGCCAAAAAGCTGTGCGACATAAATCGTGAAAGACAGAATGAGGAGAATAAGATTGTCGATCAGGCTTATGCCAGAATCGATGCGGATCATGATTTTAAGAAAGATCCGATAATAGTTTTGGAGGATGAAAATTGGCACCACGGAATTATCGGGATTGTTGCGTCAAGAATAACGGAAAAATACTCACGTCCGTCCATACTTATATCTTTTGAGGGCAACGGAGAAGAAAAAAGTGATGATGATTTCGGCAAAGGCTCTGGAAGAAGCGTAAAAGGTTTGAACCTTGTAGAAGCGCTTTCGACATGTTCGGATTTGCTTGTGAAGTTCGGAGGACATGAGCTTGCGGCGGGACTCACAATTAAAAGAAGCAATCTTTCCGAATTCAAGAGAAAACTAAACTATTGTGCGAGAGACAGCTTTAAAGAAGCGGAACATATGCCGACTGTTGAAGCGGAGTGCGAGCTTGAAGACAGTGACATTACAATGGAACAAGCAGCAGAACTGAATTATCTCGAACCATACGGTGTATCGAATCCCGTTCCGATATTTGTGATGTATCGATTGACAATTACGGAAATATCTCTTGTCGGAGGCGGAAAGCATACGAGAATTATGCTGAAAATCGGAAATAGAGTCGTTAACGCGATGTTTTTCCGTCATAATCTCGATGACATCGGTCTTTTTCCCGGAGATGTGGTCGATGTTATGTTTTCGCTTGATATAAATGAATTCCAGAATCAGAAGTCGCTTCAGATGATAATAAAGGATATACGGCTTTCCGAGATTGAGTTTTCGTATGAAATGAATGAAAGAGAGCTGTTCAAGAAAATAAGAAACGGAATCGGTAAAGAAGAAGCAAAAAAGATAAAATCCTCAGATGTAGTACCGACTCACGCTGATTTTGCAGCAGTATACAACGCAATACGCCGTGAGGCTAAAATCGAACACGAGGTATTTTCGATAAGAGCACTGCTCAATCTTCTCAGCTCCATAGGAGACAAAATCGGATATGTAAAACTGAGATTTATTATGCTTGTGTTTAATGAACTGAATCTCCTTGAAGTAAAAGAACTTGATGAGGAGCATGAAATTTATGCGTTTAAGGTTGTAAAGACAAAGACCAAAACCAATCTTGATAACTCCGAAATATTGAGAAAACTGAAAGCCGATTTTGAAACAGCAGAATAAAAAATTAACGGTAAAGTAAATATGTCAGATATAAATGAAATAAAAGATAACGAACAGACCGCAAGATACGGTTCAGTCGGAATAGAAAAATTAATGGCTGTAATAAAAAGCAGCGAGAAGCACTATGATGTCGAGAAAATCGAACGTGCATATCTTTACGCAAAGACTTTGCATGAAGGTCAGTTCCGTGTAAGCGGAGAGCCGTATATTTCTCACCCAGTTGCGGTTGCGGAAATCGTTACCTCGCTGGGTTTGGATACTGATTCAATATGTGCGGCTTTTCTGCATGATACGGTAGAGGACTGTCCCGATAAGACCAACATAGAGATGATAAGACAGCGCTTCGGCGACGATGTTGCTATGCTTGTTGACGGCCTCACCAAAATGAAAGTGATAAATGTAGAAGATAAAGAAGAAGCGAACATGGAAAATATCCGTAAGATGCTTCTCGCAATGTCGAAGGATATTCGTGTCATTTTCATTAAGCTGTGTGACAGACTTCATAACATGCGCACACTCGGAGTTAAAAGCGAAGCAAAAAGAAGAGCTACCGCACTTGAGACTATGCATGTCTATGCACCGCTTGCTCACAGACTCGGTATGCAGAGAATGAAGCAGGAGCTTGAAAATCTTGCACTGCAGTATCTTGATCCTATCGGATACGCAGAGGTTTCTAACGATATTGAGAAAAAATACGGACAAAACCAGAATTTTATCGAGAATACACGTGCGTATGTTTCCGAAAAGCTTGAGGAGTACAATATACACTTCACTCTTGAGGGAAGAGTTAAAACCGTATATTCGATTTATCGCAAAATGTTTAAGCAAAATAAAAGCTTCGATGAAATATACGATTTTTATGCCATAAGAATAATCGTCGATACCGAAATCGAGTGCTATACATCTCTCGGAATAATACACGAATTGTTTAAGAGTATTCCCGGAAGATTCAAAGATTATATTTCCACACCTAAGCCGAACATGTATCAGTCTCTGCACACAACCGTTATTGGCAGAGACGGTATTCCGTTTGAAGTGCAGATAAGAACACGTGAAATGCACCATGTAGCCGAATACGGTATAGCAGCTCATTGGAAATATAAATCAGGCGATAAGAGCAACGATGATATCGATAAGAAGCTTGCATGGATATCAAAGCTCATTGATACCGAAGACGGTGCAATTGACAGTGAAGACTTTATGCACGCGCTGAAAATCGATATTTTCAGTGACGAAACCTTTGTGTTTACGCCTAAGGGAGATGTCATAGCACTTCCGCAGGGAGCTACTCTGATAGACTTTGCATATGCTATACACTCTGCTGTCGGAAATAAAATGATCGGTGCGAAAATTAACGGAATGATTTCGCCGATAGACAAAACACCCGAGACAGGTGACATAGTAGAAGTTATAACATCGTCTGCGGCAAAAGGACCGAGCCGTGACTGGCTGAAAATAGTAAAAACCAGTGAAGCACGTGCCAAAATAAGACAATGGTTCAAAAAAGAACAGCGTCCCGAGAACATACGAATAGGCAGTGCGGAAATAGAAAGAGAAATTTCCAAGTTCAAGATTAAACCGAATGACGCTCAGAAAAACGAAATACTCTCTTCAACCGCGCATAAGCTCGGTATGAATGAAATCGAGGATTTATATAACACCCTCGGTTATAACGGTATTGCAATGTCAAAGGTTGCTACGATGCTAAAGCGTGAATATGAGCGCGTCGTAAAACCCGATGAACAAACCGCACTTATAACAGACACAGATCAGGTTCAAACTCAAAAGCCTAAGAGGATTAAATCTACAGGCGGAATTATAGTCGACGGCGAATACGGATGTGATGTAAAATACGCAAAATGCTGCAATCCGCTTCCCGGAGACTCAATAATAGGATTTATTACAAAAGGCTACGGTATTTCCATTCATAAACGCGATTGTCCGAATGTAATATCGGGTATGCAGAATCCTGACATGAAGGATCGGTGGGTTAATACCGAATGGGATATCGAATCTCCGTATTCGGATCAAAAATCACTGTATGAGGTTATGCTTCAGATATTTGCCGAAAACGATATTATGCTTCTTGCTAACATTACGACTGCTTTGGCGGATATGAAGGTTTCTCTTCTTTCTATAAACACAAAACGCCGTACCGAAAATGATATAATAATTAATCTGACAGTGGGATGCAAGAATATCGACCATTTCAATTCGATAATGTCGCGTCTGAAAAGCATAAATCACATTCATTCAATTCAGCGCGGATTTTCATAATTTGAAGATTTTACGAAAAATGAAAGAATAAATAATAATTCCGACCGATGTTTCGGTTTGCTGATTAAATATTATTCGGAGGTCAAATGATTGCTGTAATTCAAAGAATATCAAACGGCACAGTCACAGTTGACGGTGAATGCGTTGCCGAGTGCGGGATAGGATTATATGTACTTGTCGGAGTTACGCATACCGATACAGAGGAGGATGTAAATCTCCTTGCAGATAAAATTGCCAAGCTGAGAGTATTTTGTGATGAGAACGGTAAAATGAATCTTTCCGCGGCGGACGTCGGAGGCGGATTTATGGTTGTTCCGAATTTTACTCTTTACGGTTCATACAGAAGAGGAAATCGTCCCGATTATATGAACTCCGCGTCTCCCGATGTTGCAAAGCCGCTTTTTGATAAATTTGTTGCCAGACTCGCAGAACACAGTGATAAGGTTTCAAGCGGTATTTTCGGGGCTCACATGATAATCTCGACAACACTTGACGGACCCATTACCATTCCGATGTATTCCGACGTATTAAAACAACCTAAAAAATAACAGGCATTTATTATGATATTAAAAATTAACGGTAATGTAAAGCCATACTATATACAGACGCTTTCGATGATATTTTTCCCGGGAGTTAAGTTTCCCGATGACGAAGAGGAAACATATGACACATTAAAAGCGGTAATTAACATTGATGAAACCGATGATAATGTTTCGAGTGACGTTACAATCAGCCAAGGGGAAAAGTCATGTACAGCGCATGAGTGCGTAAATAGAGGTTTACATGACGACGAAAAAACAATTAAAATTGCGGCAGGTTCGGCATTTCTAAAAGCAGGTGTCATGTTTACCGGTTTTAATCCGCCGTGGGGTATTCTTACGGGAGTTCGTCCCGCTAAGGTTGCTACCGAGCTTATGGACAACAACAGAAGTGCTGAAGAGGCAATGCGTGAAATCGAGCGCGATTATTTGGTTTCACCGAACAAGGCTAAGCTTGCGGTAGACGTTTCCGCCGCGGAAAGACGGCTTATTACCGATGAAGTCAGAAAAGAATGCAGTGTATATATAGGAATACCGTTCTGCCCGACAAGATGCGCGTATTGTTCATTTGTATCATATACGTCTCCGAAGCTTTTAAAGCTTATACCGGAATATCTGACAGCTCTTTCGAGAGATATCGACGGTACATTCGATATAATAAGAGAGCTTGGGATGAAGGTGCGCTCGGTCTATATAGGCGGCGGTACACCCACGATTCTAAATGCAGAGCAACTCGATTTCTTGCTGGCATGTGTAAATAAAAACGTTTGCGGAATAGAAGAATTTACTCTTGAGGCAGGCCGACCGGATACGATTACAGCTGAAAAGCTCAAGGTTGCGTATAATCATGGCGTTGACAGGATGAGTGTAAATACTCAGACTATGAACGATGAGGTACTGAAGAAAATAGGACGCGCGCATGATTCGAATATGTTCCTTCACGCATATGAAATAGCGAAAAACAGCGGTATAAAAAATATTAATGTGGATTTAATTGCGGGTTTGCCGTACGATACTACGGAATCGTTTATGAATTCCATTGACAGAGTAATCAAGCTTGATCCCGAAAATATAACCGTACATACATTCAGTGTTAAAAAGTCATCGGAATTCAAGATTGAAGGAAAGTTCGATCCTTCATCGGTGATTGCGGCTGAAAGCGTAAATTATTCACAGAGCGTGTTGGCGGCAAATAATTATCTGCCGTATTATATGTACAGACAAAAGAACACGGTCGGCAATCTCGAGAACGTCGGATACTCAAAGATAGGTCATGAAGGACTCTATAATGTTTATATGATGGAAGAGGTGCATTCGATTTTCTCGTCCGGTGCGTCATCTGTCACAAAGCTTGTATCCGTTCCCGATGCGAACGGGGATGTAAGAATAGAAAGATTTTTCAGACCGAAATATCCATATGAATATCTTAAGGATTGCGCCGAAGAGGATTATAAGCTCGGTCAGCTGCGTGATGCCGCAAAAGCTTTCTTTAAAAAGTAATACTATTAGGTTTGGCTTAAACATTTGGAGAAGTTATGAATACGGAAGAAAAAAAGAAAAAGCTTGTCACAGAAGAAAAACACGATTTCGATTCACTGAGAATGCTGACGGAGGTTTTGCGCGGTATAGGCGGATGTCCGTGGGATATAGAGCAAACACACGAGTCGATAAGAAATGATATAATAGAAGAAACATATGAGGTTGTAGAAGCCATCGACAACGCAGACAAAAAACTGCTTCGTGAGGAACTGGGAGACGTAATGTTTCAGGTAATGTTTCACAGCAGAATAGAAGAGGAAGCCGGTAATTTCTCTGTCGAAGATGTAATAAACGATGTTTGCGAGAAGATGATAACAAGGCATCCGCATGTTTTCGGTGACGTGAGCGTCAACAATTCAGATGATGTACTGAACAATTGGGAACAAATTAAAAAAGCGGAAAAAGACAGAAAAACGGTAAAAGAATCTATGCAGTCAGTGCCGAAACAGCTTCCCGCTCTTATGAGAACTCGTAAAATCGTAAAAAAAGCAAAAAAGGATTTATACGACTTTAATGTAACAGAGGACAATATAGTTTCTTTGGCTGAAAAGCTGAAAACATCGGCAGGCAGCGAGAGGGAGAAAATCCTCACCGAAATAATATTTGATGCGGTAGTACTTGCAGGGGATGCCGACAGTGAAAAGAATCTCGGCGATAAAACAAATGAATTTGTAAACAACTACAAGCAAGGGTGAATGATATGAGACTGGATAAATTTCTTAAAGTATCAAGAGTTATAAAACGCCGTACAATAGCTAATGAGGCTTGTGATACGGAGCATGTAAAGGTAAATGATAAATGTGCAAAAGCATCATATGATGTTAAGGAGGGTGACATCATTGAGGTGTCATATGGCGGAAGAACGCTCAAGCTGCGTGTACTTGATGTAAAAGAGCATGCGCTTAAAGCTGACGCCTCCTCAATGTACGAAATTATTGAGTAAAAATAATGTCGGCGGATAATCTTAAGCTTGATAATGCAGCTAACCGCCGCCTCCTTGAACTTGCCATTCAGCAAACGTGCAAGTTCCGTTCTTTAGGCTTAGTAATAGAGTGAAAAAAGCATCGGAATAAACCTTCAAAGCGATAAATAATACCGCATAAATCAGGAGGAGCCAAAAATGTCTTTTATTTATGTTTCATGTAAAAACCCAAATACGGGAGACGGAAGTAAAAACAATCCGTTTCGAACAATAGGACAAGCCGCACGAATCGCCCGCGGAGGAGACACTGTAATTATCGGAGGCGGAGTCTATCGCGAGTGGGTAAATCCACAGTACGGAGGTATAAGTGAGCGTGAACGTATTGTTTACCGTGCCGCCGACGGCGAGAAGCCGATTATTTCAGGTGCCGAAGTTGTTTCAGACTGGAGAAAAGAAGATAACGGCATATGGACAACAGTAATTGACAACAGAATGTTCGGTGAAATCAATCCTTTTAATGAGCTGATTTCAGGCGACTGGTTCGACGGATGGGGAAGAGAGCACCATACCGCAGAGGTTTATCTTGACGGTAAAGCTTTATTTGAAGCCTCAGGTGCGGATGAGCTTCTCTCGACAGAGAAAAATTACTGGATTGCACATGTGGACAATGAGAAAACGATTCTTCACGCATGCTTCGGAGATGTTAATCCGAATGAGCATTTGACTGAGGTAAATGTTCGTGAAAGCTGTTTCTTCCCTAAAAGGACAGGTGTCAATTATATTACTTTATCCGGATTGGAGTTTTGCTGTGCGGCATCGCAATGGGCACCGCCTACAGCATTTCAGTCTGCGGCTGTAGGAACTCACTGGAGCAAAGGCTGGATAATTGAAAATTGTTCGATACATGACAGCAAGTGCTGCGGAATAAGCATAGGCAAAAGCTACGACGCCAATGACAATGATTGGGTTCGCAACGCACGCAAAGGCGGAGCACAAACATATACCGAAATCATCATGGATGCTGTGCGTCACGGTTGGAGCAAAGAAACGGTAGGAAGTCACTATATCCATAACAATCATATATACAATTGCGGTCAGACCGGTATAGTAGGCAATATGGGCAGTGTCTATTCGAGAATTACCGATAATCATATTCACGATATCAATACACGTGGGGAATTCGGAGGAGCGGAAATAGCGGGCATAAAACTGCATGCCGCAATTGATGTCCATCTTGAGAACAACTGTATACACCATTGCACACGCGGACTTTGGCTTGATTGGGAAGCGCAAGGCGCACGTGTGACGAGAAATACATTTTTCGAAAACGGCGGCGGGGAAGACTTTTTTATTGAGGTATGTCATGGACCGTGCGTAATAGACAATAATCTGTTTCTATCGAAGAATTCCTATCTGTCGGTATCACAGGGAAGCGCGCTTATAAATAACCTGTTCGCGGGAACAGTACGTATCAGACGTGAAACAGCAAGATTTACATTGTATCATTTTCCGCACGAGACGTTTGTTGCAGGCTCGATGGTTGTTTACAGCGGAGATGACCGTGTAATAGGAAACATATTCGTCGGCGAAAACAGCGGAACATCCGATTACAGAGGATATCCGCCGATGCGTGAATGTAAATTAGGAGAGGGAAGCGACAGCCCTTATCATAGTGCCGATGAAACAATGCCTACGGAAATACGCAATAATGTTTATATAAACGGTGCGCAGTCATGTGAAAGCGATGTAAATGCACAGCACATTGACAAGGTATTACTGAAAACAGAACTGCGTGATGGTAAGAAGTGGTTTTTGACTCTGAATATTGCAGACAGTATGAAGAGATTCCCGACAGTGACAACGTCTCAACTCGGAAAAGCATTCGAAACGAACCAATGGTATGAGAATCCGGACGGATCCGACATATGCATTGATAAGGATTATTCAGGCAAAAAGCGCCCGTCAAACGAAGTACTTCCCGGACCGTTTGAAACACTTCAAACAGAACTGTGTTTAAATCAGTAGTACATAACATAAAAATATCTAATTTTAAGTTGACAAACGATAATTAATATGTTACTATAGCTATAATAAAATACGTTGCTGATAACGAATATTTACAGCAGAGCTTTTAAACATAGCTTAAACTAAAAAAGAATTACTTTGTGTGGTTATCACGAAAGGAGTATAACTATGTCAGAAATTTGCAAAACCATTTCCGAAAAGGTGCAGACAGGTCGCGCCAAAGAAGTAGTAGCACTTGTTGAGGAAGCACTTAACAGCGGTATGTCACCTGAAACTATTCTTAATGAGGGATTAGTAGACGGAATGAATATTATCGGTGAAAAGTTCAAGAATAATGAAGTTTTCGTACCCGAGATTCTCGTTGCCGCTCGTGCTATGAACAAAGGCATGCAGACATTAAAACCCGCTTTAACAAAAGAAGGTATCGAGCCTATCGGAAAGGCTGTTATATGTACCGTAAAGGGTGACATGCATGATATCGGAAAGAACCTTGTTAAGATGATGATTGAAGGTCAGGGAATCGAATGCATCGACCTCGGTGTTGACGTGGAACCCGCAAAAATAGTGGAAACCGTACGCGAGACAGGTGCGCAGATTGTATGCCTCTCCGCACTTCTTACAACAACAATGTACGGACAGAAGGACGTAATCGATGCATTGAAAGAAGCAGGACTTCGTGACAAGGTTAAGGTTATGGTAGGCGGAGCACCGGTTACTCAGGCTTATGCAGATGAAATCGGCGCGGACTGCTACACAGTCGATGCCGCATCCGCAGCACAGGCAGCAAGAGCGTTTTTTGACTAATTGAATATGTATATTCGAAGCGTTACGGATTCTTCGAATTAATGTGAATTTTGCGATAAGAGCTTAATTTTTTAAGTCTTTTATCGCAAAAGTTCAATTTGAACATATTTACATAAGCATTTTTAGGAGGATTAAATTTATGGCTTATCCGAGTTGGGTCGACAAACTGCCGTCATCACATAAACCTATGCCGATTCTTTCGTTTCCGTCGTCTTCATTATTAGGCGTAAGCGTATATAAACTTACTCACGATGCAGCGATTCAAAGTGAGGGCATAATCCGTGTAGCAAAGGAAACGAATTCCGCCGCAGCGGTTACCATGATGGACTTGTCCGTAGAAGCAGAAGCGTTCGGCTGTACATTACGTACTGTGGAAAACGAAATTCCGACAGTTGTCGGTGCTCTTGTGACGGATGAGGACGAAGCGAATGAACTTGAAATGCCGCATGTCGGTGATGCACGCACAGGACTTTATATAGAAGCTGCTAAAGCCGCTAAGGATGTTATTAAAGACCGTCCGGTACTTGCCGGTGAAATCGGACCGTTTTCGCTCGCCGGAAGACTTATGGATGTTTCCGAGGCATTGGCAAACTGTATATGTGATCCCGATTTTGTTCATGCTGTTCTGCGTAAAACTACGGCATTTTTGATTGAATACGCTAAAGCATATAAAGCAGCAGGACTTGACGGTATAGTAATGGCAGAGCCGCTGTCAGGCCTTCTCGCGCCCGCAATGGAAGAGGAATTTGCCGCACCGTATGTTCGTGAGATGATTGAGAGTGTACAGGACGAAAACTTTGCCGTAATATATCATAACTGCGGCCCCAATACACCGCTTATGACAAAGTCATTGGCGTCAAACGGTGCCTCTGCATATCATTTCGGTGATGCTATACAGCTGACGGATTTGCTTGACAACATGCCGTCCGATCGTACTGTTATGGGTAATATTTCTCCCGCAGGACAATTTCTCGGAGGAACACCTGAAAGCATGACAATAGCGGTTAACGAACTGCTTGAGAAGTGTTCTTCATATCCTAATTTCCTGATTTCATCGGGCTGCGATATTCCTCCCGCTTCTTCTTGGGATAATATCAGAGCTTTCTTTAAAGCAAGTGAAGAGTATTACCGTACACATTGAATTTAATTAATTTTAATTTAAATATGATATGAATACGATAAAAAGCATGACGGCTTCCGAACGGTTTCAGGCATATCTTTCGGGAAAAGCCGTTGACCGTGTTCCCGTTATCGAGTGGGCTCCATGGTGGAATTTGACTGTTGAACGCTGGCTTCGCGACGGGCTGCCGCGTGAGTTTGCGAATTATGAGGCACTTCAGGGCTATTTCGGACTTGATAAATGCCTCCAGTTCTGTGCCGGTATAAGAACATCGGCAACACCTCAGCCGCTCGCATACGGGCAGGGAATTATGTCTGACGAGAGTGACTACATAAATAAAGTCAAACCTACTTTATTTCCGAAGGTTGATTCGCTCTTCAGTGAAGAGCAGTATGATAATTGGCACAATATCCGCAATCGAGGGGATACCATTCAGTTCTTTACGGTTGAAGGATTCTTTTGGTTCCCGAGAACATTATTCGGAATAGAAAGCCATTTATTCAGCTTCTACGATTATCCCGAACTCTACAAACAGATTTGCGAAGATTATGCCGATTGGCTTATTCCGCTGTTTCGTTATGTTTTTTCGAGGTTCCGTTTTGATTTTATGACTTTTGCCGAGGATATGAGCTATAACGGCGGTCCCATGATTTCAAAGGAACAATTCGATGAATTTTTAGCGCCTTTTTACAGAAAGGTTATTCCGGTTATACATGAATACAATGTTCCCGTCTTCATCGATTCTGACGGCGATATTACGATGGCTGTCGATTGGTATTCTTCAGTCGGTGCTGACGGTATGCTTCCGTTGGAACGTCAGGCAGGTGTGGATGTTTCAGTGTATTTAGACAAGCAGCCCGATATGGCTTTTATCGGACACTACGATAAAATGTGCATGAAATACGGAGAGGAGGCAATGAGAAAGGAATTCGAGAGAGTCTTGCCAAGTATGATGAGAGGAAAATTTATTCCGTCAGTGGATCACCAGACACCGCCTGACGTTCCGATTGACTATTATCGTATCTATGTAAGACTTCTTAAAGAATATGCCTCTAAAGTAACACATGAGGGCAGTTCGATTTCACCTTGTCCCGTATTTAAAGAGAAAAAGTAACTCTTGCTTATTAGTATAAGGAGAATTTCTATGACTAACCGAGAACGCGCAATGAATATATTGCACTATAAACCGGTAGATCGTTTTCCTGCTGTTCATTTCGGCTACTGGCCCGAGCTTTTAACCGAATGGGCTGAACAGGGAAAAATACCGAAAGACCTTGCCGTAGGCAATTACGACGGTAGCCAAAAGGATATGGAACTGGATAAATTGATCGGTTGGGATTTTAACTGGTCACATGCTTTCGGCTCAAACAACGGGTTATATCCCGCATTCGAACATAAAGTACTTGAAGTTCTGCCTGACGGCACACGCCGTGAACAGAATAGTGTAGGTTTGATTGAACGAATCCACCCGGGAATTGTATCTATTCCTCAGGAGGACGACTATCTCTTGAAAGACCGTGAAGCGTTTGAAACATTATATCGCCCTCGCATGCAGTATGCGCCTGAGCGTGTCGATACCGAATTCTTCAAGCATTTCAATGAAAATGTTTATGACAAATCAGACGTGCCGCTCGGAATATCAATGGGAAGTGTACTCGGACAAATCCGCAGTATGACATCTGTAGTCGGAATGGGCTACCTGCTGTATGATGATGACGAGGATTTATTTGCCGACATTGTCGACTGTTATGCCGAGATGCAGTATAAGTGTGTGGAAGCAATCCTCGCAACAGGAGCTAAGTTCGATTTTGCTCTTTATTGGGAGGATATATGCTTTAAGAGCGGCCCGCTGCTCTCTCCGGTTGTTTTCGATAAGCTATGCGCAAAGCATTATAAGAAGAGAAATGAGCTTTGCCATCAGCACGGAATAGACGTTATTTCACTGGACTGTGACGGCGTGACCGAAAAATTACTGCCGACATGGTACGAAAACGGTGTTAATACAATGTTCCCGATAGAAGTCGGTACATGGGGAGACCAGTTTGAACCTGCAAGAAAGAAGTTCGGCAAAGGCATGCTGGGAGTCGGCGGTATGGATAAAACCGCGCTGCGCAAAGACAAAGCGGCAGTAGATAAAGAGCTTGAGAGAATCAAGCATCTTGCTTCACTCGGCGGATTCCTTCCTTGTCCCGATCATCGTTTAATGCCTGGCACAAAGTTTGAACTCGTTCAATATTATGCCGACGAAATCAAAAAGATAAATTATTAAAATTAAGCTGACTCAGAGTACTGCAATATGAACAAGGATATACAGATAATTAAAATTCCGTCTTCCGCATCAGGAGAACAGCTGACATCTTATCTCGCACGCCAAAAAGTATATCTTTCTTCACCGTGCGGCGGACGTGGTGTTTGCGGTAAATGTCGTGTCAAAGTTAAATCCGGATATTTTATTTCACGTGTTAACGGAGAAATCTTAAAACCCGATTCGGAAGGCTATATTCTTTCATGTCAGGCTTTATGTGCGGATGTCGACAGTGAGATCGAATCTCCGACATTCTCGGGAGAAGGCCTGACGATTGCCGATGAACACATTAAGTCAAACGATGAACACGATGAATCCAGGTGCGATGGGATTGCATTGGATATCGGTACCACTACAATTGCGGCGGCAAGAGTTGATATGAAAAACGGCAGGATACTTATGTCTGCTTCATGTTTGAATCCGCAGCAGATGTACGGAGCTGACGTAATCAGCCGTATCGAAGCGGCAAAGAAAGGTCAGCTTGCGGATATGCAGTCATGTGTTCTCGATGCTGTTCGCTCTTTGCTTGAGCAGTTGTGTGTCACATCTGAAGCACCTGCGGAAAAGCTTGTCGTGGCGGGAAACACGACTATGCTGCATCTGTTTTGCGGTGTTTCACCGGAAGGAATGGGAGCATACCCGTTTACTCCCGTGTTTACGGATGTGAAGGAAATGTCAGGATCCGAGCTCGGTCTTCCCGTACGGAACGTCACATTGATGCCGTCTGTCTCCGCATTTATAGGAGGAGATATTACCGCGGGAATGCTCGTGTGCGGTCTCGGTTCATCTGAATGTCCCGCATTGCTTCTCGATATCGGTACAAACGGTGAAATGGTTTTGGATACAGGCAAACAGTTCGGAAATCGTCTGATTGCCGCATCTACCGCGGCGGGACCGGCTCTTGAGGGCGCTAATCTGTCATGCGGTATAGGCGGTGTTGAAGGCGCTGTCAGCCGCGTTGCGGAAGAAAGCGGTAAGCTTGTATATCGAACCATCGGAGATAAGCCTGCAAAGGGAATCTGCGGCTGTGGAGTCATAGACCTTTGTTCGGTGCTTTTAAACAACGAAAGTATTGACGAAACAGGTTATCTTGAGGATGATCCGTATGTACTTACGGGAATGCATAAAACGGAAAACACAACAAGTGCAGAAAAGACAACAGATGTATATTTAAGCCAAAAGGATATACGTGAGATACAACTTGCTAAAAGTGCATTGCGCGCGGGTATCGAGGCTTTGCTTGACTATGCGGGAATGGATGTTGATTCCTTTGTAAAGTACGGCGGCAAAGTGTATATTGCAGGCGGACTCGGCTACTATATTAATCCTATTAACGCGGCGCGCGTCGGCTTACTTCCGCAAAGCTTTGTTGCGGATGAAAATACTGTGTCCGCAGTCGGAAACTCAGCGCTCGCAGGAGCAATAAAGGTACTCACAGACTCATCGGAACTGTCACATGTATGTGAACTCGCGAAGGTGTGCACGACTATAGAACTGAATAAATCGCAAACATTTAACGATGGGTTTATTGAATATATGATGTTTCCCGATGAGTAAGTGTCTTGTCTCTGTGAATGAAAGGAATATGCTATGTCTATAGAATCGATTTTAAGCGATTTGCAAAAGAATTCCGATGTATTATCGTACCCTATACACGAATCGTCGTTTGTTTCTCCTATGAATATAACTTTTTCTCAGGAGGTACGTGATGCGTGTGAAGCGAACTTGTGCGGTATGTACGGTAAATGTTGGTCATGTCCTCCCGGAGTGGGACGCTGGCAGGATTTAATGGAACATTATCGCGAGTATGAAAACGCATTTGTTTACACTACCGTTCATGAATTAGAGGATTCATACGATGTTGACGGAATGAATGAAGGAAGAATACAGCACGTCAAAGCCGAACGCGAGATAGAAAAAATGCTTTCGGAACAAGGTGATGCATTTGAAATTTGCGGTGCGGAAGGTTGTCATCTGTGCGAAAAATGTACATATCCGACGTCTCCATGTCGTCACCCCACATTAATGCATCACTCAATTGAAGCAACAGGAGTAAATGTAGTTAAGCTTGCGGCGGATTGCGGCATGCATTATATTAACGGAGTGAATACCGTAACATATTTTTCGGTAATATATTGGCATAAAAAGTAAATCGAAAAAGCATCTCATATTGAGATGCTTTTTTAATGGAATTTAGTAGATAGTTTTATTTAAATATTACGTTGCGCTTCCGGAATTATCGCTGTCGTCAGAATCTTCATTTTCTGTTTCGTTATTGCAGTTTTTTCTCTTTCGAACACATTCGGTCAGTAAATATTCGATTTGACCGTTGAGCGAGCGAAAGTCGTCTTCAGCCCATCTCATTAATTCATCATAAAGTGTTTTGGAAAGTCTTAGGGGGACTTGTTTTTTTTCTTTTTCAGCCATATTAATATATACTGCCTGAGTTGATTATAGGCTGAGCTCCTTGGTTACTGCATAACACAACAAGAAGATTGGATACCATTTGCGCTGTTCTTTCATCATCAAGACTGCATATATGATCGGATTGTATCTTATCGAGAGCCATTTGCACCATGCTCACAGCACCATCGACTATCATTTTTCTTGCATCTATAACAGCGGATGCCTGTTGTCTTTGCAGCATTACAGCGGCTATTTCAGGTGCATACGCAAGATATGTAATACGTGCGTCAATTACCTCGAGTCCGGCAAATGCTACCTTTTCACTGATTTTTTCACGAATTCTGTTTGCAACAATTTCACTTGAACCGCGAAGACTTCCTTCATCGGCTATACCGTCACCTGTTGTGTCAACATTCGGAGCAACGTCATACGGATAAATACGTACTATTTCACGAAGCGCGGCATCACATTGCAATGAAAGATACTCCTTATAGTTGTCAACGTTAAATACAGCCTTTGCGGTATCATTTACTTTCCACATTACAGCTATACCGATTTCAATCGGGTTGCCGAGACAGTCGTTGATTTTCTGACGATTATTGTTAAGAGTCATAACCTTTAAAGAAATCTTTTTGGAAGGTATTTGATTCGCGTTTGTATTGTTCGGTTGTGCCGAACCTTCGGATACATCTCCGCTTTGGTTCAGTTTGGTTTTAGCAGCGGGATTTACGGCAGAGCAAAATGGATTTACAAAAAAGAAACCTTCGCTTTTAATCGTTCCGATGTATTTACCGAAGAGAGTGAGTACAAGTGCTTCATTCGGACCGACTATTTTTAATCCTATCCACCATATCCATCCGAGAACAGCATATACGCATGCGATTGCGAAAACCAATGTACTGATTCCGCCTGCGATACCGAAATTATTATCCATACCATATGAAGATACAGCCATGATAAAGAAATCAATCAGATATAATAGTATTGATAAAACCAAAACGAGCCAACCGCTCCTTGGTTTTAAAATCTTCTCGGATGTACTTTTAATGTCTTCCATAATTTTAACTCCTTTAATCAGATGTTGTATTGTGATATCAAAATGAAATCACAACAATATTATACAATGCATATTGTGCTTTGTCAATAAAAAATCAAAAAAATATAAAAATAAGGTACCTGAACAGTTGACATCGGGAGGACTGCGTGGTATAATACAGTAAGGTACCTGAGAAAAAGGAAGGAGAAAACATGACTAAGGAAGAAGAACTGCTTTGTATGCTTAGAAAGCTGAACGCCATTTCACGAAGAAGCAAACATGAGCACGATGAACAGCCGCCGCCACCGCCGCCTCCTTCGAAAGGTGAGGACAGAATGCCGCCGCCACCGCCACCGAGAGAGCATGGACGAGTGAGACTGATGAATATGCTCAAAGGTGCGGGAGAGATGAGCCAGCGAGACATTGCCGAGAGGCTTGAAATACGCCCGCAATCGCTGTCAGAGCTTCTTGTGAAAATGGAGACAGAAGGCTTTATTACACGCCGGCAGGATGAAAACGACAAACGAATAAGTATGGTATCGCTGACTTCAAAAGGTGAAGAGCAGCTTACCATAATGCAAAAAGCAAACAAGGAACACGCCGAAATGCTGTTTTCGCCGCTAAGCGATCAGGAAAAGGATGAGCTTGCGGTGATACTTAAAAAATTAACAGAACAAAAAAAGGAGAATTGATATGGGACCGGGACCTGGGCCGGGAGGCGGATTCAGACCAAACAGCCGCGAAAGAATGATAGAAATGCTTAAAGAACCGAAACCTAAAAAGATTTCGGAAGTCCCCGGATATTTGTGGAGAGTCGTATCTAAGTTCTTTCACAGACTGATATATATTTTTGCGCTGGTTTGGGAAACCAAGCCTTGGATATTGTTTTTTATGGTATTTATGGCTATATGGAACGGTGTTACGCCCGTCATATCGTCATTAATCGGAAAAGAGCTTTTGAACGCATTGGCTGTTGCGTATACATCGGCAGTGCAGGGACTTGAAAACAAATTTAATACCGTAATAACGCTTCTTGTAATTCGATTCGGATACAGCTTCGTTACCGGAATGGTAAGCAGAGTTTCGAATATATTCAACAACATAGCAAATGAGCTTGTAGTAAATCACATCAATTTAAAAATAATGTATAAGGCTCGTGAGGTCGACCTTGCAAGCTTTGACCTTCCCGAATTTTACGAAAGATTCGAAAACGCAAAACGTGAGGCGGGAAGCCGTCCTATACAGATTTTAAACAGCAACTTTACTATCATAAGTACTGTTATAAGCATGCTGTCGTTTATTGTAATACTCGGAGCTGTCAGCCCGCTTGCACCGATTGTTATTGCCGTACTCAGCATTCCTACTGCAATAATCAACTTTGCATATAGAAAGAAAAATTTCTGGTACGTCAAGAGACACTCGAAAGACCGCAGACAGATGTCTTATTATTCCGAACTCATGACAAGCAAGGATCTTGTCAAGGAAGTGCGTCTTTTCAACCTTTCCGACCTGTTTATAGGCAGATATCAGGAAACCTTCCTGCGCTATTTCGGCGGCTTGAAAAAGCTGTTTGTCGGTGAAGGTATATGGAATATAGGACTTACACTCATCAGCACCGTAGTTAACTGTGCATTGTTTATTTACATTGCAAAGGGTGTTGCCAATGGTGCATATGAGGTAGGTGATTATTCACTGTATACGGGAGCTCTTAATTCAATCGCGAGCGGAATAGGAACGATTATCTCCACAACCGCTTCTATATATGAGGGAACATTGTTTATCGATAACCTCATATCGTTCATGAATGAAAAGAGAAAAATAGTTCCTCTTCTTGATGAACCGCGCAAAATAGAGCATCACAAAGGTCATACTATTGTATTTGATAATGTTTCATTCGCATATCCGGGTACGGAGCGCAATGTAATAAACCATGTAAGCTTTACTCTTGAACCGGGAGATACATGTGTACTTGTCGGATTAAACGGAGCCGGAAAAACCACACTTATTAAGCTGCTTACAAGATTGTACGACCCAACCGAAGGAAAGATTATTCTTGACGGTCATGATATAAAGGAATACGATACGAAGGATTTATATTCGATGTTCGGAATAATATTCCAGGACTTCGGAAAGTACGCTGTAAGTGTTAAAGAGAACGTGTGGTTCGGTGAAGTAGAGCGTGAAATTAATGACGATGAAATCATTAATGCCGCAAAACAATCCTCAGCCGATGGATTCATAGAAAAGCTGCCTGACAAATACGATACTCCTCTTATGAGATTCTTCGAGGAAAACGGCATCGAGCTTTCAATCGGACAGTGGCAGAAGCTGTCGATAGCGCGTGCGTTTTACAGTGATTCGGACATAATCATTCTCGATGAGCCTACAGCCAGCCTTGACGCAATAGCGGAACAGGAAATATACAATCAGTTTGACAGACTTCGTAAGGATAAGACTACCATATTCGTTTCACACAGACTTTCATCCGCAACTGTTGCAAATAAGATTATCGTTCTTGAAAACGGAGCTGTGGTTGAAATAGGCGATCATACCGAGCTTATGAAAAAGCATGGTTTGTATTATGAGCTGTTTACAACTCAGGCAAAGAGATATATAACGCCTATTGACGGAATGTCAGCGGAAGATTTTATAATCGGAAGTGAGACATCGTATAAACACGATTCGAATAACGGAGATGATAACAGACCCAAGCCTCCGTTTGACCGTGACGGAATGATGCCGCCTCCGGGCAGGAATTTCCGCGAAGGTGACATGAAACGTCCTCCGAACGGTGAAAGAAGACCTCCGAATGACGGAAGACGTCCGCCAGACGGTATGAAACGTCCATCGAACGATAATCGTCCATCGAACGATAATCGTCCATCGAACGATAATCGTCCATTGGACGATAATAAAGAATAAAGTAAATAAAAAGATACTCCCGCTGTATCGGCTGTCTGAAAGAAGCCGTAACGGCAGGAGTATTTTTTGTAGACGATTTTCAGCTTAAAAAATATGGTAAACATGATTTGAATATGATATAATGGAAATAATAAACACGGTCCGAAATCGTTTAAAACAACAACATCAGAATAAGAAAGGATAACATCTATGAAGCAAATTGAAACTTGGCAGAGACCGAAAACATCAAGAGTTTATCTGCATCCTACGGGATCCGAGCGGCTTGTTATGCTGCAGCCTGACCTTAAGATTGTCGATTTGGATTTGCGGTATAACGGATGGCATTATAATCTGCCCGGGTTTGGAGCGCATCTTATTTTCGGGCAAGACCCATCCGATGCAGATATGGAGACGACTCAGTGGAAAAAGCCCGAAAACGGTTTGCCGATATATACATTATACAATGTCGATCCGGAAAACGGCTGTCAAATAGAAATGACGGCATTCTGTGATACCTCCAGCAAACCTGCATCGTACTGTGAAGTAAGAATTACAAATCCGCATAACGAAACAGTAAGCGGAACAATCGGTGTTCTGCCGCGTTGGTCATCCACAGATCACTATCTGACGGGACTACATGATACAGGATACGAGCCGTATGATTGTAATGTACGTCAATGGTACCTTTGTTGGCTTAACCCATTTGCTCCGTGCGAGAACGATATGCTGACGGCACGCGATAAAAACGGTTACGGTGAAATACGTATACTGTCATATGACAACGTCGGAAGCATCAGGTGGATTTCACGAGATGAGCAGAAGAACCGCTTCAAGGCACACGATTACTACCGCTATGACTATACTATTGCTCCGGGTGAATCCGCAGTTTTGCGTTTTGTTCTGCGTAAGGATTCGGTTGACGGAGTTATGGATTATGACGATGCACTTCGGGATACGAAAAGGTTTTGGATGAATGTACAGAAAAAGGTACTTCTGCTTCCGAATGCCGAAGGAAAGACAACCGAGAATATGTTCCGACAGAATATTACCGTTATGCTTCAAATGCTGCAGCGTTATGAAAATTCGGTTGATCCCGATTTGATTTTCGCAAGGCAGGGGGATGTCGGCAGATTCATCTGGATATGGGAAGCGGTACATTTTCTTACGCTTCTTGACCGTGTCGGACTGTCCGAATTTGTAACCGATGCATACAGAACATTCTTTAGATTGTGGCAAAAGCAGGATGGTGTTGAGAAGGGAAGGCTTGACAATCCTTATGTCCGTTGGGACAACACAAACGGAGCATGTCTCGCAGGACTTTCGTATCACCTGATGGTTAAGAACGATCCTTCACTTTTTGAGGAATTTCATGATAAGATGAATCTCGCGCTGGATTATATTCAGTACAGACGCTCACTTGCTACAGAAAAAGAAGTCAAAGGTTTATTCTCGTCAGGTCAGGCATCTGATTGGGGTGAGGTAGGACAGCATTGGACGTATACTGATGCCGTAAACGCATACGGACTGGGCATCATGGCGAAATGCTATGAGAAATTCGGGGCAAAAGACGCGGCTCAAATTCGCGCGATTTATACCGAATACCATGAACTCCTTTTGAGTGTTCAGAATAAATTTGCGTCGGAACACCATGGTGAGCATTCATACAATATGCCGCATATTCTCGGTGTTCCGTTTGAGGAAAGCTACAATCATTGCTTCTACACTGACGGCGCACCTTATCTTCTCATCCTTGACATAATGGATCCTCACTCGGAATTATTTGAACAAATGGAGAACTTCTACCGTGAAATCGGATTCCTTGATGACGAGCATGGACTTGCGGGTATTATGACTAATGATGCATGCGGAGCGGATGGATTATACGGTCATGTATATTATACAGGTGTCCCCGAGGTTTGTTGGATTCATGCTTGGATGGAACGAGGAGAGCTTGAAAAAGCAGAGAAATATGCCAAAGGTATCCTGCGTTATAATGTGACACCGGAATTTATGGTATCCGAGCGATATTCTTCGGTAAATCCGTGGTTCACGCCTTGGCAGCCGAATGCATCGGGTGCGGGACGATTGAATCATTTCCTTCTTGATTATTATGGCGAGCGCAAAACAGAGAATGCTTTGTAATCTGATGCTAAATTTTTCCGGTGTTGCGTAAATCCAATAGTTGTGATATAATAACAAAAAAACTAAAAATACGCAATTTCTGTTGCGAAAAGGGAGAGATAACTTATGGATAGAAAATTGAGAATCGGTGTTTTCGGGGGAGCACGAGGCAACTCGATGATTCAGGTGCTTCTGCATCACCCCGAAGCAGAGCTTGTGGCAGTTTGCGATAAATATGAGCCGCTTCTTCGTCAGGCAAAAGAAAATGCGGAGGCGGCAGGACTGCACATTGAATGCTTTACCGACTTCGATGATTTTATTAAATATGACATGGACGCGGTAGTACTTGCCAATTATGCTACGGAACACGCAACTTATGCTATACGCTGCTTGAA
>CAZWLL010000001.1:0-110602 GCA_964634795.1 uncultured Ruminococcus sp. | reverse complement strand
TCGGTACGATTTTCGAAGCTCTTTCGGCAGAAAGCTATAAGACAGTATATCCCGAGTATTATGATACCGCACTTAAAGGAAAGTACTCATCGGAATCCGAAACCGCAGAAATGGTTGATATAATCGTCGCAGGCCGTAACTTCGACTTCTCATATCAGTTCGGTGAATCCTACTTCGCGAGAATGTGCTATCTTATCAGAGATATGCTTAAGGATAACGAAACAGACCTTGCATCAAAGTACAAATCCAAAGAAAAAGTGCTTCAGAAGTCAATTGAGAATAAGCTGAACGATTTGTATTTCGGCGACTGATAATTTGAATTTAAAAGCTCGGTTTTTCAGCCGAGCTTTTTTGAATTTACATAAATAAAATACATTAAATCCATTGACAAATGAAAAGTAAAATGGTATAATGAGAAATTGAACGGGCAAATTATTTATAAGCCTGTCTCTCTACCGTCGAATGATCGATCGACGGTCTGAAGTCCATAGGGAGGTATAAAACATGGAAAAGATCATTAATTCTTACGAAACCCTCTTTGTAATTGATCCTGATCTGACCGAAGAAGCTACTAAAGCGCTTGTTGAAAAGTTTAAGAAGCTTATTTCGGACAATGGTGAAATCGTTGAGGTAAACGAATGGGGCGCACGCAAGCTTGCGTATCCGATCAACGATAAGACCGAAGGATATTACACACTGATCACCTTCAAGAGCGAAGGCACACTTCCTGTTGAGCTCGAAAGAATTTTCGGCATTACAGAAGGTATTCTCCGTTCAATCGTGATTCGCCACGAAGAAAAGAAAGCATCCAAAAAGGCAGAAAAGGTTGAAGCGTAACTGATTCGCCGTCCTTAACTTGAGGTGAAAACATGGCTAATTTTAATTTTAACAAGGTAATCCTCGGAGGACGTCTGACGGCAGATCCCGAACTTAAAACTACACCGTCCGGAATTTCCGTTACATCGTTTACCGTAGCCGTAAACAGACGATTCGGAGGAAAAGCAGGTGAGGAAGCACAAGCTGATTTCTTTAATGTAACCGCTTGGCGTCAGACTGCGGAATTCATCACAAGATATTTCAGAAAAGCAAGCTCAATATGTGTTGTAGGCTCCATACAGACCAGAACATGGACTGACCAGCAGGGACAGAAGCGCTATGCTACCGAAATCGTTGCCGATGAAGCATACTTTGTTGATGCTAAAAGCGAAAGTCCGATGGCTGTGCAGCAGGCATCCGCTATGTATGCACAGAATCAGACATCCTCATATGTGCCTGACGGATACGGTGCTTATTCCGGCAACCAGAATGTCGGATTCCAAAATCAGACAGCACCGAAATTTGAAGAGATATCAGATGACGAGGAATTACCGTTCTAAAGTAATTCATTTAATTTAACAGGAGGATTTAAGTAAGATGGATACAGAAAAGAATGAAGTTGTTGCTGAAGAAATCGCACCCGCGACTGCGGAAAAGACAGATGCCGCTCCTCAGCAGAGATACAACAGACAGAACAGAAACAACAGAAGAAAGAAAGTTTGCCTGTTCTGCGCAGAAAACATTGATTACATTGACTATAAGGATACAGTAAGACTCAGAAAGTGCATTGCACCCGAAAGAGGTAAGATTCTTCCCAGAAGAATTTCAGGCACCTGCGCTAAGCATCAGAGACAGCTCACTGTTGCTATCAAGCGTGCCCGTCACGTTGCTCTCCTTCCTTACGTTGCCGACTAATCGTAGGGACACACTTTTATATTCCGCAGATTGCGGTTTTAAGTTCTTTGCATAGCTGCAGAGAAAAATTCAGTAAATTAACGAGTATTTATATCGTTTGTACAGATTGTTTGGAAGAGGTGAAATGAAATGAAAGAGGGAATCCATCCTCAGTACAAAGAGGTGACAATTCGTTGCGCGTGTGGTGAAACTGTAAAGACACGTTCAACAAAGAGCGATGCTAACGGTGAACTCCGTGTTGATATTTGCTCAAAGTGCCATCCTTTCTTTACCGGTAAGCAGAAGTTTGTAGATGCCGGCGGACGTGTTGATAAGTTCAAGAAGCGTCTTGAGCAGAGCGGTAAATAATCTTTCGCTCTCCGGTGGTTTTATCCGCATGATTTGTGGGCAGGCGTACAGAGCTTCGGCTTTGTTGTCCTGCCCATTTTTGTTTCTTGTAGGTACGTGATAAATACGGAGGTAATTGTATGAAAACAAACGAAAACAATGTGCAAATGACAAAAACAATACTTTGCGCTGTATATAAACAAAATTCCGAAGAAGAATGCAATATATCGCTTCGAGAGCTTGAAAAGCTGTGTGAAACAGCCGATTGCGAATGTGTGGCTATTGTGACTCAATGCAGGGAAGCACCCGATGTGCGAACCGTACTCGGAAAGGGTAAAATTTCGGAATTATCGGAATTGTGCGGTACACTCGGTGCCGAGCTGGTAGTATTCGATTGCGAATTAACACCGTCTCAAATTAAATCTATTGAGGATGATATTGAATCTGATGTGTCGGTAATTGACAGAAGCATGCTGATTCTTGATATATTCGCGGATCACGCAAGAACAAGTGAGGGACGTCTTCAGGTTGAACTCGCACAGCTTAAATATACGTCTCCAAGATTAGTCGGACGCGGAAAAGAATTATCAAGGCAGGGCGGAGCGGCGTCCTCCGGCTCCGTAGGTGCGAGAGGTCCCGGAGAAACAAAACTTGAGATAGACAGAAGAAGAATCAAGGAAAAAATAGCCTATCTCGAAGACGAGCTGAAAAAAGTTGAACAGAACAGATTGATAATGCGCCGTCAAAGAGATAAATCGGGCCTGCTCAAATGCGGAATCGTAGGATATACGAATGCGGGAAAAAGCACGCTCTTGAATTATCTGACCGGTGCCGGAATATTAGCCGAAAATAAGCTTTTCGCGACTCTGGATCCTACCACACGGCAATTTGTTACCGAAAACGGTGTGAAAATTCTTCTAACCGATACAGTCGGATTTATCAGAAATTTGCCGCACCACCTTATAAATGCATTTAAATCGACTTTGGATGAGGCAGTATACTCGGATATATTGCTGATAGTCATTGACGCATCAGACTCTGAGTTTATCAGTCAGACGCAGGTTACGACGAAGCTGTTGGAAGAGCTCGGTGCCGAGTCAAAACCGATAATATATATATTCAATAAATGTGACGCATGTACCGATAAAGACGCACTTATACAGATGAAAACACTGGCAGCGAAAAATGATACGGAAGTCGTGTTTATTTCCGCAAAAACAGGTGCGGGATGTGATAAGCTTGTCGAGGTAATCGAGAAAATAGCGCAGAACGGAAAACATCACGTAAAGCTGCTTATCCCGCCGGAAGACGGCAGTATCACAGGCATCATATATAAAGATGGCGACGACGTGAAAATGGAATACCGCGAGGACGGAATTTACTGCGAATGTGATGCAGACGAAAAGCTTTATGCGAAAATCAAAAAATATTTGATTGAAGAATAATTGTTTATTGACAGTATTTTATTTATAAATTTGATGGTGTAATGAAAAAGAAAAGTGACGTTTCGAAAAACAGTGATATTGAGCTTCCGAAGAAAAGGATAACACTGGCAAATAATGTATCTGTTGAAACGGAAGAGAAAAAATCGATTTTTATCGGTCATGCCGCACCTATAAAAAATGAAGAAGAGGCACGATTGTTTTTAGAATCCAAGAGACGTGAGTATCACGACGCAACACATAATTGCTATGCATATATATTGAATTTCGGCGCTGTTGCGAGATACTCCGATGACGGAGAACCGTCTGGAACTGCGGGAGTACCTATTTTAAATGTACTGAAAATGTCGGGCGCTACCGATTTAATCGTGGTAGTTACACGATATTTCGGAGGAATATTGTTGGGTGCGGGAGGATTAGTCAGAGCTTACACGGCATCGGCTAAAAGTGCGGTAGATGCGGCAGGTTTTGCGGTTTTCGAAGAGTATAATCTGGTTAAGCTTACAGTATCATATTCCGATTATCAGAAATTAACCGTTGCACTCGAGAAAATCGGTGCCTCAGAAGAAAATTGCGATTTCGGAGAGAACGTTTCGCTTATCTCTGCAATTGAAAAATCGAGAATCGATGAGCTTATCGGTTTGGTGTCCGAATTGACATACGGAAAAGGTTTGACTGAAATTATAGGCAGCGAGGAAAGAGCATCGAAGAAGAAATAAATTTGCGATAAAAAAAGTAAAAAGCCGTTTTTTTGCGTATATTAATAATCAAGATACCGATAGTACTGTTTCCGCCATGCGATTATATTATTTAAGGAGATGGCATAGTGAACGCAGAACCGAAAAGTGTACGTGAAATCTTTTATGAGAGAGAAAGAATGTCCTTGTCTCCAAAAGCATGCTTGTGCGAAAACTCAAGGGGAAGGGACAAACCGATAGAAGAATGCGTAAACAGAACAGAGTTTCAGAGAGACCGCGACAGAATACTTCATTGTAAATCATTCAGACGGTTAATGCATAAAACTCAGGTGTTTTTCTTTCCGTCCGATGAGCACTACAGGACAAGACTTACGCATACGCTTGAGGTAGCTCAGATTGCAAGAATAATAGCGCGTGCTCTGATGCTGAATGAAGATTTATGCGAAGCTGCCGCACTCGGACACGATCTCGGTCATACGCCGTTCGGTCATACAGGAGAGAGCGTTATGCAGATGTGCTTTTCACCTGATTTTACTCATTACAAACAAAGTCTTCGTGTAGTGGAAAAGCTCGAGAATAATGGCGCAGGACTGAATCTCACGTGGGAAGTGCGGGATGGTATTGTAAATCATTCGGGAGATAATAAAGCATCTACGCTTGAAGGTATAATAATTAAGTACGCGGACAGAATCGCTTACATTAATCATGATATTGATGACGCGGTGCGCGGAGGAATTATAGAAGAACGCGATATTCCAAGTGAGCTTTCCGAGATATTGGGTTATACACACAGCAACAGAATAAATACAATGGTTACCTCCGTAATAGAAGGAAGCAAAGAACTTGATGATATAAAAATGACGCCTGAAGTTGGTGAGGCGACGAAAAAGCTGCGCGAATTCTTGTTTGATAGAGTTTATCTGAACTCGGCGGCTAAAAAAGAAGAGCAGAAGGCAGTCGGTATGCTGAAGCAGCTGTTCGGATATTTTTGCAAATATCCCGAAAAAATGCCTGAGTTCTACTATAATAATACAAAAGAAGAAGCTGTCGAAAGGTGTGTCTGCGACTATGTTGCAGGCATGACCGACAGATATGCAATAGAACTTTATAAGGAATTGTTTATACCGCATGTATGGGAGTGATAACAAGGTGGTGAGCGGATGATTCCGTCTAATATAATTGAGGATATACGATACAGATGCGATATCGAGAGTGTTATATCTTCGTATGTGACTCTTAAAAGGGCAGGAAGCAATCTTAAAGGGTTATGTCCGTTTCACAGTGAAAAAACTCCGTCGTTTACCGTATACCCCGCAACACAAAGCTTTTATTGCTTCGGATGCGGTGCGGCAGGAGATGTCATTTCTTTTGTCATGCGAGCCGAGAATCTTGATTATGTGTCAGCGGTTGAGGCTCTCGCGAAAAGATCGGGCATAGATTTGCCTGAATTCGATGACAGCGGAAGTCAATCTAAGGGACCGACGAGATCAAGAGTCATTGCAATGAATCTCGAAGCGGCGAAGTTTTATCGCTCCATGCTTTTTGATGAAAAACAAGGCGCACCGGGTCGAATATACCTTTCCGAGAGGCAACTCTCGGAGGCTACAATAAAAAGATTCGGGTTAGGCTATTCTCCCGAACGCGGCAACAACCTGATGAAGCATTTGATTTCATTGGGATTTAATGAAGAAGAAATAAGGATAGCGTATCTCGGAGGAAAAGGCAAAGACGGTTATTACGATTATTTCCGCGGAAGAGTTATGTTTCCCATAATAGATGTATCGGGAAACGTTATTGCTTTCGGCGGACGAATAATAGATTCGTCGAAATCCGACAGAAAATATCTCAATACATCCGACACACCGGCGTTTAAGAAAACGAAAAATCTATACGCATTAAATTACGCCAAGAATACAAAAGAAGGATATTTTATTCTGTGTGAAGGCTACATGGATGTAATTGCAATGCACGCCGCGGGATTCGGTATGGCTGTGGCTTCACTGGGAACCGCGTTTACTTCAGAACAAGCGAGAATACTGAAAAAGTATACCGACAAGGTAATCTTATCATATGACAGCGATGATGCAGGACAGAAAGCAACCGATCGTGCGATAGGAATCTTGGATTCGGTCGGAATCGAAGCTAAGGTGTTAAAAATCACGGGAGCTAAAGACCCCGATGAATTTATAAAAAAATACGGAGCGGCTGAATTCAAAAAGCTTCTCGAGGAAAGCCGCGGCAAGTTCGATTTTAAACTCGATGAAATCAAAGCAAAATATCGAACGGATACGGATGAGGACAGAATAAAAGCTCTGGGCGAGGTTACATCGTATATCGCGGATGTCTATTCAAGTGTGGAACGCGAAATATACATTAATAAAACGTCATCGGAATTTAAAATCGATTTTTCGAGTATAAAAAACGATGTCGAATCGAAACGGCGAAAGAATGCGCGTGAAAACGACAAGAAACGCCGCGGGGAGTTAATCCGAGTAACACTCGGAACCGACATAAGAGTTAATCCCGATTATGCGAAGAATCCGAAAGCGGGACGAATCGAAGAAGATGTACTCGGTATGCTCTTGTTAAATAAGGAATATGCAGCTCGTAATGTAGACGGGAAAACACTTAATGACGATGACTTTTCGACAGAGCTTGGAAAAAGAGTGTTTTCTTATATAAAAGAACACATGGAAGATAACAGCTTCAGCAGCGGAATGCTTAACGAAAATTTCACACAGGATGAGGTTTCACGTATATTCGGTATGGTAGCAAAACGCAATGAACTGAAAATAAATGATGACAGTGTGTTCGATACATACGTCAGAGCGCTGAGAGATACGAAAAAAGACGAATCGAATATGACTCTCGAAGATATCATAGCGAAAAAAAGAAATGTCAAAAAAGCCGACAATCAATAATTAATAAATAATTATTCATCAAATATGAGGTTTATCAATGGAAAACAAGAAGAAAGTTGATGTACAAGGACTTATCGAAAAAGGAAAAAATCAAGGTTCGCTGTCAAACAACGACATTATGGAAGCACTTGAATATTCCGGTTACGATGTAGATCAAATAGATAAGGTATATGAAGCTCTCGAAGGAAGCGGAATCGAGATTACGAATTACATTGAAAATAACGATGACAGCGGCGAAGACGAAAATTATGACGTTGTCAGCGATCCCGATGAGGAAATAGAGGACAGCGAAGATATAGACAAGGTTCTTGCCGAGGACGGCGTTGCAATCGATGACCCGGTGAGAATGTATCTGAAGGATATCGGTAAAATACCGCTGCTTGACCCTGAAAGAGAAGCTTATCTTGCCGAAAGAATTGCTCTCGGAGACCAGGCCGCAAAAGATGAGCTTGTTGAGGCAAACCTCAGACTGGTTGTAAGCATTGCGAAAAAGCATGTCGGCAGAGGAATGTATTTCCTTGACCTTATTCAGGAAGGCAATCTCGGCTTGATGAAAGCCGTAGAAAAATTCGACCATACAAAGGGATATAAATTCTCGACATACGCCACATGGTGGATTCGTCAGGCAATAACAAGAGCAATAGCGGATCAGGCAAGAACAATACGTATACCTGTTCATATGGTTGAAACGATACATCGTGTATCGCGTGCTTCGCGCCAGCTGCTTCAGGAATACGGAAGGGAACCTACTACCGATGAAATAGCCGAAAAGCTCGGTATGAGCGCGGATAAAGTGAGAGAAATTATGAAAGCTTCACAGGATCCCGTGTCGCTTGAAACACCGATCGGTGAGGAAGATGACAGCCATCTCGGAGACTTTATTCCCGATGATTCATCACCTACTCCCGCAGAAGCAGTATCATATCAGCTTCTCAGAGAGCAGCTTGATAAGGTTCTTCATACTTTAACACCGAGAGAAGAAATGGTTATTAAACTCCGTTTCGGTCTCGAGGACGGAAGAACGAGAACACTTGAAGAAGTCGGCAAAGAGTTTAATATTACACGTGAGAGAATACGTCAGATAGAAGCGAAAGCACTTAGAAAGCTCAGACATCAAAGCAGATCCAAACCGCTTAAAGGTTTTCTCAATGATGTCAACTGATATAAAATACAGCATCGGAGGAGTGAATGCATTTAAAGATACCGCTTGACGAAGCGGAGCGAAACGGAGGAAAATAATGGGCAAAAAAAATTCCGAAAAGAACATCGATAAAATTATCGGCAGTGAAGATGATATCATTATAACGGATGAGAATTTCGATGACGGTATCGGAGAGCTGAAAGACGAGCTTGAAACAGAGTACGAACAGTACGAAAAAAACGGACAGGACATTATCAATCTTATCGATCCGGAAGAGTTGAATGAAATCAGTAATGATGTAAACAGATTCAGTACGGCTGAGGAAATGACTAAAATTCTCGCACAGGAAGGACTTCCCGTAGAAGACCCTGTCAGAATGTACCTTAAGGAAATAGGCTTGATACCGCTTCTTGATTCCGAAACAGAAACAAAACTTGCGAAAAAAATGTATGAAGGTGATGAGGAATCGAAGAACATTCTCATAGAATCGAATTTGCGTCTTGTGGTAAGCATAGCAAAACGGTATATGGGAAAGGGCTTGGTGCTTCTTGACCTGATACAGGAAGGTAATCTCGGACTGATGAAAGCAGTCGAGAAGTTTGATTATACAAAAGGATATAAATTCTCGACATACGCGACATGGTGGATAAGACAGGCAATAAGCCGTGCGATTGCGGATCAATCGAGAACAATAAGAATACCGGTTCATATGGTAGAAACTATTCATAAGGTTTCTAAAAGTCAGCGGCAACTTCTTCAGGAATACGGCAGAGAAGCTACTTCGGAGGAAATAGCCGCCGATATCGGTATGAACGCCGATAAGGTAAGAGAAATCATGAAAATATCACAGGATCCGGTATCGCTTGAAACCCCGATCGGTGAAGCGGACGACAGCCATCTGAGCGATTTTATTCCCGATGACGACAATCCTACTCCCGTTGATGAGGCATCATATAATATACTCAAGGAGCAGCTGGGCGAGGTCCTGCATACATTAGCTCCCAGAGAAGAGATGGTTCTCAAACTGAGATTCGGACTTGTTGACGGAAGAACAAGAACGCTCGAAGAGGTCGGAAAAGAATTCAATATTACCCGAGAGCGAATAAGACAAATAGAGGCGAAGGCACTCAGAAAACTGAGACATCCCAGCAGATCAAAAAAGCTTAAAGACTACTTGGAATGATGTAAAATTGGATGGTATTAATATTTTAAAGACAGTATTGTTGTTATAACTTTACAAAAAAAACGTAAATATCACCAAAAAAACATATTGTAAATTGTACTATAATTACAAAGCAAAGTCATAAATTGAGAGCAAAAAAGCTAATAAAGCGTTTTATTGACAACAAAATATATAAAAAATGCTTGACATATTGGCGATTTTCGTGTACAATAAAATAAGAATTAATATGGGCGCTATATAGGTTAAACCCAGAATCTTGGAGGAGGATTCCCAAATGAATAAAAAGCTTACCAGTCTCCTGCTCGCAGCTCTCCTGACAGCCGGCAGCTTAGTCGGATGTTCGACCAGTGCTGATGAAGAAGAAGTAGCGACAGCCGATACCGAAGAATCGGTTCGTGTATCGATGACACTGACACTTGCACTCCCGACAAAATCCGGTACGACAGATGAAGCAGTACAAAAGGTTGAGGACGCTATAAATAAACTCACTGAAGCCAAGTATGATACTGCAATCGATCTCATACTTGTACCCGAGGACGAATATCAGGCATATATAGATGACACTCTTTCATCTATCAGCACAAAGATTCTCGAAGAAGAAGAAGCTGCCGAGTCAAGACGTAAAGAGATTAAGGCATTGAAGGCTCAGGGCGTTGACGTTTCCGATATGGAGACCGAAGCCGAAGACGGAGAAACGACCGAAACTGTTGAAACCGAGGAAGAAACAATTATTAACGAACTCGGTATTTCCATTAAACAGTACCCTGAAGTAGAGGATACTCAGTTTGATATATTCCTCGTTCAAGGCTATGACAACTACAACAGCTACATCGAAAACGAATATATCCAGCAGCTTGACAGCGAACTCAGCGGAACCTCAAAGATACTCAAGACATACATTTATCCGACATATCTTGAGCTTGCCAATATAAGCGGCACATATGCTATTCCCAACAACCATCCCGTCGGAGAATATCAGTATCTCCTTGTTAATAAGGAACTCGTTGATCAGTATGACTATGATCCCGATGAACTTACATCATTCTTGAAGTGTACTGATTTCATAGAGGATATCGGAAACCAGCATCTTGACGGTGTTATTCCGCTTCTCGGCGAAGTTGAACCTGCCAATATGGTATACTGGGGAACAGATCAGAGCGAATGGTCCATTCTTGCTTCTCAGATAACCAATACAATGTCCTATAAGCTTAAGCTCTCTCCGAAGAATGTATTCGCTATTAACGTATATGTTAATACTATCGGCGCTATGAAGAAGCTTAACGAGCTCGGATATGTAGGTGACGGAACTGTTGAAGAAGGCGAAAAGTTTGCTGTCGGAGTTATCTCCGGTGACGGAACTGTAGCTGAACAGTATGAAGATGAGTATTATACATATATTTACTCAAAGCCGATGATGACAGAAGAAGACGCATACGGCAATATGTTTGCAGTAAGCACATATTCTAAGAGCCTTGAGCGTTCAATGGAAATCATCACATACATCAACACAAGCACAGATATCAGAACAATTCTTCAGTACGGCGTTGAAGGCGAAAACTGGGAATACGAAGACGAAGAGACAAAGGATACAATCAGAATTCTCAACAACGATTATCAGATGGACCTTCTGACAACGGGTAACGTTTATATGACATATCCCGGAGAAGGCATTTCGATGGATTATTGGGATTACGGAAAACAGCAGAATATAGATTCTATCTCCAATCCTTACATGAAGTTTACCGGTTATATCAACGATAACAATAAGGAACTTCTTTCTCAGCTTGATGAGCTTTCCAAGGAATACAAAGCAAGATTGGACGCTCTTACATATGATGAATATGAGGATGCTATAGCCGAAATGAAGGCTGAAGTTAAAGCTAACGAAATCTTTACTCAGCTTACCGATTTGGAGAATGAAAACTCTGTAACATCGATTTACGGTACATGGCATGATGACCTCTATCCGCCGGAAACCTAATTAAGATTTAAACTTAAGATAACGGAAAGGACCTGCATATTGCGGGTCTTTTCTTTTGTTTATGCCTTAATTTATGTGTATGACACCTTGCGCTATAAGTTAGGGAATATGCGAAAAGGATAAATGTAAATTAAATGTAAATAACGAAAAAGAACTTGCATACGATAATGAATTATGGTATAATCATAAAGTATGCGAGTTAAAATTCGCAATACATAAATACACACATATTGGAATCAATTCCGCACGGTGCCAAATTCACGATGCGTTTTGCGGTGATAAAGACCGCATAATGTTTTTCGAGTGGACGGGCAAAAAGTTTTTTAAGAAAACTTGATTATATTCCCCCGTAAAATTCCGGCAGCGGCATTTTGCAATATGGTGGAAAAAACCGAAGGAGGACATTAATTATGTCTATCGTTTCAATGAAACAGCTCCTCGAAGCTGGCGTACATTTCGGTCATCACACCAGAAGATGGAACCCTAAGATGGCTGAATACATTTTCACAGAGAGAAACGGCGTTTACATTATCGACCTTAACAAGACTGTTAAAAAGTTTGAAGAGGCTTATATGTTCGTTCGTCAGATTACAGAAGACGGCGGAAACGTACTCTTTGTAGGCACCAAGAAGCAGGCTGCAGATACAATTCGTGAAGAAGCTGAACGCTGCGGTATGTATTATGTAAACGTAAGATGGCTCGGCGGCATGCTCACCAACTACAAGACAATCAAGACCTCTATCGAAAGACTCCGTTCTCTTGAAAAGATGCAGGAAGACGGCACATTCGATATGCTTCCCAAGAAGGAAGTTGCAGCACTTCAGAAGGAAATTTACAACCTCGAAAAGAACCTCGGCGGTATCAAGAATATGAAGGGTCTTCCTTCAGCAGTGTTCATTGTTGACCCGAGAAAAGAACATAACTGCGTTCTCGAATGCAAGAAGCTCGGTATTCCGGTTGTTGCAATCGTAGATACTAACTGTGACCCTGATGATGCTGATTACATCATCCCCGGAAACGATGACGCTATTCGCGGTATCAGACTTATTACATCCGTAATCGCTGACGCTGTACTTGAAGGCAAGCAGGGCGAACAGCTCGCAGCAGCTGAACCTGAAATCACAGCAGCTGAAGAAGAGCAGGATGCTGAAGAAGCTAATAACTGAGTAAATTAGAGAAAATATAATACAGGAGTTTAATAATATGGCAGCAATCACAGCTAAAATGGTAAATGAGCTCAGAAGCAAGACCGGCGCAGGTATGATGGACTGTAAAAAAGCTCTCGTTGAAACTGAAGGCAATTTTGATGAAGCTATAAAGGTTCTCCGTGAAAAAGGTCTCGGCAAAGCTGATAAGAAGGCAGGAAGAATTGCCGCAGAAGGCGTTGTTGATATTCTTGTTGACGGTAAGACCGCCGCAATGATTGAAGTTAATGCCGAAACAGACTTCGTTGCAAAGAACGAAACATTTAAGAAGTTTGTTAGAAACATTCTTAAGGTTATCGTTGCCAATAAGCCCGCAAGCGTTGAAGAATTAAAGGCAATGCGTTACGATGATGATTTCGAAACAGTTGAAGCTAAGCTTAAGGATATGATTTTCACTATCGGTGAAAACATGAATATCCGTCGTTTCGTTATCGTTGACGGTATTACATCTACATACATCCACGGCGGCGGAGTTGCAGGCGTTATCGTAAAGTTCACAACTGACGATGAAACAGCTGCAAAACCCGAATTCGCTGAATTCGCTAAGAATATCTGCCTCCAGATCGCAGCAGGCACACCTCCGACATATGTTTCTAAGGAAGACGTTCCCGAATCCGTTCTCGCAGAAGAAAAAGAAATTCTTGTTGCTCAGCTCAAGAATGACGAAAAGAACGCTAACAAGCCCGACGCTATTCTTCATAAGATTGTTGAAGGCAGAATCGGCAGCTTCTATGAAAGAGCTTGTCTCAATGAGCAGGTTTACGTTAAGGATGATACACTTACAATCAGCAAGTATGTAGCACAGGTTTCCAAGGAACTCGGCGCTTCCATCAAGATTGATTCATTCGTTCTCTATGAAAAGGGCGAAGGCCTTGAAAAGAGAGAGGACGACTTTGCTGATGAAATCGCAAGATTAACAGGTAAGGCTCAGTAATTATCATATATAAAAACAAAAGAGATACTTTATTGTATCTCTTTTTGTTTTTTATACACATGTATTTTATACGCTAATCAGACGTACGATTAAATTTTTTACCTGTAATTATAAAAAATACTATTTACAAAACACATAAAATAATGTAAAATATAATGAAAACATTATATGAGTGATGAGAGGTGCTATTATGGAAAACAAGTACAAACGTGTATTGCTGAAGCTTTCAGGTGAAGCACTTGCGAATAAGGATTCTCATGAGATATTCGATAGTGAAAAGATAGAGGAAATAGCTCAGGTTATCAAAGAAATGACCGACAATGGCATACAGGTAGGTATCGTTATCGGTGCCGGTAATATTTGGAGAGGCGCTTATGGCAAAGGTGTTAAACGTGCGAGAGCCGATCAGATGGGTATGCTCGGAACAATGATAAACTGCCTTAGAATGGAAGATGCTATTGAAAAAGCAGGCTGCCGAGCGAAAGTTATGTCGCCTGTCGGAATGAACAGCTTTGCAGAGCAATACGATTTCAGAAAAGCCATTGATTATTTGAACTCAGGTACAGTAGTACTGTTCGGAGCAGGTACTGGTATCCCGTTTGTTACTACAGACACAACCGTTGTTGTAAGAGCAGCGGAGATTGATGCCGATGTTATCCTTATGGCAAAGAATATCGACGGTATATATGAAAAAGACCCTCGTGATGAAAACGGCGTAATCGACAGAAGCGTACCGCGTTATAAGGTCGTTACATACGATGAAAGTCTTGTGAAAAACTTAAAGGCTACAGACGCATCGGCATCCGCAATCGCGAAGGAGCAGAAAATCGATATGTATGTGTTCGCTTTGGAAGAACCCGGCAACATTATCAAAGCAGTATGCGGAGAAGAAATAGGCACACTCGTAACATATAAAGAAACAGAATCGGTAATGTATTAAATCTAAATTCATAATAAAGGAGATTCAAAAATGAAGCTTGACGTAAAAGAATTCGAAACAAAAATGAAGAAAACTATCGAGACGTATAAGGAAGCCCTTTCCGTTATACGTGCCGGAAGAGCAAATACAGCAACAATATCTCATATTAACGTTGATTATTACGGATCCCCCACAGCTATTACACAGATGGCAGAGGTGAAGGTAACAGATCCTAAAACACTTGTTATTTCTCCTTGGGATGCTACAACATTAAAGAGCATTGAAAAAGCAATACTCGCTTCCGATATAGGCATTACACCTATGAACGACGGTAAGGTTCTCAGACTTGTATTCCCGAAGCTTACAGAAGAAAGACGTAAAGAAATAAAGAAAAATATTGCAAAGATGGGCGAAGAAGCGAAGATTGCCGTACGCAACATCAGACGTGATGCAAACGAAAAGAGCAAGCTGATGAAGAAGAACAGCGAGATGACCGAAGACGAACAGAAGCAGTCCGATAAGCAGGTTCAGGATCTGACAGATAAATATATCAAAGAGATCGAAGCCATCACAGAAGCAAAAGACAAGGAAATCATGGAAATCTGACCTTCCGAAAAAAACATCAAGCGCCCGGTATTGTGAGGGAAATCAATCCGGGCGTTTAATATTGGAAAAAAACGGAAAAAACTGTATAGGGGTAATATATGCAGAAAAAAGAAAGACTCAAAGAATTGCTTACTCCAACCGAGGCAGTGATTGTAAGCAAGCTCAGTCATATTGCTTTTATAATGGACGGCAACGGCAGATGGGCACAGAGTAAGGGACTGCCGAGAGAAGCAGGACATAAGGTCGGAGCCGAAACATTCAAAAAGATAGTGCGCTATTGCAAAAGCATCGGAATAAGATACTGCACTGTTTACGCTTTTTCTACGGAAAACATAAATCGCCCGCGCCATGAGGTTGAAGCAATTTTTAAGCTCTTTGTCGAGTACATCAAAGAAGCGGCAGAGGAAAAGGACATTGAGTTCAAGTTTATAGGCGAGCCTGAAAAACTGAGTGAAAATATCGGAAAGAGTGTTGCCGTACTTGAAAAAGAAACCGCGGGACGGCCGTATAGACTTAATATAGCGATGAACTACGGCGGAAGAGCGGAAATCGTGCATGCTGTAAATGAGCTGATTTCATCCGGTGCAAGCAATGTAACGGAGGATGACATAAACAACGCAATGTATACACGCGGCTGTCCGGATCCGGATTTGATTGTCAGAACAGGTAAGGAGGAGCGTGTATCGAATTTCCTTCTTTGGCAGGGCGCATATTCTGAGTTTTACTTTTCAGACAAAATGTGGCCTGATTTTACATCCGATGATGTAGATGACGCAATTTACGAATTTGCCGGACGTACGCGTCGTTGGGGCAATGTATGATAAAGGGGCAATTATGTTAAAAAGAACAATAACCGCCGTTGTGGCAATAGCATTATTTATACCTGTTTGTATCTTTTCCGATACCTTGATATTTCCTGCGGTAATGGCTTTGCTTTCAGTTATCGGAGTTTATGAAATGTTAGGCTGTGTCGGTGTAAAGAACCACCGCATTTTATCAGCTGTTTGTATTATATTCGGGGCATTGCCTTTAGTTCCGTTTTTTACGGGAGAGAACGCAATCGAAATTATAGCTGCTGTCAGTGTTGTTTTTTTGATTGCGGTTTACGCAATAGATGTTTTCTCTAAGGGAAAAATCGACTATACGCTATCGGCGTCATCCTTCATGGGAGTCTTTTACATTGCGGTTTCGTTTACAGCGATTGTTCTTCTGAGAAGAGACAGTGAATATTCATATTTGCTTGTTTTTATCGGACCGTGGGTAAGTGATACATTTGCGTATATTTTCGGCAGACTTTTAGGAAAACATAAGCTTATACCTGAAGTGTCTCCTAAAAAGACAATAGAAGGAAGCATTGCGGGAATTATATTTGCCGCAATATCGTATGTTTTGTATGCGTATATCATAAGTCATTTCTTTGATAATTCCTTAACACCTAATTATATAGTCATGGCTGTATCGGGAGCACTTGTATCGATAGTTTCTCAAATCGGAGATCTCTCGGCATCCGCAGTAAAACGCCGCTTCGGCATCAAGGATTACGGATTTATTTTCCCCGGTCATGGCGGAGTTATGGATCGTTTTGACAGTGTAATAATGACTGCACCGATATTATATATTATTTCATGTTTGCCTATAACGGCAGGTTTATTAATTTGAGGTTTACAATGGGAAATACAGCAACAGCTGTTGTTCTCGGTTCCACGGGGTCGGTAGGAGTACAAACTCTTGATGTAGCTGATGAACTCGGTTTGAAAATCAAAATGCTTTCGGCAGGAAGTAATACCGCGCTTCTGGCAAAGCAAATTATAAAATACTTACCTGAAGCAGCGGCAGTAGCTGATGAAAAATCAGCCGAAAAGCTTAAGAGTGAAATCGGCGGTTTAAAGCATAATATCGAGATTTTATATAAAAAAGATGAAATTCTTGATGCCATACGCAAAACCGACGCTGATATAATATTTCATTCGGTCGGAGGACTCGCAGGACTTGATTACGCATATGCAGCTGCCGAGTCGGGTAAACGTATCGGTATGGCTAATAAAGAGTCAATAATAGCCGCAGGGGATATCATATTCGATAAACTCAAAAAGAGCGGAGGAGAGCTTGTTCCCGTTGACAGCGAGCACAGTGCGGTATATCGTTTGCTTGAAAATCACGACAAAAGCGATATAAAGAGAATCATTCTGACAGCATCGGGCGGGCCGTTTTTTGGAAAAAACAGCAATGATTTAAAAAACGTTAAAGCAGAAACCGCTCTTGCTCATCCGACATGGAAAATGGGCAGAAAAATAACCATAGATTCAGCTACACTTATGAACAAAGGCTTTGAGATAATCGAAGCGGTACGGCTTTTCGGCTTTCCTGAGGATAAGATTTCCGTTATTATTCACCCGCAAAGCATCATCCATTCTATGGTTGAATTCAACGATAACACGGTTAACGCTCAGATGGGCAGACCGGATATGCGTGACTGCATTAGATATGCGGCGACAGCTCCTCACAGCGAAAAGACAGCAGGCGAAGAGCTCAATTTCGCTAAGCTCGCCAATCTGACTTTCTTTGAACCCGATGACAAAACATTTCCGTTAATGAACGCCGCAAGAAAAGCGATAAGAGTAGGGGGAACGTGCCCTGCTTCATTAATCGCGGCTGATGAGGAAGCTGTAGCGGAATTTTTGAACGGTGGAATAGGATTTACAGATATTTCATCTGTCGTGCTTGAAACTCTTGATAAAGTAAGTGTATTATTTAATATAAATACTGATAGTATATTCACGGCGGTTAATGAAGCAAGAACAATCAGCCGTGAAATCATTGGTAAATATATGAAATAAAGGGTGTGAGCTTATTAATATTTGGTATATCATACTGGCACTGTTGATTTTCGGATTTCTTATATTTATTCATGAGTTCGGTCATTTTACTATGGCAAGACTTTTTAAGGTAACAATCGAAGAGTTTTCAATCGGTATGGGACCTAAGGTTATATCGAAAAAATCCAAAAAAACAGGAATTAATTATTCACTGCGTCTTTTGCCGATCGGCGGCTTTGTAAGCATGGAAGGCGAAGATTCGGAATCAGAGGATAAAAACGCATTTACCAATAAGCCTGTTTGGCAGAGAATTATTATTACATGTGCCGGTGCTTTCATGAATATTTTTATCGGCATTATTGTAATGTCTCTTATAGTAGCGGCACAAAATACGCTTCCGTCCAATGTAATCGGTGCGTTTGTCGAGGATGAAAACGGATATAATTATGCTTATGCCGCAGGACTCAGACTCGGTGATGAAATAGTACGTGTAGACGGAACAAAAGTACATATTGCGAATGAAACTATTTATGAGATTATGCGAAAGGGTGTTAATCCCATAGATATTACCGTCATCAGGGACGGAGAAACAATTACGCTTGAGGATTGCGTATTTCCGACAATAGTAGAGAACGGTACAAAATACGGCAATATGGATTTCAAGGTTCTCCCCGAAGAAAAAACTGCGATTAATGTTTTAAAGCATGCATTTTATCGTTCAACATCGACAATTAAAATGATATGGGAATCGCTGTATGATTTGATTTCGGGACGATACGGAGTCGAGAGCGTATCGGGACCTATAGGCGTTACTAAAGCGCTGGGAGAAGCTGCGGAGCAGGGACTTGATGATTTACTGTATCTTGCGGTTGTAATCAGTATGAATCTCGGAGTAATGAATCTCCTGCCGCTGCCTGCGCTTGACGGCGGAAGACTGCTTTTCGAGCTTATAGAGCTTGTCAGACGCAAACCTGTAAAGCGCGAGATTGAAGGATATATTCATTTTGCGGGACTTGTCATGCTGATGATACTGATGGTAGTAATCGGAGTAAAAGACATAGTAGGGTTATTTTAATGTATAACAGAAGTGAAACAAAAACAGTTCGTGTAGGAAACATACTTATCGGAGGAGATAATCCGATAAGCGTACAATCAATGACAAATGTTCCCGCGGGGGACTACGAAAATTCGATAAAACAAATAATACAGCTTGAAAAAGCGGGATGTGATATTGTCAGACTGGCAGTGCCTAAAGCGGAGTACGCCGAGGTATTTACACTGGCTAAAAAAGCGGGAGTAAAGTGTCCGCTTGTCGCCGACATCCATTTTGACTATAAAATCGCTGTTGAATGCACAAAGCATGATGTAGATAAGATACGTATAAATCCCGGAAATATCGGCGAAAAGTGGAAGGTCAGGGAAGTAGTCGAAGCTTGCAAGGATAAGGGAATACCTATCAGAATAGGCGTAAACAGCGGTTCTCTGAGTAAGGAGCTGCTTGATAAGTATTCACATCCCTGTGCGGAAGCATTAGCGGAATCCGCATTGTCTGAAGCGGAGTGCCTTGAGGACTGCGGTTTTTCGGATATCGTAATTTCAATCAAATCGTCCAATGTAGCTGAAATGATAAAAGCCTCTTCCATTGTTCGCGAGAATTCACATTATCCGATTCACTTGGGAGTTACAGAGGCGGGGGACGACTATTCCGGACTTGTGAAAAATTCTATAGGAATCGGTTCCTTGCTCATTGACGGTATCGGAGACACAATACGAGTTTCTCTTACCGCAGACCCGATTGAAGAGGTTCGAGCGGGTATAGAAATACTATCGGCAATAGGAATGAATAAACGCGGAAGGGTTAATGTTATTTCGTGCCCCACATGCGGAAGAACAAAAATAAATCTTATCGGCTTGGTGAAGGAATATAAGAAACGCATCGTGGGAATCGATACACACGGTAAACATTTGAATGTCGCTTTAATGGGATGTGTAGTAAACGGTCCGGGTGAGGCAAAGGAAGCTGATTTCGGAATAGCAGGCGGAGACGGATTCTATATGTTTTTTAAAGACGGTCAGCCGATTAAAAGACTGGACGAAAACGAAGCCTTGGATTTTCTGATTGATGAAACCAAAAAAGCTCTCGGAGAAAAGAAAAATTAAAAGGAGAAAATAATGGCTGAAAGATCGCTTTCCGATATATTTAAAAAAGTCGCTCCTTCACTTACGGGACGTCACAAAGAAATATTCGATAAGGCTACTGAAGTTAAAGTCAAGATTGACCGTGAGAATAGAATTGCGGAAGTGTCGATCACACTGCCCGAAATTTATAAAAAGCACGATATATATTCGCTCGAGAATATAATCAAGGAAAAGTACGAATTAAAAAACATAATGATTCTGACTCATTATTCAAAGGAACTGTTTTCTGTTTCGTACATGAGCGAGGTGTTTACCGAAGCTGCGAGAGTAGGAATTATTATAAACGGTTTCTTCGATAAGTATGATATCGAGATGGATAATGATGTCATGAATATTTATATACCGTTTTCTCACGGCGGTATAACATTGCTTGACCTTGCAAAAACGGCTCATGTTATAGAGGGAATAATTACAAGTGAATTCGGTATTAACCTGACCGTTAATATTAAGCAGAGCAGTGATGCCGAAGAGCAGTATGCCGAATTTGTCGCACATCAATTGGTAAAGCTCAATAGCGAAACCGAGAATATAATTGCCGAACATGATAAGCTTGAGGAAATGGCAAAAAACAGCGAAGCCAAACAAAATGAGACAGAGGAAAAACCTGTGCTTCCGAGAGTGGCTTCGCTGTTTGAAGGTGCGGATACATCCGAATTGATTGAAGACGGCAAGATAAAGTCAGGCAGGATAATATTTAACACATCGAGCCCTGAGCTTGTTTACGGTGAATTATTTGAAATAGTAAATCCTACACCGCTCCGTTCTGTTAAGAATACAGGCAAGGGTGTAATAATTCTATGCGAAGTATTTGATGTACAGCAAAAGGAAACACGCAAGGGCGACAAGGTTATGTTTACGGTGGCAGTTACCGACCGTGAAGCATCAATCTACATTAAAATGACAGTTCCGATAGAATCCGCGGTTGAAACCGAGACACTGTTTTCTAAGGGAAAGCAGTATGCTGTGAGAGGCAATATAAAACGAGACACATACGACAATGAGCTGTATATGCAGTATACCGACATAATAAAGATATCCGAATGTGCTCGAATGGATAACTCACCCGAGAAAAGAGTTGAACTTCACCTGCACACGTGTATGTCCGCTATGGATGCCACTATCAAGGCGGATGATATAGTAAAAACCGCGCATAAATGGGGACATAAGGCTGTTGCGATTACGGACCACGGAAACCTTCAGAGCTTTCCCGTCGCAATGCTTGCGGCTGACGGGCTTAATGATGAGATTAAGGTTCTGTACGGTGTAGAGGCATACTACGTCGATGATACGTCACGCGCGGCATATAAAGGCGACGATATTACATTTGATGATGAGTTTTGCGTTTTCGATATTGAAACAACGGGACTTTCGGCTGCAACATGTAAGATAACCGAAATAGGTGCCGTGATTGTACAAAACGGTGAGGTAAAGGCGAAATACAATACATTTGTAAATCCCGAAATTCCGATACCGCAGAATATAACAGAGCTTACAGGTATTACCGATGAGATGGTAGCGGATGCGAGACCTATTTCCGAGGTATTGCCTGAATTCCTCGAGTTTGTCGGAAACAGAATGCTTGTCGCGCATAATGCGTCTTTTGATACGGGATTCATACGTTTTGCCGCAGAGGAAAACGGAATTAAGTTTGATAACCCGTACCTCGATACGGTGGCAATGTCAAGAAATATGAATCCGGATTTAAAAAATCATAAGCTTGATACGCTTGCTAAATTTTATAAACTCGGAGATTTTAACCACCACAGAGCATCGGATGACGCGGAAATGCTTGCGGCAATATTCAATTGTATGGCAAGCCGACTGAAAGAAGAAGGCATCGATACCATATCCAGAATGAATTTTGCCATGGCTGAAAAATCCGATGTTAAGAAGTTAAAATCATACCATCAGATAATTTTAGTTAAGAATCAGACGGGTATGAAGAATCTGTATAAGCTTGTTTCTGACTCGTACCTGAAATATTACTATCGTCATCCGAGAATCCCCAGAACACGCCTTGAAGAGCTCAGAGAAGGTCTTATATTAGGCTCGGCATGTGAGGCAGGAGAGCTGTTTACGGCTATGATGGAAGGAAAATCGGAGAGTGAGCTTATTGAAATAGCGAAATTTTACGATTACCTTGAAATACAGCCTATTGCAAACAACTCGTTTATGATTGCCGATGGAAGAGTACCGGATGAAGATGCACTTCGCAGTCTGAACAAACGAATAGTGGAAATCGGGCGTAAAGCGGACAGACCGGTTTGCGCCACGTGTGATGCTCATTATAAAAATCCCGAGGATGAAATCTATCGCAGAATCATATTGACAGGTTTAGGCTTTAAGGATGCCGATCGCGAAACAAAGCTATTCTACAGAACTACTGAAGAGATGCTTGAGGAATTTTCATATCTCGGCGAGGATACTGCAAGAGAGGTTGTCATAGAAAATCCGAATAAGATAGCCGACATGATAGATGTTGTGCGTCCGATACCGAAGGGAAATTATCCTCCGCATATCGACGGAGCAGAGGAAGAGCTGACTGAAAAATGTCACTCTCTTGCTAAGAAGATGTACGGTGACCCGCTGCCCGAGGTCGTCTCGGCTCGACTTGAAAAGGAACTTGACTCAATCATAAAAAACGGCTTTGCGATTATGTATATAATCGCCCGTAAGCTTGTTGAAAACAGTGAATCAAAGGGATATCAGGTTGGATCAAGAGGTTCTGTAGGCTCATCGTTTGCTGCGACAATGGCCGGTATAACAAGGGTTAATCCCCTTCCGCCGCATTACAGATGTCCTAAATGCGCATGGTCCGAATTCTTTACTCACGGTGAGGTAGGCTCAGGCTTCGACCTGCCTCCGAAAAACTGTCCTAAATGCGGTACAAGATGTGAGCAGGACGGACATGACATACCGTTCGAAACGTTTTTGGGATTTAAGGGCGATAAAACCCCTGACATAGATCTTAACTTTTCGGGAGATGTACAGGGAGACGCACATAAATTTACGGAGGTTTTGTTCGGTCAAGGCAAGGCGTTTAAAGCAGGAACAATAGGCACACTTGCGGATAAGACAGCATGGGGATTTGCCGCAAAATTTCTTGAGGGAAAAGGAATATCGGTAAATCGCGCTGAAATGGACAGACTTGTGAACGGATGCCTGGGTACAAAACGCACAACGGGACAACACCCGGGTGGAATAATCGTAGTGCCGAGAGAATATGAGATATACGATTTTTCTCCTGTGCAGCATCCTGCGGAGGATCCGAATTCGGATATAATCACAACTCACTTTGAGTTTAAATACCTTCATGATACGATATTAAAGCTTGATATATTGGGTCATGATATTCCGACAAAATATAAGAGACTTGAGGAATATTCACACACAAGCGTGCTTGATGTGCCTATGAGCGATCCTGCAGTGTATAAGAGCTTTACATCGACTGAGCCTATAGGAGTAACGCCGGAGCAGATTGATTCAAAAACAGCCACATTGGGACTACCTGAGATGGGTACTAAGTTTATCCGAGGCGTTCTTATGGAAGCACAGCCGAAGAATTTTACGGATTTGCTTCAGATTTCGGGTCTTACTCACGGAACCGGATGCTGGCTCGGCAATGCGGAAGAACTGATAAACAATAAAATATGTACGATTTCGGATGTTATAGGATGCCGTGACGACATTATGATGACGTTGATTCATAAATACGGAATGGAAAAAAGCTTATCCTTTAAAATCATGGAGTTTGTACGTAAAAACAAAAAGGGCTTGGTAATTCCGAAAGAAATGCAGGACGCGATGTTCGAACACGGCGTCCCGCAGTGGTATGTTGACTCATTGCAGAAAATACGATACATGTTCCCGAAAGCACATGCGGCGGCATATGTAATAGATGCGATAAGGCTTATGTGGTATAAAATTTACTACCCCGTAGAGTTTTACGCGGCATATTTTACTGCGGCTCCCGATGGCTTTAACGGTGAAATAGTAATGGGCGGAAAGGCACACTGCAAGGAAGTGCTGAGAGATTACAACAAGAGAAGCAACGAAATATCTGCTACCGAAGCCGATGTCGCAAACGCCTTAATGCTAATAAATGAATATTATGAACGCGGTTTTGATTTCCTTCCGATTGACATAAATAAGTCTCATGCGACAAAATTTGTTCCCGAAAACGGAAAAATAAGACTGCCGTTTGCATGCCTTCCCGGACTCGGTTCGGCTGCGGCTGAAAGCATCATGAATGCTATGCAGTCCGGTACGGTTTTCTCAGTGGACGAACTCAGAGCTAAAGCTAAGGTATCGAAATCGGTGATGGAGCTGCTTGAAAAAAACGGCGCACTACGCAACATGTCACAAACGAATCAGATATCTATGTTCATGTGATTTAATTATCGATTGAATATAAATTCTCATTAAGAAAAAAACTCCTCTGCGGTATTTGATAATGATACCGCAGAGGAGTTTTTATATGTTTGCCGATGATAATTATTCGAGCTCAAACGCTCCTGTGTAGAGCTGGTAATAAACACCCTTTTCGGCAATGAGCTTTTCATGATTTCCGCGTTCGATGATGCGTCCGTGATCAAGTACCATAATTACGTCGGAGTTCATAACCGTTGAAAGTCTGTGAGCAATAACGAATACGGTTCTGCCTTCCATAAGCTTGTCCATGCCTTTTGAGACAATAGCTTCTGTTCGTGTATCGATTGACGATGTAGCCTCATCGAGAATCATAACAGGCGGGTCTGCTACAGCAGCCCTTGCAATAGCAATGAGCTGTCTCTGACCTTGTGAGAGATTTGAGCCGTTTCCGCTGAGCATAGTGTTGTAGCCGTTCGGAAGACGTGTAATAAAGTCATCAGCGCCTGCAAGCTTAGCGGCTTCTATGCAATCGTTATCTGTAGCATCAAGTCTGCCGTATCTGATATTATCCATAACAGTTCCGGTAAACAAGCTTGTATCCTGTAAAACTATGCCGAGTGAACGTCTGAGATCGGCTTTTTTAATCTTGTTGATGTTAATTCCGTCATATCTGATTTTTCCGTCGGCAATATCGTAGAATCTGTTAATCAGGTTTGTGATAGTAGTTTTACCGGCTCCGGTAGCACCGACAAACGCAACCTTTTGACCGGGTTCCGCATATACTGTGACATCGGAAAGAACCTGCTTTTCTCCGTCATAGGAGAAATCGACATCAAACAAGCGAACGTCTCCTGCCAGGGGAGTATATGTAACACTGCCGTCGCCGTGGGGATGCTTCCATGCCCAGTTGTGTGTTCTTTTTTCGGTTTCGGTTACTGTTCCGTCAGGTGCGATTTCGGCGTTTACAAGTGTAACGTAACCGTCGTCCTTTTCAGGCTCTTCGTCCATGAGGGAGAATATTCTTTCAGCACCCGCAGTTGCCATTGCGACAGAGTTTACCTGCTGCGAGAGGTTGTTGACATTGCCTGAAAACTGTTTTGTCATGTTCAGGAATGTAACTATGATACTGATGCTGATCGGCAAACCCGATATACTGAAATTCGGAGCGTTGAATACATAAAGAGCACCGCCCAAAAGAGCGATAAGTACATACAGAATGTTGCCTATGTTATTGATTATAGGACCGAGTATGTTGGCATATGCGTTTGCACGGAAGCCGTCTTCGTACAGTGTTTCGTTCAGTTTGTCGAAGTCCTCTTTTGCTTTTTCCTCATGATTGAAGACCTTTACAACCTTCTGACCGCTCATCATTTCCTGTGCGAAGCCTTCTACCTTACCTACTGCTATCTGCTGACGTACAAAGAACTTTGATGATCCGCTGCCGACTTTTTTAGATACGGCAACCATTGCTCCTACTCCGACAAGCACAAGAAGTGTCAGCCATCCGCAATAATAAATCATTATTCCGAGAACTACAAGAACTATTGCACCTGAGCGGAGAAATGCGGGGAAGGATTGAGAAACCAACTGACGCAATGAGTCTATATCGTTTGTATAATAGCTCATGACATCGCCGTGCTTGTGTGTATCAAAGTATTTAATCGGCAAATCCTGCATATTATCAAACATTTTAATTCTGAGCTTGCAGAGAAAGCCTTGAGTGATATAAGCCATGAGCTGAGTGTACAGCACCATTGCGGCTATTGAAATGAGATAAAGTACAACAAGAAGTATGATAAGCGGTACTATCTCGCGGCTTGCGCTTTCCCAGTCACCTGTTTGATACCATTCCTCAATTATACTGAGGATTTTTTGCTGGAAAACAGCCGGGATTGATGAGACTGCTGCCGAAAAGATAATGCAGACGGCAGTTATAATAACAAGGGCGGGGGAGAATTCATACAGCATTTTTACAGTGCGGCTTAAGGATTTGATTTTGATTTTAGGTTTTTTCTGCTCTTTATTCATTCTCTGCACCTCCTCTTGTTTGCTGTTCATATACCTCACGGTATATAGGTGATGATTCAAGAAGCTCCTCGTGAGTTCCTATGTCGGCAATCTTTCCGTTGTCTAAGACAATAATTCTGTCAGCGTTTTCAACTGATGAAAGACGCTGCGCAATAATTATTTTTGTGGTTTCGGGAATATATTTTTCGAATCCCATTCGAATGAGCTTGTCGGTTTTGGTATCCACGGCACTTGTCGAGTCATCGAGAATGAGTATTTTCGGCTTCTTAAGAAGAGCACGCGCAATACATAGTCTTTGCTTCTGACCGCCTGATACGTTTGTACCGCCTTGTTCAATCATAGTATCATATCCGTTGGGAAAAGCCGATACGAATTCATGAGCTTGTGAAAGCTTGCATGCTTCCTCGATTTCACTGTCGGTAGCATTTGCATTGCCCCAGCGGAGATTTTCTTTTATAGTACCCGCGAAAAGCACATTTTTCTGCAAAACCATTGCGACGGAGTCACGCAGAACTGTCAAATCGTAATCTTTAACATTTATGCCGCCGATTTTGATCTCTCCCACAGTTGTATCGTAGAGCCTCGGAATCAGCTGGACAAGTGTCGATTTACTTGAACCGGTGCCTCCGATTATGCCGATTGTCTCACCTGAAGCAATATGAATATTGATGTTTTCGAGAGCGTATTTTTCAGCTTCCGCAGAATATTTAAAGCTTACATTTTCAAAATCAATCGAGCCGTCTTTTACGGTTTCCACAGGATGTTCAGAGCTTTTCAGCGATGATTCCTCACACAGAACCTCATCAATACGTCTGGCGGATTCGATTGACATTGTTACCATGACATATATCATCGAAAGCATCATAAGTGACATAAGTATTGAAACACCATACGTGATAAGTGCCGATAACTGTCCGACATCGAGACTTGTACCCTTAGACGAAATAGCGATCTTCGAGCCGACGAGCATGATAACAGCCATGTTGAAGTACAGACAAATCTGCATCATGGGATCGTTAAGCGCTACGATTCTTTCGGCATGCGTGAAATCTTTTCTTATGTTTTCAGCGGCATTACCGAATTTTTCTTTTTCATAGTTTTCACGAACAAATCCCTTAACAGTTCGCATAGCCATTACATTTTCTTCGATTGATTCATTCAGTTTATCGTATTTTTTAAATACGGCACGGAATGCGGGCATTGCTTTTTTCGCAACCATGATTAAACCGAAAGTAAGAATCGGGATAACAATTACAAATGTTACGGCAAGAGAGCCTCCCATGTAGAATGACATGATAATCGAGAACAGAAACAGGAGAGGGGAGCGTATTGCCGTACGTATAATCATCATGAATGACATCTGTACATTGGATACGTCTGTTGTCATACGTGTAACAAGAGAAGCCGATGAGAACTTGTCTATATTCTCAAACGAAAACTCCTGTACCTTGTAGAAAAGTCTTTTTCTTAGGTTTTTAGCAAAACCTGCCGAAGCTTTAGATGCGGTATATCCGGCTAATCCGCCGCAAGTAAGTGAGATGATAGCCATAATAAATAATATCGCGCCGTTTTTTGCGATATCAGACATGTTGCAGCCGTCTTTGATATTATTTATCAGGTTGGCTATTATAAAAGGCATCAAGGATTCGATGACAGCTTCACCTACCATAAAAGTCGGTGTGAGAAGAGTTAGAGTTTTGTATTCTCCGATGCCTTTAAGCAGTCGTTTTAACATATTTTACCTCCATATAAATCTATACTGTATTATTTTACTAATAAAATTGTTGAATGTCAATAGTTATTATACAACGCTTTTTTTAGAAAACAAAAAGCAGCTTTATCAATTGTATTAACTATATTTAATAAAATAGATAATTTGTTTTTTCTTAATAAAAATACCGCATTATCAGTATAGCATCTGAATCATGCGGTATTTTGTTTTAACTTGTTGCAAGTCAATATTGTTTAATCCGATGAGTTGATTTTTATATCATTGTGTTCGAGAAGAATTTCGCAGTCGTTAATTCTTTTTGTCGCTTCATCGGACTGTTCGGTGAATAAATCAGGGTCAAGCCTCTGCATTGTTCCTCGTTCATATGCATCGTAGTTGGATTTTATATTATTGTGAGGCTTTGAGAAAAATACATCGTCGGAAATAAACGAACCTATAGCAAGATGTGTTTGTTCACAAACGAATCCATGCTCGGCATCAAGAAGATTTTGACCGAACATTACAGCTTTATCATTGTGAATTCCGAGCAGACAGAGAAGTGTCGGAAGAACATCGATGTGTCCGCCTGCAATAGTTTTGGTCTCTGTGATTCCGGAGCCGGGAATATGGATAATCAGAGGAACATTAAATACGTCAAATATAGTGTAATCGCGTCCGAATGTGTTCTTGAATCTTGTTGTATTGTTTGAATCCGTGTTTGAAAGTGCGTAATGATCACCGTATATGATGATTATCGAATTGTCATATAAACCGCATTCTTTTAATCCCTCAATGAATTCGCCGATAGCACGATCGGTATAATTAACAGCCTGTATATAGCATCCGAAAAGTGTTCCTACGTCATCTTCTTTCAGTTCTATGTCTCTGTCCTTGAGCGGTATTCCGTAAGGATAATGTGATGACACCGTAATTAAGAATGAGTAAAACGGCTCTTCATAGCATTTGATTTTCTCAAGTGATTGACGAAACATTTCTTTATCCGAAAGTCCCATCGGGAACATGTCTGTTTGTTCGAAATCCTCAAGAGCCGTAAAATCATCGAAACCTTGATTAACATATGCGGCTCTGCGATTCCAGAATGTTCCTTCATAACCGTGAAACGCATGTGCTCCGGTGTAACCGTTTGCTTTTAATAAGTAAGGCAAGCCGTAGAAATCGTTATCCGTATACTTAACATAAGCTGCCTCGGATTCCGGTGCGAAAAGGGAATTGTTTACCGCAAATTCGGCATCTGATGTGTTTCCGCCGCCGATTTGGTATGAATAATTGCTGAAGTAGACAGTATCATTTGATATAAGCGAATTAAGATTCGGCATGATTTCCTGTCCTTCATACGATGTGCCTATTACAAAATTCTGAAGCGCTTCAACCTGTATTATAAAAACATTTCTGCCTTCCGCAATGCCGTAATAATCACTGTCCGAACAGTCGGGAGAGGTGTATAAGGATTTGTCTACCGTATAATCATTGTAAGAATTGCTCAGCGTGGTATAGAAATCACTTGTATGGTAACAGAACAATTCGTTTATCATATATTTTGCTTCGAAATCGGGATAAACAAACGGCAGAACTATTACAACAATAATTAATGCGAAAGAAACTATGCGGAAATACTTCTTTTTTACGTTATGGTTTAACCTTTCTGAAACAGACGGAAAGTGCAGTTTCAAATCTTCACGATTTATACGGTATATAAACCAAAACGGGAAATCGAATATAAGCATTACATGACGCAGCTTTACGAGGCTTTTTACCGTATCACCTATTTTGCCTATTTGCCAAGCCATTGAAAGCAATGACGCGGACGGCATTTTTGAGGCATACGAATAATATACCGCATCGACTGCCATGAATACCGACATTATACTGTAGATAACCATAGTGAATACTTTGGCAGCTTTCACCGAGAAAAACGACAGGAGAGTAAAAAGTGCAAGAAGTATTCCCGTACTGACTGCGGCAAAAAGCGGAGGAAAAGACGCAAGTGATATATGGCTGTAAAAAGAGAGTGTTTTCAGAAAGAAAAGAAGACATATAACAGACACGTATAACACATCTGAGAGGGTAAGAGTATTTTTATTTTTTCTCATTAAGATAATCAGACCTTATACATACAAATTCGCATTACATTATATACTAAAATGAAGTGATAATATATAGTCAAAAAGCACAAATTCTTCGAGATAAGTAAGAAATAAAAATACAGCAAGAAACTCCCGTTGTATGTACGGCAAAGCTGCGGTACATACGACGGGAGCCTGACAGTATTATTACCTTATGTTCTTATTTGAATCAATTATTTGATTGACCAGCTTTTTGCGATTGCGGGTATTTTTACGAATTCTTTTTTGCCGGGGCAAAGCGGATACATTCCGAGACAAGCGAAAATATACCATGCAGCCATAGTACCGTTGTCTTCATCGCCCGGGAATCCGTCATCATCAGATGAGAATGCTTCAAGAGCCATTTTATGTACCCAATAGCGTGCTTTTTCCGTCTCACCGAGATATGCATATATATACGGGATGTGGAAAGAAGGCTGGTTGGATATAGCGCACTGACCGTAGTCTACGGCAGCCATTTCCGTCATTTCATGTATCTCTCCGCCGTAACCGTGTACTCTGTAGTTCGGAGCGGTTGCGAAGAGTTCATCGAGCTTTGCGACCATCTTATCTTTTCCGCCCATGAGCTCCGCTAAACCGTCAATGTCATGCGGAACAGCAAATGTCGACTGCCAAGCTGCCGCTTCCGTATATTCTCCGCCCCATTTGATAGGATCGAAATCATCAGCCATATTACCGTTTTTATCGCGGCCTCTCATGAATCCCGTTTCTTTATCGAAGATGTTGGCGTAGTTTTTAGCACGCTTTTCATATTCGGGTACGAGGTCGTTTCTTCCGAGAGCCTTTGCTACAACTGCAATACACCAATCTCCGTATGCGGCATCTAGAGTAAGGTTTACGCTTTCACCGAATTCATCACGCGGAACATAGCCGTACTTGCAGTAAAGCTCTGCTCCGTTTCTTCCGAAGCGGGGAAGGGGACCATTGTGATTTGCATGGTTGAGCATTCCTTCAAGCGCGTCATTCCAGATTTTTTCCGTACCGATATTGTTCACAACTGCTGTAGCTATAACCGCGTCGATAAGAGTGGACGGCATGCATCCTACTTCACCGATAGATATCCATCTCGGAAGCCATCCGCATTCCTTGTAATCGCCTACAAAGCCTTCGAGCATTTCGGCAAACTCATCACGAGCGATAAGTGTGAAGAGAGGGTATACAGTACGATATGTGTCCCAGAAACCGTTGTCGGTGTAGCGGTATCCTTCATTTATGCTTCCGTCAATAGGAGTATAATGAACGATTTTGCCGTTCGTGTCATATTCGTAGCACTTATGCGGGAATAAGAATGTGCGCCACAGGCAGGTGTAGAATGTCTTTGTAGTCTTTTCATCATCAAATTCGGCATTGATGCGATTCAGATGTTCTTCCCAAATTGCGTCATTTTGAGCTTTAATATCGTCGAAAGACATGGAATTGATTTCTCTGTCAATGACCGCTTCCGCAAATTCATCCGATATATAAGATGTACCTATAGAATATTCAACATTGGATTTTGTAAGCGCGATATGAATGTATGCTCTTTCTGTGTTGTTTTCACCTATAACGGTGTTTTCGAAGTCGACGCATCCGTCTTCGAATGAGAGAACGAAATACATCTTAAAATCTTTTGCTATATCCTGAGTATGGCCGTCTGTCCAGCCGATGATTTCGTTTTTCTCGGGAACAAGAGTATATCCGTATTTTCCCTTCAAAGGAAGAATCGATAAGTAAGAAGGTCTGTCGCATTCAAATGAAAGACGGCAAACTGCACCTCTTTCTGTAGGCGTAAGCTCGAAATTGCACATTGAACGCAAGAATTTCAATTTGAGGTATGACGGTGTCATAACGGCATCCTTAGGTCTGTATCCGCCCCATGCGCCGCCTGCACTTGACGCAACAATGTCGTTCTGAGGCGTCATGAGGAAAGTACCGTAGTCGTCAATCCACGGACTTGGCTGGTGAGTCAGACGAATACCTTCAAGGCTGTGTGATTCGGGATGGAAATACCAGCTGCCGTTTCTTTCGGTTTGCGGAGCAAATGCAGCCATTCCGAAGGGACGCTGAACTAAAGGCAGAGTGTTGCCCTGTGAAAAACGCGGAACTGATTTTGTACCCTGTTTGATGTTTACAAGATCTATTCTTGACATAACTTTATCTCCTGGAATTAATATTTCTATGATTTGAATTATACCATAAAAAAAAGAATAAAACAATGATTATGATAAAACATGAAGTGAACTCGGCAATTTAAAGGTTTGACTTTAAAATACAAAAAACATCAAAATAATTTGAAATAGTGAGAAAAAACGAGAAAAACGCTATTTAAATCGCCGTAAATTTAAATTCACGTCAAAATTTGACTTTATTTGACTTTGACTAAAACTGACCTACGGTGTATAATATAGGCACAATGAAGGACAAGGAAAGTCAAAGACAAAGTCCTTGAAAGGAGGTGCAAAGCAGATGATATTGTCAGACCACATTGCTTCACTAATCGATGATATGCTGAATCAAGGAGGCGGAAGCGCAGAGGTAAAACGAAATGACCTTGCGGCTAAGCTGGGCTGCGTACCCAGTCAGATAAATTATGTTATAACCTCAAGATTTACTCCCGAAAAAGGATACATTATTGAAAGCAGGCGAGGCGGCGGAGGTTACATTAAAATAATTCGTGTCCAGATGACGAAAAGCGATTATTTAATGCATTTCTTTCAATCAGTAGGTGATGAGATAGATGAAAAGACGGCGAAGATATATATAAGAAACCTTCATGAAAGAGGCCTAATCGAGGAGCGTGAAGCAAAGATAGCTATTGCGGCGATGTCGGATGCCGCACTTGAAAAATGTCCCGAAGAAAAAAGAAATATGGTACGCGCTGATATGCTGAGGCATATGGCGATGCTGTTAATGATGTAAATTCAAATATTAATACATATTACAGATACACGGAGGATTTTTATTATGTTGTGTGAAAGATGCAAGAAGAACGAAGCTACATTTTATTATCATGAAAATATAAACGGTAAACAGAAGACATACAGACTTTGCGGTGATTGTGAAGCAGAGCTTGAGAAGAGCGGTGAGCTTAAAGAGATTGATACAGGCAAGATGTTTGATGGTTTTGATTCATTTCTCGAGAATCCGTTCAACGAAATGCACAGCCTTCTCGCAAGCATGTTCGGAGACAACGATACAAAGCAGCTTAAATCCGCTGATGCTAAAGAAAATACCGAAAAGAAATGCCCTGTATGCGGAACAACATTCAGAGAATTTGCCGAAAACGGAATGGCAGGCTGCCCGACATGCTATGAGACATTTGCAGATGAGCTGAAGCCTACACTCGGTAAGGTTCACGGACATACATCGCATATAGGCAGAGCTCCGGCAAGATTCAAAGAAAAGCTTGACGCAAAGAAACACATAGCCGAGCTTGAAGCGGAGCAGAAGGAAGCGGTTAAGAATGAGGATTTCGAAAAAGCCGCACAAATCAGAGATGAATTAAAGGAACTCAGAAACACACTTTGATGTGTATAGATAACCGAATATAACAGAACAGATAAGTAAATTCGAAGTAAATCAGCAGACAGATTGTATGAAGAGAGGTAAATTATATGTGGTACAAGAATAACGGTAATGATAATGATGTTGTACTCAGTTCAAGAGTAAGATTAGCACGTAATCTCAGCGAATATCCTTTTGCGGAGAAATTAACAAAAGAACAGGCTGAAGAAATCATAAATAAAGCAAAAACAATATTCAGCGAAAACGACGGATGGAAAGCAACAGATATGGAGTCACTCGATGAAGCTCAGAGAGGAGCTTTAATCGATAAGCACCTTATCAGTTCCGAGTTTGCGAAGAAGAAAGGCCCTGCTTGTTATATAGAAAACGACGAGCGTGAGGTTTACATAATGGTACTTGAAGAGGATCATTTCCGTATTCAGTCCGTAACCGCCGGATTTGATCTCAATAAAGCAGCTGACGCGGCATATGCTGCCGATGATATGCTTGATAAGGCAGCTGATGTTGCTTTCAGTGAGAAGCTAGGTTATATTACTCACTGCCCGACAAACCTCGGTACAGGAATGCGCGCATCCGTAATGCTTTATCTTCCCGCATATACTAAGTCAGGCTATATCAGAAGCTTGTCATACGAGCTTGCGAGAATGGGATTCACAATTTGCGGCATAGGCGGAGAAGGCTCCGATACAGTCGCGTATATTTACCAGATAGCTAATGAAGCAACACTCGGTATGAGCGAGGAAGAAACAATTTCTAAATTGGAAGGAATTGTTAAACAGATAGTAGCTAAAGAAAGAGAACTCAGAAAATCACTTTACGAGGATAAGCGTGATTATCTTACCGAAACGGCAAGACGTGACATAGGCATAATCATGTATGCCGGCCACCTTACTCTCGGTGAGATGCTGACAATGTATTCAGAAATCAGACTTTGCGCCGCACTCGGATACATAACAGTACCTGTAAATCTCATTGATGAAATGCTTATAGAATCGATGCCCGATATGCTCACAACAGGCGGCGCGGATGTTAAAGCACCTCACGGCAGAGACATTGCAAGAGCATCACATGCAAGAGAAATAATCGGACAGGTAAAATTTGACTGATTGGGATTATAGATAACTATCTCGTTCTCGTAAACTGTGCTGAGACATAAAGAATCATAAGTGAAAAAGGAGCAATCCGACGAGGATTGCTCCTTTTGTATATACAAGCATACAATAAATACCAGGTTGACAGAGGTAAAAAATAGGTGTATAATTCCTCCGTTATTGTTTTTGTGTAATGATAGAAGGTATTAAAATGTGCAAGAGATGGTTTACCGTTCCCGATATTTATACGGATTTCACATGCAAAGCAGGGGAGTGCCGCAAGACATGCTGTCATGGTTGGCATATTACTCTGACAATGCAGGAATATTATAAGCTGATAGGCTTGAATTGTTCGCCTGAGCTGAGACGTCGGTTGGACGGTGGAATATACATGCTTGAGTCTCCCACAAACGAAAGATATGCGGAGTTTGCGAAAAATTATATAGGAGACTGTAAGATGCATGGCGATGACGGATTATGTACGGTACAATGTGAATGCGGAGAAGATTGTTTGCCGTCGGTTTGCAGATATTACCCGCGCAGTCCGAAAACACTTCATGGGGATGAGTGTTCGATGTCGGCATCGTGCGAAGGCGTATGTGAATTGCTTATGAAGCGCAAAGCTCCGATCGGATTTAAAAAAGTCGAACTCGAATTCAAGTATTACCTGCCTCAAAAGAAAGATGATTTCATAACTTCCTCATATGAGAAGGTCAGAAAAATGTATATAGGCGTTCTCCAGGACAGATCGATTTCATTTTCCGAGCGCATGAAAAAGGTTGTTATGGCATCTGAGATTATCGCACCCGCACTGAACAATCAGTCATCGGAAAATCTCGATGAAATGCTTGCTGAATGCGAGTCACTTAATGAGAAGAATGACTGCTCGGCATATAACCGCGAAACCTTTGAAACAGTACGGCACATCATTAAACGTTTATGCGAAAGGTTTCCGCTTGATGATTATTCGGAGCGCATAAACAATACAACGTATGCCGAATATGAGGAAAAGCAGAAAAAATTTTCCGAATTCTATCCTGATGCGGAAATTATATCGGAGCAGTTATTTGTAAACCATGTATTTTATATGGGATTTCCGTACATAATCGGTGTCGGAGCTGTTTTAGACTGCAATACAGCCGCAATGTCTCTCGCGGCATTATATGCGGTTTGGAGAGCCATAGCGGTAACATGTACGGAATCGGGCAGCTTTGAGGAGCTTTCGGATATAACATCGGAAGTATTCAAAATGGCGGAGACATCCAATTATTACATGTGCGCTGCCGCTCTTTTACACGAAACAGGCTGTGACTGCACTGAGAAAGTTATGCAGCTGTGCAGCCTATAAAGTAATAAAAAACTATCAGTCTGCCGACAGAATTCCGATTATTTCGTCAAGATTGTCGGCAAAATATATGCCTTCCTGTTTGTCATCGGACGATAAACCTGTCTCCGTCATATGATGGAGCAGAGCCTTCAGATGGTCATAATATCCGTTCAGATTATATATGATGCATGGCTTGTCAAGCTGTTTCAATGAGACCTTGGACATAACCTCGGAAATTTCCTCCAGTGTTCCGGTGCCCCCGGGAAATGCGATAAAAGCATCTCCCATTTCAATCATTTTGGTTTTTCTCTCGGTCATATCCTTTGTGACAATAAGCTTTGTAAGCTTATCGTATTGAGCTACGGCATCTATAAAAAACTGAGGCTCAATTCCGGTTACAAGTCCGCCTGCGTTGATTACACTTTCCGCAAGTATACCCATTAATCCGCTTTTTGAACCGCCGTATACCAAGGAATTCCCGCTTTTGCCTATCCATGTACCTAATTCTTTAACCGCATTAACGAAAGAAGGATCATTTCCTTCACATGCACCGAGATAAACAGTTATATTCATATGATTATCCTTTCAAATAATATTTTTATAAAAACGCGTAACTAAAAAACGTATAACAGAGTAATTTAATAAAAATCGGTAGGATTCAACAATTCTACCGATTTTTTATCAGATTTAACTCAAGTCATTTTTAGGCATTACCGTTTGTGCTGAGCTGCTTTAACTTATTTTGCTTCATAATTTCATATGCGAGCATTGAAGCCGCCGATGCCGCAGACAGTGAGCCTCCGAATTGCCTGTCATAGTCTATTCTTACAATTCGATCCGCTTCAGAGAGAAGTGCGGAGGATATACCTCTTTTTTCGCCTCCGATAATCAAAAACACAGGCTTTGTCATGTCACACTCAAAGGATGATATCGAATCTCTGATTCCGGCACATATTACTTTATAACCTTGTTTTTTAAACAGCTTTGCCGCTTCCGTTCCTTCGCTGACAAAGCACGGAAGCAATTCCGAAGTACCTGCCGATGATCTGCACACAACACCCGCCGCGCTCATCCAGTTGCGCGGTGTAAGAATAATTCCGTCAATACCGCATACATACAGTGCACGTACGGCATACCCGAAATTATACGGGTCTTCTATGCCCTCGAGCATTGCGTAAAATCCGTCCTTCTTAATATCGCTTTCATTTAAACTCGGAATTGTTCTTTCCGAACAAAGAGCGATAATTCCGCCGTGGGTGCTGCCGGTGGTATACTTATCGAGGATATCTGCCGAGACATATTGAATTTGGAAATTCATCTCGCCTGCTTTGAAGTTGAGCCAGGCAATTTCCTTGCCTTTACTTTTCTTTTTTTCTTCGTCTATAAGCAGCTTTTCGATTTTTCTGTCGCTTATTTTGTTTTCACTCGCCGATATTACGGCACGTATTGATGTCATTCCCTCGAAAACAGCTGAGTCTGTAAAGCGTGATTCCTCTTTTTTCATATCGGGTTTATAATATCAGTCACGTGCTGCGTTCATCTTGAGATATGCATTGATAAATCCGTCGATTTCTCCGTCCATAACAGCTTGAATGTTGCCGTCCTCATAACCGGTACGTGTGTCCTTTGCGAGAGTGTACGGCATGAATACATAGGAACGAATCTGCGCACCCCATTCGATGTTTGTTTTTATACCTTTGATATCTTCTATTTTTTCAAGCTTTTCACGCTGCTTAATTTCCATGAGCTTTGATTTAAGCATTTTCATGGCTGTTTCCTTGTTTTGAAGCTGGCTGCGTTCTGTCTGGCATCCTACTACAATACCTGTCGGAATGTGCGTGATTCTGATTGCGGAGTCTGTCTTGTTGATATGCTGACCTCCTGCGCCCGATGAGCGGTGAGCTGTGATTTCAAGATCTTCATCTTTAATCTCAATGCTGTTGTCATCGTCGAATTCCGGCATAACCTCGACTGAAGCGAACGAGGTGTGACGTCTTCCCGATGCATCAAACGGGGAAACTCTTACAAGACGGTGAACACCGTTTTCGCCTTTAAGGTATCCGTATGCGTTTTCACCCTCTATGAGTATTGTCGCAGATTTAAGTCCGGCTTCTTCACCGTCGAGCCAGTCAATGAGCTTGACATTGTAACCGTGTCTTTCACCCCAGCGAGTGTACATACGGTATAACATCTGAGCCCAGTCCTGTGCTTCGGTTCCGCCGGCACCGGGATGGAAGGAAACGATAGCGTTATTCTGATCGTATTCACCTGATAAAAGTATTTCTATGCGCTGTTTTTCCTCTTCATCCTCGATTGCACGAACATCGGCCTCAACCTCTCCTACGAGGGATTCGTCGTTTTCTTCGATGGCAAGCTCGGCGAGAGTGATTGTGTCCTCAAGCTTATTTGACAAAGCTTCGTACTTGCTGATTTTTTCTTTAATTCTCTTAACTTCTTTAAGAACCTTGCCGGAGTTTTCCTGATTATTCCAGAATTCGGGATCTGCCGTAACGCTGTCAAGCTCGGCGGCTTTTTTTCTCAGTTCATCTATTCTGAGAGCCGAACCGAGTTCGGTGATATCTTTTCGAAAATTCTCTAATTTGTATTTAGCTTCTTCAAGTGCAAGTATCAAGGGTTTGTTCCTCCAAAACCATATTTCAAATTTAAAATTAATATTTTATCATATTTCAACATATTCGAGAGTATCCGAAGAATTTTTGATTTTCGGCTCTCTTTTCAGCGGATCATATCGAAAAGAACGGCACTTTTGGCCTGAGTTGACAATACCTTTTTTTTTACAAAGCATAGTGTCGGGATCGTGTAAGGCACTTGCGTGCTCGCAGTACTTACAATATTTATCGGTTTCGATTTTACTTTTCATAGCGGAATTATTTTCAACTCACTTTATCATATTGATTTTTATCCGGAAAATTATTATACGGAGTAATGACACACACTGCCCCATAATAACTTTCAACTACTATTATATAAAATATCATGATAAAAATCAAGACTTCACGTGAAACTTATTGACGCAAGACCGCAATTAATAAGAAAATGAGCCGAGTACGGAGAAAACAAATATGGAATAATGAAAACTTACAGATAATTTTTCTTAAAACTATAGAATTATAACTTGACTATGTGCTAAAATATATAATAGTAAATTGTTTATATACAGCTTAAGTCGGTTTTCGCAATCAAAAAACGCGAGGCTGAGCATATAAAAAAATAGGGAGAATATTTTGATAAAAAAATTAAACACGCAGACGTCGGAGCTGACAGCAAGGTTGTTCGGTAATTTCGATAAAAATATAAGACGGCTTGAGGAAGAGTTTTCGGTACGCATATATAATATTCAGAATCAAGCGGATGACGGCGACACGATTGTTATTGAAGGCGAGGAACCCGGTGTCGGTTATGCCTTCGATACGCTGTCATATCTTAAAAAGATTGCGTCTATAGGCGACGAGTTATCCGATCAAAGCGTTGATTATACAATATCCATGGTAAAAGACGGCAGACAGAACGAGCTTTCGGATTTTGATGAAGATTGTTTTTTCGTGACAGCAAAAGGAAAGCCTGTCAAGGCTAAAACCGTCGGACAAAAGAAATACCTCGATGCGATTAAAAAGAACACGATTGTAATCGGAGCAGGTCCCGCTGGTACAGGCAAAACATATTTGGCGGTTGCAGCCGCTGTGAAGGCACTCAGAGCTCATGAGGTGTCGAGAATTATTTTAACACGTCCCGCGGTTGAAGCCGGTGAGAGACTGGGCTTTCTTCCCGGAGATTTACAGAGCAAAATAGACCCATACCTCCGCCCTCTCTACGATGCACTGTATGAAATGATGGGTGCGGAATCATGTGCGAAGCTTATTGAGAAAATGACTATAGAAATTGCCCCTCTCGCGTATATGAGAGGACGTACCTTAGATGATTCATTCATTATTCTCGATGAAGCGCAGAATACTACACCGGAACAAATGAAAATGTTTCTCACACGTCTCGGCAACGGATCTAAAATTGTAGTAACAGGAGACCTGACACAAACAGACCTTCCGAGAGGCACAAGAAGCGGACTGTCGATAGCGGTTCAGATATTAAAAAATATTGATGACATAGCGGTACATGAGTTTACCGAAAAGGATGTAGTACGGCACAGATTGGTACAGAAGATAATTATGGCATACGATAAGTATGACAGAGACAGAAAAGTAAAAACGGAGGAGCGGCGTGAAAATACCCGATACCATGCACAGCACCGCGACAACAATAAATGAAAGTAAAAATAATATTCACAAATGAACAGAACAAAGAAAAAGCAGGCATTCTGCTGCGCCGTTTGATAAAAAAAGCGGTAAAAGCAACGCTCGAATGCGAACACTTCGAGTATGACTGTACGGTTTCGGTTACATTCACGGATAACGAACAAATACGCGAAAAAAACAATGAATTCCGCGGTATCGATTCCGCGACCGATGTTCTGTCATTCCCGATGTATGATATAAAAAACGGTGATATGCCGTTTGAAGGTGAGATTTTCGAACTCGGTGACATAGTGCTTTCACTGGAGAGGGCTAAAGAACAGGCAGAGGAATTCGGGCACAGTTATGAAAGAGAATGTGCCTTTTTAACCGTCCATTCGGTTTTGCATCTTCTCGGATACGATCATGTGAATTCGGATGAAGAGGATATGATAATGCGTGAGCATCAGAGAACGGTTATGAAAAAGCTCGGACTGGAAGTAAAACAGAAATAAACGGAGTAAAAATATGAGAACAGCATTTATAGCTATAGTAGGCAGACCGAATGTAGGCAAAAGCACACTTATGAACCACTTACTCGGAGAAAAGGTTGCGATAGTTTCTCCGAAACCGCAGACCACAAGAAATCGTATCGCGGGCATACTCACAAAAGGCGAGGATCAATATGTATTCCTTGACACTCCCGGTGTACACCACGCAAAAAATAAACTCGGTGAATTTATGATGAAATCCGTACGTTCATCCGTAGGTTCGGCAGATGCGGTTATTTTAATAGCCGAAGCAGGTTATCCCGCAGGAGAAATCGAGAAAAACCTTATAAATCAGATAAAAAAGGCAGAGCTTCCGTCGATGCTGGTGCTGAACAAAATCGACCTTGTTAATCGCGAAAAGCTCGCCGAAACAATATCCGACTATGCATCGCTGCACGATTTCGACGCGGTTGTCCCGACATGTGCCGAAACCGGAAAAAATGTAAGCGACGTACTTGATGAGGCTGAAAAGTTTTTGTATGAAGGCGAGTGGATGTTTGATGCGGACAGCCTTACGGACCAGCCGGAGAGACAAATCGCCGCGGAAATAATTCGCGAAAAGCTTCTTCGTACACTGTCTGATGAAATACCGCACGGCACCGCGGTTGTTATCGAGCAGTTTGAAGAAGATGAAAAAATGCTTCGTATCCGCGCGGAAATATACTGTGAAAAACAGTCTCATAAGGGAATAATCGTCGGAAAGAACGGCGAAACGCTTAAGAAAATCGGAACTTATGCCCGTGAGGACATGGAAGCGTTTTTCGGCATGAAGGTTTACTTAAACCTTTGGGTAAAAGTAAAAGAAAAATGGCGTGATGACCAGCTTTCGCTGAACAGCTTCGGATTTAAACCGGAGCAGAACATGTAAACGATGAGTGAAAACTTTATCGAACTTGACGGACTTGTGATACGCGACGTTAAAGTCGGAGAAAGGGACAGACTGCTGACGCTGCTGACGGCGGAAGAGGGACTGATAACGATATCAGGCAAAGGCTTGACGAGTATCAAAAACAAATACGCCGCATCGGCACAGCTTTTCACATACAGTACGTTTCAATTAAAAAAGCGCGGAGAGTATTATTACATAGCGGACGCATTTTTGATAGAATCGTTTATGAATATACGATATGATATCGAGAAATTATCGCTTGCGAATTATGTCTGCGATGTAGCTCATGATGTTTCACTTGTAGGTATGGGAGATGAGGAGCTGCTTCCGCTTGTATTAAACACGCTTTACGCAATATCGAATATCAATATTCCGCTTGATATAATAAAAGGCGCGTTTGAGTTCAGAACAGCTGCGGCTGAAGGTTTTATGCCGGATTTATCGGCGTGCGGAATATGCGGATGCGATATTACGGAGGATTCAACGCTTGACGTAATGAACGGACGTATAATCTGTAAAAAATGCCGAGCAGAGCTTAATAATTCTCCGGAATATATTTGCGATGATTCTACTGCGAAGATTATGATACGTCTGTCATTGCCGGTGCTTTATGCGATAAGGTATATAGCGTCATCGCCAATTAAAAAATTCCTATCTTTTACACTTGACAAGACGGAGATATCACTATTCTCGGTTGTATGTGAAAGATATTTGCTTAATCATCTCGAACATAACTTTTCATCGTTGGAATACTACAAAAAGATACGTACGCAGATTTAAGGAAGCACTGATTTAAGGCTGATTTATTCGGCGCATCCTTAATTTATCTGACAATTATTTTAGAGGACAAAATGAATTCTAAAGCATTACATGTACTTGAATTTGATAAAATCACAGAACTGCTCGCAGAGCTTGCTCCGACCGAAGGATCAGCTGAGATGGCAAGAAGTCTTACTCCTTCCTCAAATGCGGAGAAGGTCAGACTGAGACAGCAGCACACAACTGACGCCAAAACTCTAATAGGATTAAAGGGTACACCGTCATTCGGCAGGATAAAGGATATTCGCGCAAGTGTGGAAAGAGCTGAGAAAGATGCCATGCTGTCATTGCGTGAGCTTCTCGATTGTGCCGCCGTTTTCAAAACAGCAAGGCTGCTGCAGGATTATGTACAGGGCGAAAAAACACCGCAGACTTCTCTCGGAGAAATATTCGACAGACTGGTCTCCAACCGCAGCCTCGAGGAAAAAATCAACCGCTCAATACTTGCGGATGATTTTGTTGCGGATGAAGCAAGCCATGAGCTGAGTGAAATCAGAAGAAAAAAGCGTCTTACCGACAGTAAAATAAAGGATTTGCTGCAAAAATACGTGTCCGGACAATCAAAATATCTTCAGGAAAATATAGTTACCACAAGAGGCGGACGTTTTGTCATTCCCGTGAAAGCGGAATACAGAAATGAGGTCAAAGGTCTCATACATGATACATCCTCATCCGGAGCGACACTGTTTATCGAGCCTATTGCCGTTGTGGAGGCGAATAATGAGCTGCGTGAACTCGAAAGCAAGGAAGAACATGAAATTGAGCGCATTATTCGTGATTTGTCGGCGGGGGTTGCGGGGTCGGGTAATGATTTGAATCTTGACTATTTGAATATAACCGAGCTGGCATTTATATTCACCTGTGCCGAATTCTCATATAAACTAAACGCATCGGCACCGTGTATTGTCGATAAGCCTGTTGTGGATTTATATAGAGCTCGTCATCCGCTGCTCGATAAGGATAAGGTTGTACCGATTACGGTTTCACTCGGAAAAGATTATAAAATGCTCGTCATAACCGGTCCTAATACAGGCGGTAAAACGGTTACGCTGAAAACAATAGGACTGTTTACGCTTATGGCACAAGCAGGACTTCATATTCCCGCAGATGATACCTCGAAAATCGGAGTATTCGATGAGGTATTTTCCGATATAGGTGACGAGCAGAGTATTGAACAGTCACTTTCGACATTCTCGTCACATATGAAGGGAATAGTTAATATTCTCGATAAAATGACAGATAAATCGATGGTTCTTTTCGATGAGCTGTGTTCCGGAACGGACCCTGTGGAAGGTGCGGCTCTTGCGATGGCAATACTGGAAGAGACTCGCATGAATAAAACATTATGCGCAGCCACAACGCATTATGCGGAGCTTAAAGCATATGCCATAGAAACCGAGGGCGTTGTAAACGCATCGTGTGAATTCGATATAAATACTCTTTGCCCGACATACAGGCTTATAATCGGTACGCCCGGAAAATCAAACGCGTTTGCGATTTCCGAAAAGCTCGGTTTATCACCTGAGATAGTTAAAAGAGCAGAGCAGTTTGTCGATACAGGCTCACGAAGCTTTGAAACTGTAATAGAAAAGCTGGAAAAAACACGAATAGAGCTCGAAAAAGAAAAGAAGGACGCCGAAAACGAACGCCGTGCTTTTGAAGAGAAAAACAAAGCAACCGAGGCGGAGCTTAAACAGCGTCTCGCAAGCGCAGAGAAGGATGCTCAGACTATGCGAAAAAAAGCGCAAGAGCTTCTGGACGGAGCGAGAGCTACAAGCGACTATGTTATGAAACAGCTTGAAGAGGCAAAAAAGCAGCAGGATGCGGATAAGCTTGCCGAGGCTAAAAAATCAATACGCGCGAAGGTTCGCGAGTTTGACGATAAGATGAACCCGACCACCGATTATGTCGATGATGACGAATATGTCCTTCCGCGTCCGCTCAAAAAAGGAGATGCGGTTGTACATCGTAATTTGGGCACACAGGGTATACTTATCGATGATCCCGATAAAAACGGTGCAGTAAACATCAGAATGGGCGCCGTTAAAATGCGAGTAAACGTAAAGGATTTAAAGCTGCTTGAGGATGCCGAACAGGTAGCAAAGAAGGAGCACAAAAAGCAGGCAGTAGCCCGTGCACAGGTAACGAGATCGTTCAAGCTTGAATGCGATGTGCGCGGAATGACGGGAGAAGAGGCTTGGTTTGTTGTCGACCGTTACATTGATAATGCTATACTTGCGGGGGTTCATTCCGCTACGGTAATACACGGAAAGGGAACGGGTGCGCTCAGAAACGCATTGTGGCAAAGATTTAAGGAAGACAAAAGAATCAAATCATTCCGTGCGGGAGCTTTCGGAGAGGGTGACTACGGAGTTACTGTTCTCGAATTGTAATTGTAAGTAAAACATTAATATTATGCAAATATAAAAAAAGAAATTGCAAAATTCGACAATAACTGTCTGTATGCCTTGATTTTTTATTTATAAAACATTGCATTAACACTGAAATGATGTTATAATTAAATCAAAACTATAAGTGACAGTATATTTACATATCACATATTATTTATAGAAAGACATATATCGGAGTATAAATTTATGGTAAAATTTAAATTAAGCGCTTTTTCGGATGAATATTCACCTTCTTTAGACGAACAGATTGAAGGATTAATCACAAGCAAGATCAGAATGACCGAACTCAGAGGTGTGGACGGAATAAATGTTTCCGATCTTACCCAGTTCCAAGCTTCCGATGTTCACAAGAAGCTTGAATCGTCCGGAATTTCCGTATCGGCTATAGGTTCTCCTATCGGTAAGATAAAGATTACCGATCCTTTTGAGCCTCATCTTGACAAGCTTAAGAATACATGTGAAATCGCAGATATTCTTTATGCGTCAAGAATCAGAATGTTCTCATTCTATATTCCCGACGGAAAGTACGATGAATATAAAAACGAAGTTATTGACAGATTAGGCAAAATGCTTGATGTAGCCGATGAATACGGTGTAAAGCTCTGTCATGAGAATGAAAAGGGAATATACGGAGACACTCCCGAGAGATGCCTTGAAATACTCGATGAGTTTGACGGAAGACTCGGATGTGTATTCGATCCCGCAAACTTTATTCAGTGCGGCTGTGAACCGTTTGAACATTCATACAATTTACTTAAAACTCATATTACATATCTCCACATTAAAGATGCACTTAAGAACGGTACCGTTGTTCCCGCAGGTATGGGCATCGGTTCTATTCCCGAGCTTCTTGCAGTTATCAACAGAGTTCATAAGGGAGACTTCATACTTACAATAGAGCCGCATCTTCGTGTGTTCTCAGGTCTTGAGGCACTTGAGGAGGCAGGCAATACAAGCAAGTTGGCAAACGCATATCCAACATCGGAAGCAGCTTTCAAAGCCGCAGTTGAGAATCTTCGTTACTGTATCCCGAGGACTGCGGAAATAGGCTGAAACATATAAAGGAGAGTTATGATGAAAAATAAGCAGATATTGGCAGTGGATTTCGGAGCGTCAAGCGGAAGGGGAATTCTCTGTTCCTTTGACGGTGAGAAAATAAGCCTGAAAGAAATTCACCGTTTTTCAAATGATCCTGTTATGATGCCCGGCGGATTTTTCTGGGACGCACCGAGACTTTTCCATGAAATAAAAACCGCTGTTCTGGCAGCCTCACATGAAGGTGAAACCGTATCAATGGGTATTGATACCTGGGGTGTTGACTACGGATATCTCGACAAAGCCGGTACATTGCTTTCTAACCCGTATCATTACAGAGACAAGCGTACCGATGATATTCAGCCGTATGTTTTCTCGAATTTCGCATCGAGAAAAGAAATTTACGGTAAGACAGGTATCCAGTCACTGAATTTCAACACTTTGTATCAGCTGACAGCCGATATGCGTGACAGACCGTGGATTGTAGAGAACGCCGAGTGCCTTCTCCATATGCCCGATTTGTTTGCTTATATGCTCACAGGCGAGAAAACAAGTGAATATACAATCGCATCGACCGGTGCTTTGCTTGATGCGGTAAAGAGAGATTATGACTTCGATTTAATTAAGAAATGCGGTATTCCGACAGGTATTTTCAATACTATCGTCCAGCCGGGAACAAAGTGCGGAAAGCTTATTCCATCAATAGAAGAAGAAACAGGACATACAGGCCTTACCGTAATGAAAATCGGCTCGCATGATACCGCGAGTGCTGTTCTCTCCGTTCCCGCGGCAAAGAAGGATTTTCTGTACATTTCCAGCGGAACATGGTCTCTTATGGGAACCGAGACAGATACTCCCGTACTTACGGAGCTTTCGGAAAAATATGATTTCACAAACGAAGGCGGAGTTTTCGGAACAATCAGACTTCTGAAAAATATAATGGGATTATGGCTTGAGCAGGAATCTCGCCGTCAATGGAAGAGAGAGGGAAAGAGTTATACCTTCGATGAACTCACAATGCTCGCGAAAGAAGCACAGCCTCTCCGTTCACTTATCAATCCCGATGACAATCTGTTCTCACCCGCAGGAAATCTTCCCGAGCGAATCAGAGAATACTGCAGAAACACAAACCAGCCTGTTCCCGAAAACCCGGGAGAGATTGTAAGATGTATTTTCGAATCACTCGCTCTGAGATATCGTTGGACTGCAGAAAAGCTCGAGGAGCTGACCGGAAAGAAATATGAGGTAATTAATATTGTCGGCGGAGGCACAAAGGAAGACATGCTGTCTCAATTCGCCGCCGACGCTACCGGAAAATCCGTGTACGCAGGTCCGGTTGAGGCAACAACTCTCGGAAATGCCGTAATGCAGCTTATATCTCTCGGTGAAATATCCGATATGTGGGAAGCAAGAAGAATAATCGCAAATTCATTCGAAATTAAAACATTCGAACCGAATACAGAGAAAAAAGCAGCATGGGACGAGGCATACGAAAGATTCCTCGCTCTCATCGGATAACCGTTTGAAAAATAAAGAACGATTTACAGAAAGGTTATAAATATGAATACAGAAAAGGCTTTAGAGACCGCAAGAGAAATATATTCAAATTGGGGTGTTGACGTTGATGCTGCTATTGAGAGTGTCAAGAACACTCCGGTGTCAATTCATTGCTGGCAGGGAGATGACGTAGGCGGTTTCGAAACAAATGACGGTGATTTAACAGGCGGCATTCAGTCCACAGGTAATTATCCCGGAAAATCACGCAATATAGATGAACTCAGAAAGGATTTCGAATTTGCATCGAGCTTGATTCCCGGTAAAAAGAAATTCTCTCTTCATGCAATATATTTGGATTCCGACGGAAAAAAGGTTCCGAGAAACGAAATAGCTCCCGAACATTTTAAATCATGGGTAGAATGGGCTAAGCAGAATAATTTGGGACTCGATTTTAACCCCACATTTTTCTCACATCCTCTTTCAGCCGATGGATTTACTCTTTCGAATGACGATCCCGCTATAAGAAAATTCTGGATTGAACACGGTATTGCGTCACGTAAAATATCAGAGTACTTCGGCCGCGAGCTCGGTCAGGTATCGGTTAACAATTTGTGGATTCCCGACGGATTTAAGGATATTCCCGTAAACCGTGCTAAGAAAAGAGAAACTCTTGCCGAGTCATATGCGGAAATATTTGCTGAAAAGCTCAGTCCCGAGTATACTCTCGATTCTGTCGAGAGCAAGGTGTTCGGCATAGGTCTTGAGAGCTGCACCATCGGTTCACATGAATTTTATATGGGATGCGCTATGAAGCATCATACTCTCTTGACACTTGACACAGGACATTTCCATCCGACAGAAGTAGTTTCCGATAAAATTTCCGGTGTACTTCAGTATCTCGACGGAATTATGCTTCACGTATCTCGTCCTGTTCGCTGGGATTCAGACCACGTTGTAATATTCGATGACGAATTAAAAACAATCGCATCCGAAATTAAGCGCGGCGGTTATGAAAACAGAGTACACATCGGACTTGATTTCTTCGACGGATCGATTAACAGAATCGCATGCTGGGCTATCGGTGCCAGAAACATGCAGAAGGCTCTTCTTTGGGCCGCTCTCGAACCTGTAAAAATGCTCCAGAAATTCGAGGCTGACGGAGATTACACATCGAGATTAGCATATCTTGAAGAATATAAGACTTTGCCGTTTGGTCTTGTTTGGGATGCTTACTGCGACATGCAGAATGTTCCCGACGGCAATACTTGGATTGCCGAGATGAAAAAATATGAATCAGACGTATTGTCTAAGCGATAATTTATGCGTTTACACAATTGTCTGAAAATCGGTTTTGCAATAACATGTTTATCTGTTTCTTTAGCCCTCTCATCATGTATTCAAATAGAAATGAGAGATTCGAGTACCGCATCTGACATTGACACCACAGATGAGGTTGATACTTCATCACAAACGTTGGCACAGGCCTCGCGCAAAAATACTCTCGAAACCTCCACTGAGGAATCGGTGGAGGAGGTAACCGAGGTTAACGCAAAGGATGTACTCAATATTTCAATATGCGGAAACATTACGATTGATGACAGCATTATAAGCGATGCTTCCAATCGTGCCGGTGACGGCAAGAGCTACAGCTTTCTCAGAATGTTTACGGGTATTTACAATTTAGTCAGTTCATCCGATATCGCATTCGGTTCATATACAGAGCAAGATAAAACACAGCTTCCCGATGAAGCGGTAGGTGCGGTATACGATCTCGGTATTGACGTATTAAATATCGGAAATTCATCTGCTTTTGACACAGCCGATAAGTACGATATTACCGAGGTAAAAGAAGGCAGCGAGAATATTGTTATAAACAAAAACGGTTTAAACATTGCATGTCTTTCGGTTTCCGGAGTTGATTATAAAGATGATAAATATCAATCGGAAATCGAATATTCGGATTTCGTATCTGATATTGTTATTGTTTTTGTGGATTGGGGAAGTGATGACTCGACAGCGGACAAAAGCAATGTGATATACAATATTGCACAATCGGGAGCTGATATAATTATCGGAAACGGCAGTGCTCTCGGTAAAATCGAGTGGGTTGACACCGGAGACGGTACACTTACTCTTGCTGCATATTCACTCGGAAATATTATAACGAGCTCCGATAATATTGACAATTTATGCGGGGGAATTCTGAATCTTTCTGTTGCATACGGAGGCGGAACGATAGAGCTTGATGATGTTACATTGAATCCGACAGTGATTCATTATACAAATGATGACACAACAGGTCTATCGGGATTCCAAGTATTTACGTTCAATGAATATAGTGATGAAATTGCCGCAAATCACGCGGTGAATAACGTCAGCGTTGATAAACTGAAGGATAAAGTTGAAAATATTATCGATGAGGATTTTCTCCCTGATTACCTAAGATAATAAGGACTTAATAAAAATGAATCTAATGTTAAACTGTCATGCCGTACGGATAGGAGCAGGACTTTTATGTGCTCTGTTATTGTTTACCGGATGCTCAAGTGAGCAAGCAGCGGAAAACAATGAGGAAAACTTCGTATCGACAGAAACAGCTCTCCCGGGTACAGGTATCAGAAGAAAGAAGAAAAAAGATAAAACATCCGATGATAGGGAAAAGGTTAAAGAAGGCTATGTCATATGCGTTGACCCGGGACATGGCTTTGTTGACGGAGGATGCGGTGACGGCATATGGGAAGACGGAACGCTTGAAAAAGATATAAATTTGGCTGTTGCAAACAAGCTGAAGGAAGATTTAACAAATCTCGGCTTCTCTGTAGTAATGACACATGACGGTACCACATTCGGAAAAACAGCCGAAGACAACGGCGATCAGATTTTTAATCCTTCCGAAAGAGTTGCTTATGCTAATACATTGGATATTGACTATTATGTATCGATTCACGTCAATTCTTATGAGGCAAATCTCGACACATGCGGAATCAGGATTTATTATGAAAATGAGAATAACTGGCGCAAAGTAGACACTAATGATGAGATTATTGCGCAGAGTATTGCGGATTCAATAGAAAACGAAATGGATCCGACTCCTTCGCCTCAGATATTCGATCAATCAGTCGCTTCATATCAGGTTACACGAGAAACGATGGTCGCGGCATCGCTTATTGAAATCGGTTTTTGTACAAACCCGACTGATGCGGCTAATATGGTTGATGATGAATGGCAGTCTGAGATTGCACAGGCAATTGCCGACGGACTTTACAGTTACTACACAGGATTAAGTGAAGGCGAAAATTATGCTTGATAATTTACTGTATAGTGTAAATGCTATATTTCCGATTTTTCTTTTGGTAATAATCGGCGCAATACTCGGTAAATGCCGTATTATTACGGATAAATTTACCGAAACCGCAGATTGGATAGTATTTAAAATAGCATTGCCTGTTATGCTTTTCAACGAAGTGGCAGGCAGTAAGCCTGATGAAAATATCGACTGGTCGCTTGTTTTATTCCTTATCTTATCGGTTACATTTTCGTTCTTTATAGTAACCGTGATTGTTTGCCTGACTGTACGGGATAGATCAAAACGCGGAGCACTTATTCAGGGTATCTGTCGATCGAATTTCGCGATTCTCGGAGTACCTCTTGCGGTAAATATGTTCGGTGAAATCGGCGGTCAGACCATAGCTATTACAATGCCGTTTGTTATTGTTATGTTTAATTCATACTCGGTAATTATATTATCACTGTTTTCCGAAAGCAAAGACGAGAAAATGAGCGGTAAAAAGGTTATCGGTATACTGAAGAACGTCATAACAAATCCGTTGATTATAGGAGTACTTCTCGGTATAATAGTAATGGTTACCGATTTTGAAACACCGCAGTTTATGTCAAAAACTCTTTCTTATTTAGCGAATCTCGCAACGCCGCTTGCACTCTTAAGCTTGGGTGCAAACTTTAAACTCGAAAGTCTGCATGGCAGACTCAAATATGCTGTTATCGGTGCAATTTTTAAAACAGTAGTACTTCCCGCAGCGGTGATTACTTTAGCCGCGCTTATCGGCTTCAGAGGACCGTCGCTCGGTGTTATACTGATTTGTTTCGGTGCGCCTACCGCAGTATCAAGCTACATTATGGCTAAGAAAATGGGAAATGACCATGAGCTGGCGGCGCAAATCCTCTTGTTATCCACTTTTATCTGTATATTAACGGTATTTATCGGAATATTTATTTTAAAAACCCTTTCATTAATATAAAAAATTTATAGAATGGAGATTAATTATATGATTAACCTTGAGACAGAAATCAGAGAACAGCCTGAAACCATAAAAAAAGCTTATGACTTAAACATTGACAAAATTAAAGAGATAGTTGCTAAAGCCAAGGGCAAGGGAATAAAGCACATTTATTTTGCGGCACGCGGAACATCAGACCATGCATGTGTATATGCTCAGTATCTGTTCGGCATCTTTGCGGGAATTCCCTGCACACTCGGTACTCCTTCGGTATTCACTAAGTACGGAGCACATGTAGATCTCAGTGATAACCTTGTTATCGGTGTTTCACAGTCGGGAAAAGCTGAGGACGTTCTCGCAGTACTCGAATCCGCGAAGAAAGATGGAGCAATAACCGTTGCTGTTACAAATAACGAAGAATCACCTATGGCAAAATCAGCTGAATATCATTTGTTCTGCGGATGCGGATTTGAAGCAAGTATCGCCGCTACAAAGACATTTACCGCACAGATGATGATACTCGGAGTTATGGCTGCTGTATGGGCAGGAAACGATGAGCTTCTTGCCGAAATGCATGGTGTCGGCGAAAAAGCAGGTGTTCTGCTTGATACTAAATTCGAAGAGATTGAATTGTTCGCTAAAAAGTATCAGAATATAAGCGGCGCGATAGTTCTCGGACGCGGTATTTCATACCCGATAGCACTTGAAGGCGCACTTAAAATGCTTGAGACCAACAAGTTGAAGATGAAGGGATATCCTACATCAGACTTCCACCATGGTCCGATTGCTCAGGTTAAGCCGAATGATCTTGTATTCGTTATCGCACCTAAGGGCAAAACCGATGATGACTCACTTACGATTATACAGAAGCTGCAGAACGTAGGTGCGGATGTAGTTGTTATTACTGATGATCCTTCAATCTGCCCCGCAGCTACAACACCTGTTGTTCTTCCTTGCACAGGCAGTGAATTCACATTCCCGCATATGGCTGTTATGTTCTTCCAGCTCTTGGCTTGCTGCATGACAATTGTACGCGGCATAGACCCCGATAAAGCGGGAGTTATCAATAAAATTACCATTACAAAGTAATTTACGTACTGTATAGTATTTAACACATAATAAGAAAGTCTCCGTTTAACGATTAACTCGTGAACGGAGACTTTTATGTTTGATATATTTTAAGTTATATATGTTGAAATAAAATTTTCGCCTTATCTGTGGAACAGCTTGTTTGATTCGTAAACAGGCTCGCAGGTGAGATTGATTCCGAGCTTGCGGAAGGTATCGGTATCAACCTGCGATACGATAACACTTGAGTGAGCCTCACATGAGAATAACTCAGGCAGAGCATCGAGTGCAGCCTTTGCGTTGGAATCAGTTGTAGCCGAAATAGCTAAAGCAATCAGAATTTCATCTGCGTGAAGTCTGGGGTTATGACAGCCGAAATTGCTGGTTTTCAGGCGGCATATGGGTTCGATTACTGCGGGAGAAATTAACTGTACATCATCATCTACACCCGCGAGAGCTTTAAGAGCGTTAAGAAGAACGGCAGAGCAGGATCCGAGAAGAGCCGAGGTTTTACCGGTTACAATTCTTCCGTCATGGAGTTCTATTGCGGCGGCAGGGCCTTCGGTAGCAGCTGATTTTTCCAGTGCGGATTTTACAACATGTCTGTCGTCGGTCGTAATTTTTGCCTGATTCATGATAAGCTCATGCTTCATTACTTCATCGGGAGAGCATAAGCCTTTCATTCTTTTAACAAGTGAATCATAATATCTGCGAATCACTTCCATATTTGCGGCATTAGATACGGCATCGTCATCGAATATGCAGAATCCTACCATGTTGACACCCATATCGGTCGGACTCTTATATGGGCATTCACCGTATATTTCTTCGAAAAGTCTGCGCAATACCGGGAATATTTCTACGTCGCGGTTATAGTTCACTGTGGTTTTGCCATATGCCTCGAGATGGAAGGGGTCAATCATGTTAACGTCTGCAAGGTCCGCTGTAGCGGATTCGTAGGCGAGGTTGACAGGATGAGTAAGAGGCAGGTTCCATACAGGGAAGGTTTCGAATTTAGCATATCCTGACTTTATGCCTTTCTTAGCGTCATGGTACAGCTGTGAAAGCGCGGTAGCCATTTTTCCGCTGCCGGGACCGGGAGCGGTTATAACAATCAGCTGACGTGAGGTTTCGATATATTCGTTTTTACCGTATCCGTCATCGCTGACAATGAGCTTGACATTGGTGGGATAACCGGGAATAGGGTAGTGCTTGAACACTTTTATGCCTAAATCGGTAAGTCTCTTGATAAATGCATCTGCAGACGGCTGTGAAGCATAGTGTGTGATGCAAACGCTTCCGACATATAAGCCTCTTTCACGGAAAGCGTCGATAAGTCTTAAAGCATCCATATCATATGTGATTCCGAGGTCAGCGCGCATTTTATTTTGCTCTATAGCGACAGCCGACACAACAACAACGATTTCAGCCTTGTCTTTAAGACGAAGCAGCATGTTTATTTTTGTATCGGGCTTAAATCCGGGCAGAACACGAGAAGCATGGTAATCGTCAAACAATTTTCCGCCGAATTCAAGGTAAAGCTTTCCGCCGAAATGAGAGATACGCTCTAATATTTTTTCCGTCTGTAAATTAAAATACTTGTCATTATCAAAACCAACATTAAACATATATAACTCCTGTAAAATAAAAAAACAAAATCCAAGATATTATAATATAATTTTGAGGAATAATCAAGAAACAGAAAATAAAAAAATCGACAAAATCATGCCTTAATAATGACATGAGATTGAAGAAATGGTGGAAAAGACGATTCAGCTCTCATTAAGAGAGATTAGAACGAAAAGCTGAGATGTATTATCGTTTTTTTTAACCGTATTCTAATTGATTTTATAAGTTGAATATAGTAAAATAATATACGTTTTAATGTCACTGAAGAAGAGGGGAATCTATGCAAAGACTTAAGAAGCTTATTTTCAGCAGGGTATTCGTAGTTGGCATTCTTATACTCGCACAGCTTTTAATGATACTTGTTATGACTGTGGAGTTTACAAGATATTTTGTATTCTACTATGCTGTTATGTTTGTTATGGGTTTTGTGTTCGTGCTGAAGATAATTAACACAAATCAAAACATGGCATACAAGCTTGCCTGGATTGTGGTTGTCTTTACGTTCCCCGCGTTCGGAATTGCTCTGTATGTGATACTCAGCGGAAACAGATTATCGAAACGCTCGCTGAAGAAAATGCGTTTTATGGCAGATGTCGCCGGCGGAGAATTGGGACGCGGTGATGATGTTATATCGGAGTTGGCAGATGACGACGCGAATTCCGAAAAACAGGCTAAATATATACGCAATGCGTCAAGCTATCCTCCTTACAGATGCGGCAGACTCGATTATTTTAAAACAGGCGAGGATGCGTTCGAAGTAATGCTTGCAGAGCTTGAGAAAGCAGAAAAATATATATTTATCGAATATTTTATTATAAGCGAAGGAGAAATGTGGAACAGAATACACGATGTTCTGAAACGCAAGGTTTCAGAGGGAATAGACGTCAGAATTATATATGATGACATCGGATGCATTATGACACTGAAAAGAGATTTTGCACGTCAGCTTGAAAATGAAGGAATAAAGTGCAGAGTATTCCATCGTTTTGTTCCCGTCCTGTCAGCACATCAAAATAACCGAGACCACAGAAAAATACTGATAATAGACGGAAAGACCGCTTTTACGGGCGGTATTAACATAGCGGATGAATACATTAATAAAATCGTTAAATACGGATATTGGAAGGATAACGCCATTGTAATCGACGGCAGTGCGGCATGGAGCTTTACCGTAATGTTTCTTTCAATGTGGGACTATTTGTGCCATATACCGGTTCATGAGTCGGGAAAATACGATTCCTTTAAACCTGAGCTTACGTCAAAATCGGAAAATAGTGTCGGATATGTACAGCCGTATTCGGATGATCCTCTGGATTTCGAGCCGGTAGGGGAAAACGTTTATCTCGGAATGATTTCATCCGCGCATGACTATATCTGGATAACAACACCTTATCTGATAATCGATGAACAGATGGAGCAGGCTTTGCTTACTGCGGTTAAGAGCGGTGTGGATGTAAGAATAGTGACTCCCGGTATACCGGACAAAAAATTGGTTAAAGAAACGACTAAGTCTTACTATCCGAACTTAATTCAAAACGGAGTTAAGATTTACGAATATCAGCCGGGATTTATTCACGCAAAGACGTTTTTATGCGATGACAAGTACGCAACGGTAGGAAGCATTAATCTCGACTACAGAAGCCTGTACCTGCATTTCGAATGCGGTGTATGGATGTATAAAACAAAATGCATACAAGATATAAAAAATGATTTTCTCGAAATTTTCTCGGTAAGCAGTGTCGCAAAAGACGAAGAATGCAGTTTTATCCGTCAGCTTTTCAGAGGAGTTATGGAGCTGTTGGCACCTTTGCTTTGATGCGAATATTATCGATTATTTTTCAAGATAAACGCTTTCACTTTGCTGTCCGTCAAAGTTATGCTGGCGGAGCACCTCATATACACCTATGGCTACGGAATTCGACAGATTGAGGCTGCGCAGATTTTCACGCATAGGTATACGCACGCAGCGTGAAATGTTATCACGAAGAAAATCCTCGGGAAGTCCTTTTGTTTCTTTGCCGAAGAACAAAAACACCGGAGTTTTATATTCGACATCGGTATAGCAGTGCGGTGCTTTGGTTGAGAAAAGATAGAAATTACAATCGGGATTCTTTGAAAAGAAGTCGTCAAGATTCTCATAATACGTTATATCAAGCAAATGCCAGTAGTCGAGCCCCGCGCGCTTCAGCTTTCTGTCATCGATTTCAAAGCCCATAGGCTTGATTATATGGAGCGCGCATCCTGTTGCGGCACATGTGCGTGCGATGTTTCCGGTATTTTGAGGAATTTCCGGTTCATGAAGTACGATATTAATGTTTTTCATTGTTTTTCTCCTGATTTTATAAGCAATAAGCATTATATAATATATACTTGTTTTTTGCAAGTGATAAGGTTAAGCGGAAAAACATTTTTATATCATGAGATATTTTTTAAATAAATTTACATTTCATACCTTAATATTCTTAACAAATGAGGTATAATAAAATGATGAAGTTTTTTCAACTGTCAATAATTACGGAGGGCAGCGGACAATTCCGCTTTATATAAAATGGGACTTGTATCAAGTATTTTCGGAACCTACAGTGACAGACAGATAAAAAAGATAATGCCGCTTGTTAAGAGAATCAACTCGCTGGGCGAAAAATACAAAAATATGTCGGACAGCGATATGCGTTCTCAGACGGATATATTCAAAAAAAGACTTTCGACCGGTGAAACACTCGATGATATTCTTCCGGAGGCTTATGCATGTATAAGAGAAGCTTCCGACAGAATACTCGGAAAGCGTCCTTTCGATGTACAGATTATGGGCGGCATACTTCTTCACCAGGGCAGAATTACCGAAATGAAGACAGGTGAAGGTAAAACAATGGTTGCCGCTTTGCCGTCTTATTTGAATGCACTTACGGAAAACGGAGTACATGTTGTTACGGTTAACGAATACCTTGCTCGTTTAGGCTGTGAAGAAATAGGAAGAATTCATGAGTATCTCGGACTTACAACAGGTCTTATAGTAGCAAGACAAAAGAAAAACGAAAAACAAGCCGCATATAAGTGCGATATAACATACGGAACAAATAACGAATTCGGTTTCGATTATCTGCGCGACAACATGGTGACATACAGTGAGCATCGTGTTCAGAGAGGACATAATTTCGCTATTGTCGATGAAGTTGACTCCATACTTATAGATGAAGCGAGAACGCCTCTTATTATATCTGGTCAAGGCTCGGATGTAGACATGTTGTATGACATGGCAGACAGATTTGTCAGAACTCTTTCCAAAGAAGTTATAAAAGAGCTTGATGCCAAGGAAGACCATGACGACTCAAAAGCCGACTATATTGTTGATGAAAAAGCAAGAACGACAACACTTACAGCGTCAGGTATAGCTAAAGCGGAACAGTATTTCGGAATTAAGAACTATTCAGACCCCGAAAATGCTGATATAACGCACCATATTTATCAGGCGCTCAAGGCACACGGCGTAATGCATCGTGATACTGACTACGTTGTTAAAGACAACGAAGTCCTTATCGTCGATTCGTTCACAGGACGTATTATGCCCGGACGTCGTTTTTCCGACGGCTTGCATCAGGCACTTGAAGCGAAGGAAAATGTTCAGATACAGAAAGAAAACAGAACAATCGCTACAATAACGCTCCAGAACTACTTCAGAATGTATCATAAGCTTTCCGGTATGACCGGTACCGCACTTTCTGAAGAGAATGAATTCAGAGAAATATATAATCTTGACGTTGTCGAGGTTCCGACTAACCGTCCGATGATCAGAAAAGACTGGCCCGATGTAGTTTATCGTACTAAAAACGGTAAAGATAAAGCTATAATCGAACAGATAAAGAAGTGTCACGAAAAAGGACAGCCTGTTCTTGTAGGTACTGTATCGGTTGAAAAATCCGAAAATCTTTCCAAGAAGCTCAAGGCTGCGGGAATTCCTCATACCGTTCTTAATGCCAAATACCATGAAATGGAAGCTGATATAGTAGCTCAGGCAGGTAAATTCGGCGCCGTAACAATTTCCACGAACATGGCAGGACGTGGTACCGATATTATGCTCGGAGGTAATGCCGAGTATCTCGCAAAAGCCGAAATGCGTAAAGAAGGCTATGAAGAAGGAATGATAGCACTTGCGACAGGTTCGGCACAGAACGTAAGCGAAGAAGTTTTCGCAGCGAGAGACCATTACAAGGATCTGTATAAGAAATATCAGGATGTTATCAAACCGGAAGCCGATAAGGTAAAAGCTGCAGGCGGATTGTTTGTAATAGGTACTGAGCGTCATGAATCGAGACGAATCGACAATCAGCTTCGCGGACGTGCAGGCCGACAGGGAGACCCCGGTGAATCGAGATTTTATCTTTCATTTGAAGATGATTTGATGAGACTTTTCGGTTCGGAGCGAATTTCCGCTATGGTAGAGCGTCTCGGACTCGATGAGGATACACCGATTGACGCTAAGATTCTTTCAGGCTCAATAGAATCAGCACAAAAGAAATTAGAGGACCAGAACTTCAACAGACGAAAAAATGTCCTTTCATATGATGACGTAATGAATCAGCAGAGAACCGTTATCTATAATCAGAGAAACGAAGTGCTCGATAATGCCGATTTGAAAGAAAAGATTCATTCGATGATTGACAGCACCTTGAACGACGCTGTTGATGCTTACCTGCATGAGGATAACATAGAACAGTGGGATATCGAGGGCCTTAAAGCAAAGTATATGGGTCTTTTGTGCACCACGGATGATTTCAAGGATATCGGAAGCGATCTTAATGCGGAACGTGAGAATATACGCAAAACATTAAAAGACAGAGCAGAAGAACTGTATGCGAAAAAGGAAGAGCTGTTCGGCTCTGATAAGATGCGTGAAATAGAGAGAATAATTCTTCTTCAGAACGTAGACAGAAAGTGGATGGATCATCTTGAATCCATGGATTCACTGATGGAAATGATCGGACTTCAAGCATATGCACAAAGAAATCCGATTTCGGAGTACAGACTTGTCGGTGCCGATTTATTTGACGAAATGATAACCAATATCAGAGATGACACTGTCAGAATGTTAATGTCTGTAATGCCGAAGCCTCAGGTTGAGCTTAAGCGTGTAGAGGTTGCAAAGCCCGTAGCCGCAAACTACAGTGATTCTTCTCCGGCAAAAGCTGTTAATAAGCCGGTGGTAAATAAAACTCAGAAGGTCGGAAGAAACGATCCCTGTCCGTGCGGCAGCGGTAAAAAGTATAAAAAATGCTGCGGAGCCAATGTTCCAGGTGTTGACGACGGCAAGGAATAATCAGAAAAACATTGATTTTAGATTGGTTTTGCTTCAAAAGTCAATAGATTAAAGATTTTTGAAGCAAAATCTTGATTTATTCAGTTTATTCTTAAAAAATAAGATAGGCAGGGATGCGCATTCATGGGTTTTGGAATACTCTTTTTCGGTTATTTTGTTATGTTTGCGTTTTCACTGTCAAGCATGTACTTCTTTGCGGATGTAATAGGCTCGGTAATTACAGCTTATGCATTCACACGTCTTGCGCAATATAACACATACTATAAAAAGGCTGCGCTGTTTGCTCTTCTGTTTTTGCTGTTCAGTGCGGTGAAAGCCACGGACATGATGTTTGATATATATCCTGATGGATATATATCAATGACAATAAACATATTAAGGCTTGCCTCCGCTGCGATTATGCATATATTTATGTTTCTCGGAGCACGCGGTATAGCACTCGGAGCAGATGCGAAAAAGCTTGTCGGAAAAGCCGAACGCAATATGGTAATGACTGTTTTATATTACGCAGTCTATTCTGTCATTACCAATATTACAATAGAATCCGAGGAGCTTGACGGATATCTGAAAACGGTTCTCTTGATTTACTGGGTTGTTTGTCTCATACTTAATCTTGCGTTTATTTACAATTGCTTCGGTATTCTTGCACCCGCGGATGAAGATGAGACTGAAAGGAAACCGTCGAGGTTTGAGTTCATCAATAAAATCGATGCGAAAATGGATGAAATCGAGAAGAAAAATCAAGAATATCGCATGGATTCAGTGAGAATGGCTCAGGAAGAAGCGGAAAAACTGGCAAAAGAAAAGAAGAAACGCTATAAACAACCGAAGAAAAGAAAAAAGTAAAACGGGAAAGGAGCGATTTGCTGTATGGCATGGGGAATGATTATAGCGGGGTTTGTGTTATTAGCTAATCCCGTGATAAACGTGGTTGATGTACTGCCCGATGCAATAGGATTCTTTCTGATTGCCGCGGGAATGACTAAAACATCGTATTTTATAGATGAATTATCCAAAGCTCGTGAGTTTTTCATCAAACTGGGATTTCTCGAATCTGTAAAGTTATTATCCATTGTCTCGGTGCCGTATATTTCAGGCTCCGGAAAATTGCTTCTTTCATTTGTTTTCGGCCTGATTGAATTAATGTGGATAATTCCGGCAGTTAACGCATTCTTTGAAGGCCTTGCTTTTATGGGATTGTGGTACAGTGGGGACTCAATATATGCATCTAAAACTAAGACGAATCATAAAACCAAAGAAAAGATAAAAACAGTTAAAGATTACATATTGTTCTTTTATGTTCTCCGAGTCTGCGCAACCGTTTTCCCTGAGCTCACTGAGCTTCAGATGTATGATAACTTAGGCGAGGTCAGTGCGCTGAGCATAAGACTTGTTAACTATAAATCATCGCTGTACATTCTTATGGGCTTTCTGGTAACAGTGTGCGGAATTATCTTCATCATAAAAACCGCAGGTTATTTCGGACATATTTCAAAGGACAAGAAGCTTGCGGAAGCTCTCGATACGAAATATAAAAACGATATTCTGACAAACACAAAGATGTTTCTTGCCAAAAACATGAAAACCGCGTTGATTGTCTTCATGTTTTCGGCGATATTCGAATTTGTTATAGCCGCAGACGGAGTTAATCTTATTGTAGGATTGATACCGTCGGCGATGCTTATAATTTCGGCATGTATAATACGCAAGTATCTTAAAAAAACCGTGATTTTAATACCGTTTGCAGGCGTGCGAATAGTGCTGTCAATAGTAAACCTGTTTGTTCAGATTAATTATTATAAGGAATACAGCATAGAGGCGGTTGAATGGATAACAACGGCATATGATAAATATTACCGCCTTGCGGCGCTGAATGCGGTCGAGAATGTTTTCGCACTTGCATCTGTTGTAATATATTTGTTTGTGCTTGCGTATGGCGTAAAGGAACATCTGTCAATATGCGGTATTGATGCGGATAGCGTCCAGTATTCGAAGAAGAATCGTGACCTTGAAACATACAATACAATCAGCGGCAAGATTCTGATGTGTACGATATTGGCAATTATCAATTATATTTTCGCGGCGCTCTATAATTATATGGCAGTAAGCGTTTCTCTTACAACCCTGATTGATTCTGTTATTACAATCATATATATTGTATATGTTATTTATACGGTAAATACAATTAATGAGCTTTTGTATGACAAAGAGCTTGAATTATCATAAACGGAGGATAGTTATGTTAAAAAACACTGTTAAAGTACCTGAAAAAGGCGAAACACAATTTGTTGCACATCGCGGCGTCAGCGGACTTGAATGTGAGAATACCGCAGCCGCATTTATCGCAGCGGGAAACAGAAGCTATTACGGTATAGAGACCGATATCTGGAGAACTTCAGACGGAAAGTTCCTTTGCAATCACGACGGAAGAACGGGCAGAATCTGCGATGTTGACTTGGTTATTGAGAATTCATCCTTTGAGGGACTTCGTAAGCTCAAACTTAAGGATATCGACGGCAGCAGTGACAGAGCGGAATTGATAATTCCGTCACCGCATGAATACAGAAAGATTTGCGAAAAATACGATAAGCATGCAGTTCCAGAGCTGAAATCCAACTTCACAGAAGCTGAAATTAAAGAAATTTTAGGTTTCTTCGATGGATATCTCGATAATACATGTTTTATAGCATTCAATATCGCAAATCTCGATCTTGTTAAAAAGCTTCGTCCGGAACAGGAGTGCCAATTCCTTACCGGTGAATGGAACGATAACCTTCCCGATATGCTTGCCGAACGTAAGATGGGACTTGATATCTGCCATCCGCAGCTTACTGAAGAAAGAATCCTCGCGTGCCATAATAAAGGTGTAAAGGTTAACTGCTGGACAGTAGATAAACCCGAGGAAGCCGAAAAGCTCATCGCATGGAAAGTAGATTATATAACATCAAATATACTTGAATAATACTTGAATCACATAAAAACCAAAGCCCTCGAAAAGCAGCATATGCTTTTCGAGGGCTTTAAGCTTTATACAACATCGGTAACGGTAAGTATATTATCGCATACAGTAAACTTAATATCGAAGCCTGCAAAAGAAAATCCGTATTCGCGGTTGTCCACGCATTTTTGATATGCCGGTCTTGGATCTTCCTTCAAACAATTGATTATCGCATTTCGTTTGGCAGACGGTATCAGCGAAAGAAGCTCATCGGGAAAAATAACATCGAGCGTATCACCCGCAACCTCAAGAGCATATCCGCCTAAAGCGTCGGGAATAGAATCTACATGCGGCAGGTAAGGTTTTATATCATAAATAGGGGTATTGTCAACCATATCGACGCCAGAAACATAAATTGAAGAGGCGTCTATTTTGACTATCTTAACTACTGATAAGCCTATTGGATTCGGTCTGTTCGGTGAACGTGAGGCGAATACTCCTATTCTTTTGTTGCCGCCGAGTCTGGGAGGACGAACAGTCGGACTCCAATCATTGCCATCGGTACGGGATGAAAATCCTTCCGAGAAACCCCATATAAGCCAAATGTGGGAATAACCGTCAAGTCCGCGAAGAGCGTCATTATTTTTGTATTCGTCCGTGAATTCTATAATACCGCATAATTCGGGTACTAATCCGCTTTGTCTGGGTAATCCGAATTTAGTCTTAAAATCGGTTCTAATGTGTGCGATTGTTTTTAACTCAGTCATTTTTTTGTTTTATTGCCGTTATCACTGCCCGAAAAAATCGGTTTATATTCATTGATTTGTTTATCATTGCTTTTCTTGTCGGGAAACAGGTACTTAAATATACCGACCATCGCGGCACATAATACATATACGAAAACAAATACGAGCAGAGCAGTAAGTGTTGAGCCGCCGTTTGATTTATAACCTCCCCAAACGATATATAAAACGTAGAATATAACCGATGATGAAATAAAGTGAATGAGAAGTCTCAGCGCAAATACTAACATATCGGAAAACAGGAAGGAATTAAGAGCGGATAATATAATCGAAAAGGCAAGACATGAATAAACCATACGAACTGTGGGAATCCAGCTGGAATTTACGAATGCTCCGAGGGTATAAACCGCAGTCAGCATGATTGTATAAATTACACATGCGTTAAGTATAACTTTTTTTATTGTTTTAACGGCATTCACGATATTATCTCCGAAAAAAAGAATGTATTGTAGGATTCATTATACCGAAAATAAATTAATAAATCCTACCGATAAATAGAAAAATTTAATAATAGTTTTGTGTTTTGACAGCTTTGTGCGGATATAAACGAAGAATATTCCGAAATGGATGCTATGTATGTTGACTGTATAAATGTATAAATTATGGAAATATTTGTATTGTTATCCATTGACAGAAGAAAGTGAAAGTATTATAATTATGTTGAATAATAATCCTGCTTTACGCATATTCATAGCTGATTGAAAATTATATAGCATGATTGCGGGAGAACTGTCAGGCTGGAAAGGAGCTTGCCGTATGCCGAATGTGCATGCGGAAGATAATATGGCAGATAAACCGAAGATTTCAAGGCATGAAAAGAGATTAGCTGCTTTTAAAATGCTTTTTGCGCGCGAATTCAACAAGGAATCGGATCCTGTTGAAATATACAACGCTCTGTTATACGATTATGTAGGAGAAGACGGAGAGCTTGTATTAAACAAAGAATATTCAAGCGAATATGTAAAAAACACTTATTTCGGAATAATCGAAAAGCTTGATGAAATCGATGAGGATATTGAATCTACATCGATAAAATGGAAGCTTTCTCGTATGTCTGTACCTACGAGAACGGTTTTAAGATTGGCTGTGTACGAACTGCTTTGGACGGATACCCCTCCTAAAGCCGTAATAAGTGAAGCCATTGATATAGTTCGTGATTACGATGATGAGGCGGCTCCGGCTTTTGTCAACGGAATACTCAATAAAATAGCAAGAAGCCACGGCATAATAGCCGAACCTCAGAACTTATCCGTTAATACTCCAGATGAAACAATGTAAAAAAGCATTTCTGGGTATTGATACCAGTAACTATACTACGTCATCCGCATTGTGCGACGAGGACGGAAGAGTATTGCTTAATGTAAAGCTTCCGCTTTTCGTGAAAGATGGCGAGCGAGGCCTCAGACAAAGCGATGCTGTATTTCAGCATATAAAGAATCTGCCGATTGCCGCTAAGGCTGTCGGAGATTTCTTGAGGGAAAATGACTATACTGTTACCGCTGTCGGATATTCCGCATACCCGCGCGGAATCGAAGGCTCATATATGCCGTGCTTTCTCGCGGGCGAAAGCTCTGCGGTATATGCGGCGGAGACGGCTTGTGTTCCGTTATATAAGACTTCTCATCAAGCAGGTCATATAATGGCGGCTGTATATTCATCGTGTACGAATAATAATGCGGATATGCACGAGCTTGTAAATAAAGAGTTTATCGCATTCCATGTGTCCGGCGGTACTACGGATTTACTTTTGATAAAGCCCGATGCATGCGAGATTTTCGATATAACACACATCGGCGGAACAAAAGACATAAATTGCGGTCAGGCTATAGACAGAGCAGGGGTAATGATGGGATTTAAATTTCCATGCGGACCCGAACTTGATAATACGGCTTTGACATACAGCGGAAAAACAGAAACTATGCGGCTGTCCGTGAGCGGAACCGAGTGCAATCTTTCCGGCTTGGAAAATAAATCAGCGGAATTGTTCGCCAAAAACGGTGATAAAGCCGAAACCTCAGCTTATGTGCTTGATTATATAGCACGAACACTTGAAACGCTGACATTGAACGCGATAAGCAAATACGGCGAAAAGAGTATTATATATGCGGGCGGCGTTATGAGCTCGAAATTTATCAAAAAAAGACTTGAGAAATACGGCATGTTTGCCGATGCTGCCTTTTCATCGGATAATGCGGCGGGAGTTTCTCTTATAACGAGAGAAAAATATTACAGAGATAATAATGAATAATATTGAATTACCGACTTCGGCGAAGTTTCCCGGAGCGCTTACGGTAACACAGCTGAATGAATATATAAAAAGACTGATTGAAACAACCCCACAGCTCAGTGATGTATATGTAAAAGGTGAGATATCGAATTTTAAAAATCACTACGCTACAGGACATTTTTATTTTACGCTTAAAGATGAGACCAGTCAGATACGAACCGTAATGTTTAAGTCTTCGGCAATGAAAATGAAGTTTATGCCTGAGGACGGAATGAAGGTCACCGCGCACGGAAAAATATCATCGTTCGTACGTGACGGAACATATCAGCTTTACGCTGATTCCATGGAGCCTGATGGTGTCGGCTCACTCTATATTGCGTTCGAACAGCTGAAAAAGAAGCTTGAGCGTGAAGGCTTATTCGATCAATCAAGAAAAAAGCCTTTACCCAAAATACCGACACGTGTGGGTATTATCACATCGGCTACCGGAGCGGCAATTCGCGATATGATAAATGTTTGCGGAAGACGTTTTCCGTATGCTAAGCTTGTTTTATTTCCATCGCTTGTTCAAGGGCCCGATGCACCTCCGCAGCTGATTGCAGGTATTAATTACTTTAATACCACACGTTCTGTTGATGTTATAATCATCGGAAGAGGCGGAGGTTCAATAGAGGATTTATGGGCATTTAATGATGAAGGTGTAGCGAGAGCCGTTGCGGCATCCGCTATACCCGTAATATCCGCTGTCGGTCATGAAACTGATTTTACAATCTGCGATTTTGCGGCTGATAAAAGAGCACCGACACCGTCGGCAGCGGCAGAGCTCGCTGTGCCCGAAACAAGCGAGCTTAAAAGAAAAATTTCCAATATCATTACGCGTGAAGCGGATGTTATTAATCATATGCTCAAGCTGCGCCGCGAGAAGTTGAATTCTCTTGCGGATTCACGTGTTATGACAGATCCAGAAAATCTGATAAACGATCGCAGAATGTATACTGACATGCTGTCTGATAGGCTTTCACGCGCGTTTAACGCCGAGCTAAACGGTAAAAAAGCAGAAATGGCGGCAGTAACGGGAAAACTCAGCGCTCTTAATCCGATGTCTGTAATTTCAAGAGGATACAGTGCGGTATATAAATCAACAGGCGAGCTCGTTAAAAGCGTGAATGATGTAAACGTAGGCGACAAGGTAGAATTTAAGACAATAGGCGGTTCGGTCGGATGTACGGTCGATGAAGTAAAACCCGAAGAAATCTAAAATAGGTAAATATTATGGAAGAAAAACAGGAAATGTCATTTGAGACAGCTATTGCAAGACTCGAAGAGATTGTAAGAATGCTGGAAAACGGAAATGCTCCTCTTGACAAGGCATTATCGGCTTTTGAAGAAGGTGTGTCTCTCGTCAAGCTGTGCAACTCAAGACTCGATACGGCTGAGCAAAAGGTGAAGATACTTACACTCGGCGATAACGGAAAATTAGTCGAGACCGATATGGAAAAACAAAAAAACAGCTGATGGCTGGACATTATCTGTTGGGAGAATATGATGGAAAATAATCCGACAATTGCCGTTGAGAATTCCCTGAAGGAAGCAGCGGAAAAAGTAGAAAAAGCACTTTCGATGTATTTATCGGAAGATGCTATCGGAGACACGGTAACAGCACAGGCAATGAGATATTCAACACTCGGCGGAGGCAAAAGAGTCAGAGCTTTTCTGGTAATGGAATTTTGCAGGCTGTTCGGCGGACGTGAAGAAGCTGCCATACCATACGCATGCGCATTGGAATGTCTGCATGCGTATTCCCTCATACATGATGATCTTCCGTGTATGGATGATGATGAGCTGAGACGCGGCAAACCGTCATGCCATGTTAAATTCGGTGAGGCGGAAGCTCTTTTGGCTGGTGACGGACTGCTCACATATGCTTTTGAGCTATGCGCGTCGAACAATTATGTGTCGCATAAATCAATTCGTTTGGCTGTTGCGGAGCTTTCTCATGAAGCTGGAATCGTAGGCATGGTAGGCGGACAAACTCTCGATTTGGAAAATAATGTAGAGAGCTATACTCAATTAAAGAAGATTTACGCTGAAAAAACAAGTGCGCTGATTACTGCGGCATGCCTGCTTGGATATTTTGCGGCAGTAGATAAACCAGTAAAAAAAGATATAGACAATATTAAGCTTTACGCATCGTCAATCGGACTTGCGTTCCAGATACACGATGATATTCTCGATGTAAAAAGCACTACCGAGGTTTTAGGAAAGAAAGTCGGAAGCGATGAAAAGAATGACAAAAAGACTTCTCTTGCTTTTTTGAGTTTAAATGAAGCGGAGGAGGAAGAAACACTTCTTACACTGCTTTCCGTTGAAGCAATATCGGAATATACCGGCAGTGAAGTTCTATGCAGATTGGCTGTGTGGCTTCTTTCACGTAAAAAATGAGATTAGATGTTTATCTTGTCGCACTCGGTGAGACGTCGAGCCGTACAAAAGCAGCAAACCTTATTGCAAGCGGATTTGTGTTGGTAAACGGGGTGGCTGTGTTTAAGCCGTCATATGATGTCGATGAACAGCATGACAAAATTACGGTAACCGAGAAACAAAAATACGTGAGCCGCGGCGGAATTAAACTTGAAGGCGCACTCGATAATTTCGGAATCGATGTTTCCGAATTAATTTGTGCGGATATAGGTGCATCCACAGGTGGATTTACAGACTGTCTCCTTCAGCACGGAGCACGGCATGTTTACGCGATTGACTCGGGGCATGATCAGCTTGATGAAAAGCTGAAGAACGATAATCGTGTAACAAATATAGAAGGGCAGAACGCACGCGATATCACTGCCGATACAACAAATGAAAAGTGCGGCTTAGCCGTATGCGATATTTCTTTCATATCACAAACGCTGGTAATTCCGAATATGAAAAGCATACTTACGGATGACGCATGTTATATAGGCTTGATTAAGCCTCAGTTTGAATGCGGCAGAATTGCGATAGGAAAAAACGGAATTGTTAAAGATAAAAAACAACATGTTTTGGCTATGCGTAAAGTACTGTCATCACTGCGTGAGAACGGTTTCGGAATAAAGAAAATAATGCGCTCACCTATACACGGCGGCGACGGAAATACAGAATTTCTCGTATATGCCCAATTGTGCGGCAATGACATTGTCACCGAAAAGGATTTATCGGAGGCGGCAAATGAAAAAACTTGAAAATCTGATTTTGATAACCAATACCACTAAATATATCGACAGCATAAAACTGAATGCGCTTATTTCGTATTTGTTCGCACTTGACTGTCGAATAAGCATGTTTGACAGCGATAGAATAACACTGGCGGATATGCCGGAGCACAGCAGCAGAATTTCCGAGTACAATCCAAACGATGATTACGATGCGGCAATAGTACTCGGCGGAGACGGATCGATAATCGAAGCTGCGCATAGACTTCTCGATAAACAGATACCGCTGATCGGAATTAATTTCGGTCATATAGGTTTTTTAACCGAGCTTGATGCGGGAGAATTTACCGATATCGGCAGAGCGGTTATGGGTGAATATACTGCGGATAAAAGAATAATGCTTGATGCTGTCGTCAGGGACGCAAACGGCGAAATACAATGCAGTTATACGGTTCTGAATGATGCTGTAATTACAAACGGTCCCATAGCCCGTTTAATCGGATTCGACATTTATTGTGACGATGTAAAGACCGATGCGTGGAGAGCGGACGGAATTATAGTCGCTACTCCGACAGGCTCAACGGCATACTCACTTTCCGCAGGCGGCCCGGTGCTTGATCCGTCACTTGAATGTATATGCCTGACGCCGATTTGTCCGCACACACTGTCATCAAGACCTATTATATTCCATGCGGGAACAAAAATACGTATAGGCGGAATTAAAAGCAATAATTCAACTGTATATCTGAATGCGGATGGACGAGATGCAGTCAAGCTGCAGGATGATTGGACAATAGAAATTAAAAAATCTTCTTGGGAAACAAGTTTAATCAGGATAAAGAGCAGAAGCTTTATTGATGTTCTGCATTCCAAATTATCCGAAAAATAAAGTAACCACGGCGGAATCACATAAAATAACAGAAGGTGCTGGTATTATGAAAGTTAAAAGACACAACAAAATTCTCGAGATAATCGAGAATAACAACATTGAGACTCAGGAAGAACTTATCGCGAAACTGAAGCTGGCAGGCTTTGACGTAACACAGGCAACCGTTTCGAGAGATATACGCGAATTGAAGCTGCTGAAGCAGATGTCCGATATGGGTACATACAGATATGTGGTACCGAAAAATAACTCCGGAGAAAGTCAGCATGTCTACAGCAGAGCACTTGCGAATTCAATTAAATCAGTCGACTATTCTTTCAATGACATTGTTATCAGAACCTATCCGGGAATGGCAAATGCAGTAGCAGTGGGTGTGGAAGCACTTCATGAGCTTGATATTTTAGGTTGTGTTGCGGGTGACGACTGTATAATAATAGTTACACGTGACGCGGAATCCGCCGATACCATCGCACATAAGATAATGAAGCTTATAAATTCCTGAATAACACAAGGAGGTTTTAAATAATGCTCTGGAACCTCTGTATTGAAAATATCGCCGTTGCAAAAAATATCGATGTGGATTTCGACAAAGGCTTTACTGTTATAACCGGTCAGACCGGTGCGGGTAAATCCATAATCATCGACAGTTTGCTTCTTCTATGCGGTGCGAAAAACGGTCGTGAGCTTATCAGAACGGGTGAAAACCGTGCTTTGGTAACCGGACTTTTTTCATGTACTGACAGCATAAAAGAAAAGCTTTCCGAGCTTGGTTATTCAGCCGATGAAAACGGAGAAATCACACTCACACGTATTATAAACGCGGACGGCAGATCAAGCGCAAAGATAAACGGAAGAACAGTACCTGTTTCGATTTTAAAAGAAGTTTCTCCGATTCTGCTAGGTATACAAACACAGTCGGAAAGAAGCACTCTTACGGAAAAATCAAACTATACCGCAATATTAGACAGCTTCGCGAATGACCGCGAAGAGCTTGCCGAGTATTCTGCACAGTGGGAAAATTTATTATCCGTAAACAATAAGATAGCGGAGCTCAGAAAAGCTATATCAGAGCGCGAAATGATGCTTGACATATTAAAGTATCAAAAAAAAGAAATCGATTCAGCGCATCTCGCGGCAGATGATGAGGAGGAAAAGCTGCTCAGGTTACGTACAAAGCTGAAATCCTCTGAAAAGTTTTCAAAATATGCGTCTATTGTTACAAAAGCTCTTGCGTTCAGCGAGAAAGGCGCAACAGCGGCATATTTACTTGAAAAAGCCGAAAACGCATTGGAGCAACTGTCCGATGCAGTTGAAGATGCGGATGAAATGGCTCAGAAAATAGCTAATTATCGATATGAGATAATAGACATTGCCGAGAGAGTGAAGAGCTCAATCGACGATGATATGGTAAATCCCGCGGAACGCCTTACTCAGGTTGAGTCACGCTTGTCGCTTATCGAACGATTGGAAAAGAAATACGGTTCGAATATAAGCGAGATAAAAAATAAGCGTGCGGAAATATCCGCAAAAATCAAGGAGCTTGAGGAAGGCGACGAAAAGCTGCAGGAGCTCGAGGATGAGAGAAAAAGTATCCGTGAGGCAGCATCGGAATTGGCAGGTAAAATAAACTGCAAGAGAACAGAAGCGGCAAAAAAGGTATCTGAAGAGATTGTGTCATATTTACGTTTTCTCGATATGCCGAAGGTACGCTTCCGTATTTCGGTCACGCCATTGAGAGAAGCATCGGGAGAATATGCGCTGAACCAGAACGGTTATGACGATGTTGATTTTCTCATATCGGTCAATACCGGTGAGGAGCTTGCGTCACTCGGTAAGGTTTCGTCAGGCGGCGAAATGTCAAGAATTACATTGGCAATCAAAACAGCATTGGCGGGAAACAATGATTCGGGTACACTCATTTTCGATGAAATAGATGCGGGAGTTTCAGGAGGAACGGCTGAGAAAATCGGAATAATGCTTGATAAGCTGTCATCCGATGCTCAGGTGATATCGGTAACACATTCACCTCAAATCGCCTCCATAGCCGCACACCATTTACTTATAGAGAAAAACGAAAACGACGGAAGAACCGAAAGCAAAGTAACCGAAATTCAAGGCGATGACAGAGTTAACGAGATAGCGCGAATAATAGGCGGTATCTCGGTGACGGAAAAGCAAATCGCCGCGGCGCGTGAAATGCTTTTAAAAAATAAAAATATTAATTTAAAATCGGAGATATAACGATGACAATTTTTGAAGAACTTAAAGCAAGAGGCTTAATTGCTCAGGTTACAAACGAGGAAGAAATCAAAAACCTCATTAATAACGGTAAAGCAACTTTTTATATCGGATTCGACTGCACGGCAGACAGCTTAACCGCAGGTCATTTTATGGCGCTTACACTTATGAAGCGTTTGCAAATGGCAGGAAATAAGCCTATAGCTCTTATCGGCGGAGGTACAACAATGATAGGAGACCCTTCAGGCAGAACCGATATGAGAAAGATGCTTACAAAAGAAGATATCGATCATAATGCCGAGTGCTTCAAGCGTCAGATGGAACGTTTTATCGATTTTTCGGACGGAAAAGCTATGATGATAAATAATGCGGATTGGCTTCTCAATTTAAACTATATCGAGCTTTTGCGTGAAGTAGGTGCGTGCTTCTCTGTAAATAACATGCTTCGTGCCGAATGCTATAAGCAGAGAATGGAAAAAGGTCTTTCATTCCTTGAATTCAACTATATGATTATGCAGTCGTATGACTTCTATTATCTTTATAAGAACTACAATTGCAACCTTGAATTCGGCGGTGATGACCAATGGTCTAATATGCTCGGCGGTACTGAGCTCATCAGACGTAAGCTCGGACAGGACGCCAACGCAATGACAATTACTCTTCTTACGGATTCACAGGGTAAGAAGATGGGTAAGACTGCCGGCAATGCCGTATGGCTTGACCCCAATAAGACATCTCCCTTCGATTTCTATCAGTACTGGAGAAATGTAGCGGATGCCGATGTGCTTAAATGCATCCGTATGCTTACATTCCTGCCTATCGAACAGATTGACGAAATGGATAAATGGGAAGGCAGTCAGCTTAATACCGCAAAAGAAATTCTCGCATATGAGCTTACAAAGATGGTTCACGGTGAAGAAGAAGCTAAAAAAGCACAGGATGGAGCTAAAGCATTGTTTGCTCAAGGCGGTGTAAATACGGAAAATATGCCGACAACAACGCTTACCTCAGATGATTTTACAGACGGTAAGATAACTCTGATTGATATGATGCTGAAGTCCTCCTTGTGCGCATCAAAGAGCGAGGCGAGACGTCTGATACAGCAAGGCGGTGTATTTGTAGGTGACAATAAGGCTGACTCTGTTGATTACACTGTAAGTGAAGACGAATTCGCAGGAGACGGTGTAATTGTTAAGAAGGGCAAAAAGACATTCCATAAGTTTGTAAAGTGATTTATGAGCAAATATAAATATCTGCTGTTTGATGCCGATAATACTCTTTTCGATTTTTCTCAGGCTGAATATAATTCATTTAAGATTACATGCTGTAAGTATTATGACAGCTATTCGGAAGAACTATATAAAACATATTCAGCTATTAATGACAGCCTGTGGAAGCAGCTTGAGAAAGGTGAGATAGAGCTCGACTTTCTTAAGCTTGAGAGATTTCGCCGTCTCTTGACAGAGAAGTTAGGATACCCGAATGACGAAAGCACAATTGAAATTGCCGATAAATGGCGTGCGGAATACATGGAGAATTTATCATGTCAGTCATGCCTGATTCATGGAGCGGAAGATATATGCCGCTCTCTTTCGGGCAAATTCAAAATGTATATCACAACAAACGGTGTGGCTTATATTCAAAAGAAACGCTTCACGAATTCCGAGATATACAAATATTTCAGCGGAATGTTTATTTCGGAAGAAATAGGCGCGGCGAAACCATCGGAAAAATATTTTGAGTATGTGCTTCATACAATCGGAGACGATAATAAATGCGATTATCTTGTCATAGGTGATTCGCTGACATCTGACTGCGACGGTGCGATTAATTTCGGACTTGATTGCTGCTTCTATAATCCATACGGAAAGTCTGCGTGCGGACGCAATGTAAAATACAACATTGGTAAGCTCTCGGAGCTTGCCGATATATTGGCATAAGGGGTACATATGAACGATAAATATTCCGAAATACTGTCACTGATTGCCGAATACAATAGAAACAACGAGAATTCAATAGAAGTAAAGCTTGATGAGCCGCTGAGGCGCCATTCATCATTTAAAATAGGCGGCAATGCGGACTTGTATATCATTCCTCACGGAATGAAGGCATTGCTTGAAACAGTTAGAATAATAAAAATTACAGATGTAAAATATTATTTCATCGGTAATGCAACTAATTTGCTTTTTGATGATGCGGGATTCAGTGGTGTTGTCGTGTCAATGGGCGGCTTATGCGATATCAGCGTAAAAGGCAGCCGTATTTCAGCAGAAGCGGGTGTATCACTGAACTATGTATGTAAAACCGCACGTGATAATGAACTGAGCGGACTCGAATTTGCATACGGTATTCCCGGAAGTGTCGGCGGAGCGGTATTCATGAATGCCGGAGCGTACGGCGGTGAAATGTCACAGGTCGTTGCCGAAAGTACATATCTGACGCTTGATGATATGACAATACACACTATATCGTCATCTGAGCATGAGTATGGTTATCGCGACAGCATATACAGACACAACAACTATCTGATACTTTCGGCGGTATTTGAACTAAATAAGGGAATCGCAGATGAGATAAATGCCGCGATGAATGATTACATGAGCCGTCGAATAGATAAACAGCCGCTTGAATATCCGAGCGCGGGAAGCGTGTTTAAACGTTATCCGGGCAGATATACGGGACAGATGATTGAAGAATGCGGTTTGAAAGGTTATACAATCGGCGGTGCTCAGGTTTCGGAAAAGCATGCGGGATTTATTGTTAACAAAGGCGGAGCTACCTCTGAGGACGTACTTTCGCTTATAAAGTACATAAAAGATGCAGTATATGATAAGTTCGGCTGTAGTATTGAATGTGAAATAATTCATGTGAAATAAATGGAATCATTTTCAAAGAATGTAAAAAAACAGCTTGAGGAAGTTGAGGTTAAACACAAATGCTGTCAGTATACTGAGAAGGCATTGAAAGAATGCGATAACCTCGTAGGCAGCTACAATATATGCAGATGCAGCGGCTGCAAAACTGTTTTTGTACGCGAGCTGTTTATAAAATACGGTTCTGTAACCGATCCTTCCAAGCAATATCACCTTGATTTTTCATTCAAAACAGAGGAAGAACGGGATGCGGCATATGCGATAATTTCTTCCCTGGGCTTTGATTTTCGCAAAACCAAGAGACGTGACAGGTATATCATATATATTAAAGAAAGCTCGGCTATTGAGGATTTTTTAGTGTATATGGGTGCACAGAATGCGGCATTTGACGTAATGAATTCGAAGATTGTCCATGAGTTCAGAAATTCAGTGAACAGACAGGTGAATTGCGATACCGCAAACATCGAAAAACAGCTTGCGTCGGTAAAAAAATACACGGATGCGATAAAATATCTGGAGACATCGGGAAAGCTTGATACTCTTCCGGATGAGCTCAAGGAAACCGCTCGGGTAAGAATCGAGAACGAGCAGCTTTCACTGTCCGATATCGGAAAACTGTTAAATCCTCCGGTTACAAAATCAGGAGTACGACACAGACTGGATAAGATTTTATATCTTGCGCAATCGGAAAAGTAGGATCGGAGAAACATTATGTCATTTGTACACCTTCACCTCCACAGTGAATACAGTCTTCTCGACGGTGCGTGCAGAATAAAGGATATACCGAAGGCGGCTCGTCTTGCGGGGCATAACGCAGTGGCAATAACAGACCATGGAGTTATGTACGGTGCTGTTGCGTTTTATAAGGCTTGCAAAGCCGAGGGCATAAAACCGATTATCGGATGCGAGGTTTATGTTGCAAGGCGCAGCATGTATGACCGTGAGAAAGAGTTCGACGCAGGCAATTTTCATCTGATACTTCTTGTTAAAAACAAAATCGGTTGGGATAACCTTATTTACCTTGTATCAAAAGGTTTTACGGACGGGTTTTATTCCAAACCGAGAATAGACACAGAGCTTCTCGAAAAACATACCGAGGGGCTTGTTTGTCTGTCAGGATGTTTGGCAGGATACATACAGCATTCCATTGTTGCGGGAGAATACACTAAAGCCGAGGAATATGCACGACGTCTCGACAAAGCATTCGGAAGAGGCTATTTTTATCTTGAATTACAGGATCACGGACTAAAGGACGATCCTGTAGTTTGCAGCGGAATCAGAAATCTTTCGGAAAAAACGGGAATTCCGATGGTTGCCACAAATGACGTTCATTATATAAAAAAATCGGATTCCGAGACACAAGCGATTCTTTTGTGCATACAAACAAACAATGTGATTACCGACGGAAAGCCGTTCGGTTTTGAGACAGACGAATTCTACTATAAAAATACCGATGAAATGTCAAGGCTGTTTTCGGCATATAAGGACGCGATAGATAACACTCAAAAAATCGCGGATATGTGCAATTTCGATTTTGAATTCGGCAAAACGGAGCTTCCGAGGTACAAACCCGAAAACGGAATGAAGCCTGACGAATATTTGAAATATTTGGCATATAACGGACTCGAGAGAAAGTCCGAAGACGGTCATATAGTCTTTTCGGAGAAATATCCGCGCAAAATGTACGAGGAGCGCATAGAGTACGAGCTGAGCGTCATTACAAAAATGGGGTATAGTGAATATTACCTTATTGTTTGGGACTTTATTCATTATGCCAAAAGTCATGACATACCGGTTGGTCCCGGAAGAGGGTCGGGTGCCGGATCGATTGTTGCGTTTCTCATAGGAATTACGGATATCGATTCAATTAAATTCGATCTTTTATTTGAGCGTTTTCTTAATCCCGAAAGGGTCAGCATGCCTGATTTCGACACTGATTTTTGTTATGACAGGCGTGATGAGGTTATTGAATACGTAAAAAACAAGTACGGCAGCACTCATGTATCGCAAATTGTAACTTTCGGTACTCTTGCGGCGAGAGCGGCACTGCGTGATGTAGGACGTGCGCTCGGAATGCCGTATAATGAGGTGGATTCAGTAGCTAAATTGGTTCCTCAGGAGCTGCACACAACTCTTGAAGCGGCTATGAAAAACAGCAAATTGAAGAGTATATATGATGACGACCCGAAGGTGAAACGGCTGATTGATACTGCAATGGCTATTGAAGGAATGCCTCGTCACGCATCTACTCACGCAGCAGGGGTTGTTATCACAGAAAAAGAGATTACGTCATATGTTCCCGTATCCGTGAACAACGGAGTTGTCGTAACTCAGTTTGATATGGATACAATCGCAGAGCTCGGTTTGCTGAAGTTCGATTTTCTGGCACTCAGATATCTTACGATAATTAAAAATGCAGAGGATCAAATACGTGAAAAAGAGCCTCAATTTGACATTACAAATGTAGACACAACTGATTCAGCTACATACGATACGATTTGTGCGGGTAAATGCAATGGTGTGTTTCAGCTTGAGTCAAACGGAATGAAGCAAATGCTTATGCAGCTTAAGCCGCGTACACTTGACGATATTATTGCCGCAATAGCACTATACAGACCCGGACCTATGGATTCTATTCCGAAGTATATTGAAGCGCGACATGACAAAAGTAAAATCAAGTACTGTACACCGCTTCTTGCACCGATTCTTGACGTTACATACGGATGTATAGTATATCAGGAACAGGTTATGCAGATATTTCGTGAAATTGCGGGATACTCATTCGGTCATGCGGACGTTGTGCGCAGAGCAATATCCAAAAAGAAACAGGGAGTTATAGACGGGGAAAAGCAGGCATTTATCGACGGCGCGGTATCGAGGGGAATTGACAAAGACGATGCAGAGCAGCTGTTCGGTGATATAGTTTCTTTCGCTAATTACGCATTTAATAAGAGCCATGCCGCCGCATATGCGGTTTTGTCTTTCAGAACTGCGTATTTAAAAACACATTATCCGCTTGAATACGAAAGTGCATTGTTGACCTCTGTTTTGTCATCAACCGATAAACTTTCGGAATATATTGCGGACTGCAATAAGCAGGGAATTAAAATACTGCCTCCCGATATAAACAAAAGCCGAGGATCATTTCATGTTGAGAATAACTCAATACGTTTCGGGTTGACTGCCATAAGAAATATAGGTGATAAGCTTGTCAGTCAGTTGATTGCCGAGAGAGATCGAAACGGTGATTATGAAAGCATAGACGATTTTATTGAAAGAAGCGAGAAAACCGACCTTAATAAGCGTGCACTTGAGATGCTTATCAAATCAGGTGCTATGGATTCGATGGGCGTCGACAGAAGCAAGTTATTGGCGGTCTATGAAGGACTTCTTGATAAAAGAGGAATTTTAACTGATGCTTCTTTGGAAAACCAAATAGGAATGTTTGATACACTTCCGAAGTCGGATATCCCGCATCGCTTAAAAATCGAGTACCCCGATGTAAAAGAGTTTTCCGCAAGAGATAAGTTGATGCTCGAAAAGGAAAGCTGCGGAATTTATCTGTCCGGACATGTTCTCGACGACTATGAAAAGCACATCGCTACTTTAAAGACCGACAGAATAGCCGATATACGAGCTTCATTTGCCGACAAATCGGAATTAAACGGCGATGAGGATTATGAAACGGAAATAATCGGCGAAAACGAAAATGAATATACGGATAAATCGAGAGTGCTGATTGTCGGCTGTGTTACAAAGAGAACTAACAAAGCAACAAAAAGCGGCGAACAAATGGCATTCGTTACAGTTGAGGATTATACATCATCAATTGAAATACTTGTATTTCCCAAAATACTGCAGAGCTTCGGATATCTTCTTTCATATGACAGCGTTATCGCGGTATCGGGTACGCTCAGCGTACGTGAGGATGAGGACGTCAAAATCCTATGCGATAAGGTAATACCGCTTATTTCCGACGATAAATTCGACATTGAGGAAAACATTCCCGTTATAGAGAAGAGCTTGCCTAAAAAAACGGTTAACGCAAAAAAAACAGAACCGATTTCACAAGCTGCGAAGATAATTCCGAAGATAATAAAGAAGGTTTACCTCAGAATCAACACCGAAGAATCGAATGAGTACAGCAGAGCACGTGCATTCTGCGAAATATTCACGGGAAATGTGCCGGCTGTATTCTATATTGCGGATAGGAACGAGTATATGAAGGATTATGTTATGATTGATGCGAATGAATTTGTAATAAATGAATTGAAGGATATGCTCAGAGATGATAACGTAGTAATAAGATAATGAATTTTTACAAATATTAATAAACAATCAGATTAAAATACAAAAGTGTTAATATCGAATTCAAAATATAGTTTTATAATAACTCAAACGCTTATTTGATAATTAAACGGAAAGGAGCAAGATATTTGAACCCGAATGGTACGACAAAAATAAATTGGGGACGGGAAGTATTGCGAGTGCTCGGCATTGTCGGCAAGGTGCTGTTTAAGATATTCTCTTATTTTATGAATATCCTTTTGACAGTGCTTTTGATAGGACTTATAACCGGTGTTATTGTCGGAACGGTATTTGCTATATATATCAACAATTATTTGGACCTTGAATTCGACGCCTCTACTATAGTTACCGTGAACCAGGATTCCGCTACACGAATATATTATGTAGAGTATGAGACATCCGAGGACAGACAAAACAGAAACGGAACGGCGGTTGAGTTGGAAGACCAACGCCTGTCATCTGCGGACAATAAAATCGCGGTTTCCTACAAACAGCTGCCCGAGAATTTGATTAATGCTTTTGTTTCTATTGAGGATAAGAGATTTTTCAAGCATAACGGTGTCGACTGGATTACGACGGCCAACGCAGTAAGAAAATTTATTTTCGGCGGAAGCGGCGGCGGTTCGACAATAACCCAGCAGCTGATTAAAAACATAACAGGCGAGGATGAGGTTACAATTCAGCGTAAGGTTGAAGAGATTTTTCGTGCGCTGAACCTCGAAACGAAAAAGAGTAAGGAAGAAATTCTTGAAGCCTATATGAATATCATTTACCTCGGAAAGGGACAAACCGGTGTTCAGCAGGCGGCAAACTATTATTTCGGCAAGGATGTATCCGAGCTTTCACTTGTTGAATGTGCTGCTATAGCATCTATTGTAAAGAATCCTTCGCAGTATAATCCCGAATCCCATGAAGACGATTATTATGTAACGAACTCAAAGGGTGAGGAGGTAAAGAGAGAAGGAAACGCCTCAAGACGCTGGGTTGTTCTTGAGGAAATGTATAAGAACGGTTATATTACCGAAGCGGAATGCAGAGAAGCTCAGAATGCAACTCTTGTGCTTGCCGAACATGACGAAGAAGAGGAATCCCTCGGAGACGGAATGACTCTCTACAGCTGGTACACAGAGGCAGTAATAACCGATCTTACTTATGCACTGATGGAAAAATTCAATATCGAATATACCGTTGCCATAAACATGGCTTATAACAGCGGATATAAGATATATACTCCTATGGATCCCGAGGTTCAAAAACTGCTTGAGGAAATATATACTAATGATACAGCGTATTTCCCGTCAACAGGCGTAGGACTTCAGCCGCAGTCGGCGTGCGTTGTAACAGATCCCGCTACAAATGATGTTCTCGGAGTAGTCGGCGGAAGAGGTCAGAAAACAATTAACCGCGGTACAGACCGTGCTACGGTTGCGACAAGACCGCCGGGATCTTCTATAAAACCGCTGTCAGTATATGGTCCCGCTCTTGATGCAGGCATAATAACATACGGAAGCGTAGTGGATGATACTCCCGTAATGTTTAATAAATATGTTATTTACGAAGGAACGGACTCATCGTCAACAGTGTACGGATATGATCCGTATCCGCAAAACTTACCTGTTGTATATCGCGGACTGACCACTATAAACAGTGCTGTCACACGTTCCGTGAATACAGTAGCGATGAAGGTTCTGCAGATGCTGACAATAGACAAGTCATTTGACTTTATGAAAAACAAGCTTGGCTTCGACAGCTTGATTGAGTCCGCAGAAAAATCAAACGGAGAAGTCATTACCGACAAAGGTCTTGCGGCATTGGCACTCGGACAGCCTAACTATGGCGTAACACTGCTGGAAATGACAGCGGCATATGAAATATTCGACAACAACGGTATATACAATTCTCCGAAGCTCTTCATAAGAGTTGAAGATTCTGAGGGCAATGTTGTTATCGATAACTCCCAGGCTGAGACAAATATAGTAATTAAAGACGAAACCGCGTCTATAATGACTATTATGCTGCAGAAGGTAATGAACGAAGGTACAGGTACAAGCTGTACACTCAGAAATTACGTTGATGTTGCAGGTAAAACAGGTACAACAAGCTCCGACTTCGACAGATATTTTGTCGGCTACACACCGTATTATGTATGCGGAGTATGGACCGGTTATGATATGAACCAGTCACTAAGCGCATTCGGTGAAAACCCGTCACTTACTGTTTGGGACACAATAATGACAAAGCTCCATCAGAAGTATATCGATGAGGCTAATAACGGCGGAACACCTCTTAAAACATTTGAGGTTGCTCCCGGTGTTATTGAGGTAACATACTGTAAGGACTCCGGCAAGCTTTGTACAGACGCATGTGATCTCGATCCGAGAGGATGGCGCAGAGAGACAGGATATTTCACACGTGAAACCGCACCTACGGAATATTGTGATACTCATGTTATCGTTAAGCGCGATAATTCAACGGGACTTATTGCAAGTGCTAACTGTAACCCCGCAAATTGCTCCGATGTTGCATTAATCAGAGTTGAGGACAGAAGTTTCCCGATTGAAATATATGTTGAGGATGCTCAATATGTATATCGTGAGATGCCGTCTTCCGTTAAACCGGGAGGATGGTGGGGAGTTCCGTTCTTTGTAAACATGCTGTCTGAAGGAGAGTATTGCGGTTCATCGTATGCAAGCACTCCGTATAATGCGTATTGCTATAAACATTGCGATTACAGGCCATGGGGAGGTAATCCGCCCGCGGAGGACAGTGGATATTCAGGCGACTCATCAACATCAACCGAAACGACTGCTGAAACAGATGAATACAATGATACCGGACAAGAAGAAACGATTCCGAATGAAGTGGATTTCAGTGATGAAACCACTTCCGATGACCAATACACGGATGATTTCTACTTCTGGGATGATTGGTTCGAATAGACGAAACTAAAAAAGAGTATCCGATACGATAGTCAAAACCGTTTTTCGGCACGTATAAGGCTGAACAAACGGTTTTGATTATATAAAGGATGCTATGAAAAGCATATGTGAAATATGTGATTTTACTCACAGAAATCTCGTTATATACGAGAACGCAGTTGATAAAACTTTGATAAAAGTAAAATATCCTGTGAGTTGGTTGGCGAAATTTGTTAAATTAGTCAAAAATAAATGCTTTTAACTATTGACATATGTAATTTGCTATAGTATAATAATTATGGTCTTAATTAAAACATTTTGGAGGTTTAAAATGAAAAAGATCAGAGTTGCGGCTCTTGCAATCGCATTAGTTATGCTTGTTTTAACATTAGCCGCTTGCAGCAGTGCAGAAAAAGTCAGCGTAAATTGCACAGTTACCATCATTTGTAATGATGAGGTTATGCTTGACAACTACGCATACACAGTAGAAGGAACAACGGAAAATCCGCCGACAATTCTTCAGGCTGTACGTGAAGCTTGCCAAACAGTTGAAATTCCCTGTGAAGTTGATGAAAACGGTCTCGGTGTAGAATCATTCACATTTGACGGAACAACATACGCAAACACCAACGATGATGAAAACATCTACAGATGGTATTACACAGTTGACGGTGTAGAACCCGAAACAGGCAGAGCCGGCAATACCGCCATCACAGAAGGACAGGCTATTTGCTACACATATAATGTAACAGCCATCAATCCTACAGAGTTCTCCGAAGAAGAATAATTTGATTTAAACAAATAACAGACAGTATCAATGAAATTCATTGGTACTGTTTTTTTTGTAAAAATATCTTTAAATGCATGTCAGCACTTTACTTTGGCGCGAAAATATGCTATAATGATAAAAGAAAACCGCCCTTAGCTCAGCCCGGATAGAGTACCGGATTCCGATTCCGTTGGTCGAGGGTTCAAATCCCTCAGGGCGGGTGTGAAAAGCAAGCTTTTATGACTTGCTTTTTTTAGTCAGCATACGCTTATTCACAAAATTCAATTGAATTGAAAATATGTGTATGTTATAATTAAATTGAATAAATACAGGGGAGAAGAAATATGCTTACTGATATTGAAATTGCGCAGACCACTAAACTCAAACCTATCGGTGAAATTGCGAAAAAACTCAATGTTAACGAAGATGAACTCGAAATGTACGGTAAGTACAAAGCAAAAATTACTCCTGAATGCTTTGATAGAGTTAAAAACAATCCTGACGGAAAGCTTATTTTAGTAACTGCCATTAACCCGACACCTGCGGGTGAAGGTAAGACAACAACCACTATCGGTCTTGGCATGGCATTGTCGAAAATAGGAAAAAAAGCTGTAATAGCGCTTCGTGAGCCTTCTCTCGGTCCCGTTTTCGGATTAAAGGGCGGCGCTGCAGGCGGAGGTTACTCACAGGTTTTACCTATGGAGGATATTAATCTTCACTTTACGGGAGACTTCCACGCAATTACCGCGGCAAATAATCTTCTCTGCGCCATGATAGATAACCACATTCAACAGGGCAACACTCTGGATATAGATCCCAGAAGAATTTTATTCACCCGTGTTACCGATACAAACGACAGAGCATTGAGAAATATCGTTATCGGTTTGGGCGGAAAATCTGACGGTATACCGCGTGAAGATCACTTTATGATTACAGTAGCATCTGAGGTTATGGCAATTTTATGTCTTGCAGAGGATTTAGCCGACTTAAAGAAAAGACTCGGAAATATTCTCGTTGCATATACTAAAAACGGCTCTCCCGTATTCGCACGCGACATACACGCTGACGGAGCAATGACAGTTCTCTTAAAAGATGCTGTTAATCCCAATCTCGTTCAAACAACTGAAAATACTCCCGCGCTTATTCACGGCGGTCCGTTTGCAAACATAGCACACGGATGTAATTCTGTACGTGCTACAAAGTTAGCTTTAAAGCTCGCGGATTATACTGTTACCGAAGCAGGCTTCGGTGCCGATCTCGGAGCGGAAAAGTTTTTTGATATCAAATGCAGATTCGCGGGTATTAAACCGTCTGCTGTCGTTTTAGTCGCAACTGTAAGAGCTCTTAAATACAACGGCGGAGTACCCAAGACGGAGCTTAAAACCGAAAATATAGATGCTTTAATAAAGGGAAGTGTTAACCTCGAAAAGCATATAGAAAACCTTCAGATTTACGGCATACCGGTTATCGTTGCAATAAACCGTTTTGATACAGATACAGACGCTGAGCTTGATACTCTCCGTGAGATTTGTATTAAAAACGGAGCTGAATTTACATTGTCTGAAGTTTTCGCTAAAGGCAGTGAGGGCGGAATCGATCTTGCACAGAAGGTTGTAGCAGCCTGCGATAAAAAGTCCGAATTTAAGCTTCTGTATCCCGACGAAATGAACATTTATGATAAGATTACTACAATTGCGCAAAAGATTTACGGAGCAAACGGTGTAGTGTTCGAAACCGCCGCAAAGAAAGCTATTGCCGAGATTGTACAGCTTGATGAGAAATATAATACATATCCGATATGTATGGCTAAGACCCAGTATTCATTGTCAGATGATCAAACAAAATTAGGACGCCCTCATGATTTCGATATAACCGTTCGTGATGTTAAATTATCTGCCGGAGCGGGATTTATAGTCGCATATACCGGAAGTATTCTCACGATGCCGGGATTGCCTAAAATTCCTGCGGCAAACTCTATAGATATAGATGATAACGGAAGGATAGTCGGATTATTCTGATTGCATTACAATGCTGAAATTATATTCTGATTCAACCGAGCAAACCGAGAAAATCGGGCGGATACTCGGTGAAATGCTTATAAATAAAAAGTTTTTCATTGCACTGTACGGTGACCTCGGTGCGGGAAAAACGGTATTTGTAAGGGGGCTCGCATCTGTCTTATCACCGGGCAGCCGCGTTAAAAGTCCGACGTTTACTTTGGTAAACGAATACAGAAACGGAAAAATGCCGCTATTTCATTTTGACTTGTACCGTATTAACAGCTTAGATGAGCTCGACGGATTCGGTTTTGACGAATATATTGAGAACGGAAGCTGTATAGCGGAATGGAGCGAAAAGCTCGGCAGTTTTTTACCTGAAAACACGTTGAAAGTCAAAATTGAGAAAATAGACGATAACACCAGATGCATAAATATCGACGGGGAAGAAATAGATAACAGTAAGTTTTGCGAATTTGATATGAAGGGGGAGTGAATATGAAAATACTTGCAGTTGAAACCTCGACTAAAACCGCGTATGTTTCTATTGCTGAGGCAGAAAATAATAAAGCTAAGCCTATTGTAAGTTATATGTATGAAGCTCCGAGCCATACAACCGCACTTATGAAAATGATTGATTCTGCCCTTAAGTTAAGCGGTATCGCACTTGATGATATAGATTTATATGCTGCCGCAGTAGGCCCCGGTTCTTTTACGGGAGTCAGAATTGGTGTAAGTGTTATAAAAGGATTAGCCTTTGCAGATTCCAAGCCTTGTGTCGGTGTTTCATCGCTCGATGCTCTTGCATATAGCCTCAAAAAATGTCATGGTATTGTCACTCCTATGATTGATGCACGAAGAGGAACATTTTATACCTCAATTTATCTTGCAAACGGTGATTTAACAAAACTTGCAAATGAGCAGCAGCTTGAATTTGATGATTATCATACTTTGATTAGAGATAAGGTAATAGATCAGCGGCTTATTCTGACAGGTGACGCAGCTGATATGAATTTCGAAAAGCTGAAGAATATCGGAGTAGATGCCGATGTAGTCGATTCTAATGCCGCATACGGAGCGGCTTTGGCTGCATATGAAAGATATACAAACGGAAATAAAGATGAGTTTAACGATATCAATCTTGTACCCGTTTATTTAAAAAAGTCTCAAGCCGAACGAGAACGTGAAGAACGTCTTGCAAGCTTAAATAAATAAATATAGGTGTAAAATGAAAAAAATTGTTATTGCGTCCGATCATGCGGGATTTGATTTGAAGAACATTATCAAAAGTCAATTGACAGCGGATAATTACGAAATTTACGATGTCGGTACTTACACAAAAGACAGCTGTGATTATCCGATATTCGCCGAAAAAGCATGTAAGTATTTGCTGGACGGGAATGCTGATTTATGTATCTTAATATGCGGTACGGGAATCGGAATGAGCATTGCCGCAAATAAAATCAAAGGTATACGTGCTGCATGCTGTTCAGACACATACAGCGCAAAATATACAAGGCTTCATAATGATGCAAATACACTTTGTATGGGTGCGCGCGTCATCGGTGAAGGATTGGCATATGAAATAGCTAAAGTATTCCTCGAAACCGAATTTGAAGGCGGCAAACATCAGAGAAGAGTAAACTTAATAAGTGAAATTGAAAATAATAATTGAAGGAGGATAATTATATGAAAAACTACATAGTAACAATTGCGAGAGAGTACGGAAGCGGCGGACGTGAATGCGGAAAGAAATTATCCGAAATACTCGGATATAAATTTTATGATAAGGATCTGATAACACTTGCCGCACAAAAAAGCGGAATGTCAACAGAGACACTCAGTACTGTGGACGAAAAAGCAGCCAGCAGTTTGCTTTACACTTTGGCACTCGGATCATCTATTTATAATACAGGAATGGGAAATGTCAACCTCCCGATAAACGATAAGCTTTTTGTTGTACAGTCCCAAATCATTAAAGATATAGCAAATTCGGGTGAAGGAGCTATAATTGTAGGAAGATGTGCGGACTATGTGCTTGCCGAGAAGGATAACGTGGTAAAGGTATTTATTACCTCAGATTTCGATACTCGTGTAGAGAGAATTATGACTCGTCATGAGCTGACAAATTCTCAGGCAAAGGATATTGTAATAAAGACGGATAAACGCCGTTCAAATTATTACAGCTACTATACAGGAGAAAAATGGGGTAAAGCAGATAAATATGACCTCGTTATTTCTACCGCAAAAATCGGAATTGACGGCGCGGCTGAGCTTATTTCCGATTATATCAAAAAGTTATCATAATTTTGATTGGTGCGATTTCGTAATTTCGGCGTAACATAATAAAAAAAAGGCTGCGGCATTTGCCGCAGCCTTTTTAAAAATTCTCAGTCTGTGTACATCAACTGTGTAGGTGAGTGGTGTGTTGTGTCACTCTTGATTCTACTGTACAAAATGTAACTTATACACCTTTTTTAGCTCTGTTGATATGTTCGAGTTCTGTTTCGTTATATTTTGTTACATGTCCCGGAATGGGCATAAGCTTCTCGGAAATAACGTCTATAATTCCGTCAGCCTGCGGGAAGTAATACTTCTCAAGCTCGAATGCAGGTGTTATCCAGTTGCGTGAGCCGAATACTGCCGGCGGTGCATCGAGATAATCGAAGCACATTTCAGTGATATTGGAAGCCATATCACGCATGATGGAGCCACGGTCTACAGCATCACCGACGATGATAATCTTGCCTGTCTTCTTAACGGATTCTATAACCTTTTCATAGTTGAAAGGAACCATAGAACGAGCATCGATAACCTCAGCGGAAATACCGTATTCGGATTCAAGCTTCTTTGCAGCTTCAAGTGCACGATAGAGAACGGCGCCGATTGTAAGAATTGTTACATCCTTACCGACTCTCTTAACATCGGGATCACCGAAATCAACTTCATAATACTCGGTCGGTACGCCGCCTTCGTGGAATTCTTCACCCTTATCGTAAATTCTCTGTGATTCGAAGAATACAACGGGGTCAGTTCCGTTAAGAGCTTGGTTCATGAGACCCTTTGCGTCATACGGTGTAGCGGGGAAGCAAACCTTAAGTCCGGGAATATGAGAGCAAAGCGCGGTCCAGTCCTGTGAATGCTGTGCACCGTATTTGGAGCCTACAGATACACGGAGAACAACGGGCATCTTGAGTATTCCCGCAGACATAGCCTGCCACTTTGAAAGCTGGTTGAATATTTCATCGCCTGCGCAGCCGATAAAGTCGGCATACATAAGCTCAACTATAGCACGTCCGCCTGCAACAGCATAACCAACTGCGGAGCCGACGATTGCTGACTCGGAAATAGGAGCGTTGAAGAAACGGTGGTAGGGAAGAGCTTCGGTAAGTCCTCTGTAAACAGCGAATGCGCCGCCCCAGTCACGGTTATCTTCACCGTAGGCGATTGTTGTGGGATCTTCATAGAATTTATCGATGATAGCTTCGAACAGACCGTCACGGATGTTGAAGAGCTTCATCTTAGGAATCATTTCGCCCTTTTCGTCAAATGCGTAACGAGATTTGCCGGCAATCTGCTTAACTCTCGGATCTTCTTCCTTGGGAATAAGAACTTCAGGCTCACGTGTGGTATCCATAGATTTAACGTGATTGTTAGAATACATGATTGACGAAATCATTTCAGGCTCTTTTGAGAGGTCCATTCTGGGAGAAATGCTGTCGTCGATAGCGAGCTTAATAATCTTTGTTGTGCGTTCGATTATTTCTTCATCTATAGCTGCAAATTCTTCATCAGAAGCTACGCCGCCTTCAACCATTTTCTTACGGTATGCGGGAATCGGGTCAGCTGCTTTCCAAGCGTCGATTTCTTCCTGAGTTCTGTATGTGGAGGAGTCGGACGGTGAGTGACCGGAAACACGATATGTTGCAACTTCAAGAAGTGCTGGGCCTTTGCCTGAGAGGAGAATCTCTTTCTTTCTTGTGGTAGCGTCAATAACTGCAAGAGGATCATATCCGTTAACTTTTTCAGCATGCATTTCGGAGGGATTGAAGCCTGCTGCAAGTCTTGCGGGATTTGTGAAGCCCATTGTTTCACCCATTGTCTGACCGCCCATGCCGTAGAAGTTGTTGAATACGTTGAACAGGATAGGCATACCGTCATTAGAGTATTTACCATCCATGCCCCACAGCTTGGTTATCTGATCCATGGACGAGAAGTTGAGAGACTCAAGAACAGGACCGCGTCCGAGAGCACCGTCACCTGAGTTGGCAACTACGATGCCTTTTTTGTGGTTAGCTCTCTTATAAAGCGCTGCACCGAGTGCGATAGGAGCAGCTCCGCCTACGATAGCATTGTTCGGGAAGATACCGAACGGAATGAAGAAGGCGTGCATTGAACCGCCTAAACCTTTGTTGAAGCCGGTTGTACGTGCGAATATTTCAGCTAAAGCACCATAAAGAAGGAAATCCTTTGCGAGTTCACGAATGTCGCCCTGCTTCTTCTGTTTTCCTTCAACAACCTTAAGAATATTTCCGCCGAGGAATTCCTTCATAATGTCGTAAAGCTCGTTTTCGTCAAGCTTATTGATGGAAGAAAGACCTTTTGCGAGAATTTCACCGTGGCTTCTGTGAGAACCGAATGTAAAGTCATTGATATCAAGGCAGTATGCCTGACCTACAGCGGAGGCTTCCTGACCAATTGAAAGGTGAGCGGGACCGGGGTTATTGTATTTAACACCGTTGTATTCGGACTTAACCTTAATTTCGTTAAGCATTGTTTCGAATTCACGGATGGTTCTCATATCATGATAGATACGAAGAAAATCATTTTTCGAGTAAATCTTTTTCTCTTCTTCAAGACTTTTATTGTATCTGCAAAGAGGAATGGGATCGAATTCAATGTATCCGGGCTGGAAAACTTTACCGGGATCTACATATTGACTTTTCGGCATGACTATTTTCTCCTTTATTTTATAACGAATTTATTTATCATATAGTGAACATTGCTTCACGAATTACTTCACAAACTGTGGGATGAGGGAATACGATTTTCTGAACATCGCTTACTCTTTGTTCTTTGGCAACCATAGCCGCTGCACCGTAGATTATTTCGGATGCATAAGAACCGATCATATGAACACCGAGAATTTCATGATGCTCACGTCCGTAGACAATCTTAACGATACCGTCGCCGCCTTCGTTTTCGGCAATGTAGCGTCCGCTGTATCTGAGCGAAAGTGTGATTTCTTCAGCGTCCAATCCTGCTTTCTTTGCACTGTCGATTGTTTCACCTACAGTACCTACCTCGGGATTAGTGTAAATAACAGAAGGAATAGCGCGGTAATCAACCTTGTCGGGTTTGCCGAGAATATTGTTAATCGCTACCTCACCTTCACGGTAAGCAGTGTGAGCAAGCATTATCTTGCCGTTTACATCTCCCGCTGCCCATATGCCGGGTACAGAGGTACGGCATCTTTCATCGGTAACAATTGCGTTTCTGTTGAGCTGTACTCCTACCTCTTCGAGTCCGATTCCTTTGGTACGTGCACGTCTGCCGGTAGATACCAGAGCGATGTCACAGTCGATGCGTTCAACCTTACCGTCTTTTTCGTATTCGACATATCCGCTCTTGTCTACAGTTGTTACCTTGGCGTTGAGTATAAACTTAACACCTTTCTTTGTGTAATTTTTCTCGAGTAACGATGATATTTCTTTATCGGTAGGGCCTGCGATTTTATCCATCATCTCTACAACATAAACCTCGCATCCGACGGAATTGAAGTATGATGCCATTTCAAGACCGATAACGCCGCCGCCGATTACCGTGATTTTCTTCGGAAGTGTGGTTATGTCGAGTATTTCACGGTTTGTTACGGCAAAGCCTGCCTCATATGCTTCACGGAGTCCGTTAACCGGCGGAATAAACGCCTCTGAACCTGTGCAGATGAGAAGGTATGTGGATTCGTAAAGATTTCCGTCACACTCAACGATAAATCCGACGGGAGTTTTTTCTTTGATATGTGCGGTACCGTTAATCACGGTAACACCCGCACCTTTCATTTTAGCCGCAACGCCGGAAACGAGAGTTTTTACGACCTTGCCTTTTCTTTCAACAACCTTAGCGTGATCAAGCTTTGCGTTGTCTACTGTAACTCCGTATTTTTCGCCGTGATTGGCATAATCCAGTATTTTTGCGGAATAGAGAAGTGTTTTTGTCGGTATGCAGCCTTCATTAAGGCAAACACCGCCGAGAGCACGTTCTTCGAAAAGCGCGGTTTTAAGTCCGCCGTGAGCCGCTCTTTCGGCTGCGTTATAACCACCGGGACCGCCGCCTATAATAATTATATCAAATTTATTTTCAGCCATTGTTTATCCTCACTTTGCAAGAATAAGATCAAAGTTTTCAAGCGTGTCGCATAATTCTTTGAGGAATTTCGCAGCGGGAGCGCCGTCTACTGCTCTATGGTCGAATGTAAGTGAAAGTCCCATTGCGGGATATACTTTTCCGTCAGCTTTAAGTCTGTTTGTAGTGCAGCAAACACCGAGAATTGCGGTCTGCGGAGGATTAATAACAGGAGTGAAGGATTCTATACCCATTGAACCGAGGTTGGAGACTGTGAAGCTGCCGCCTGACATTTCATCGGGAGTGCATTTGCCTTCACGAGCTTTGCCTGCAAGAACTTTTGTCTGAGCTGATATTGCCGCAAGAGAAAGCTTTTCAGCGCCGAAAATAACGGGAACCAAGAGTCCGCGTTCTGTATCAACAGCCATACCGACGTTAGCGTGCTTGTACTTACGGAATGTTTCGCCTACAAGATTTGCGTTGATTTCGGGATATTTCGGTAAAATCTTCGCTACCGCAAAGAGAACCATATCATTGATTGTTATCTTCGATAAGCCGAAGTTTTCGCCTTTTTCCTTGAGCTTAGCGCGATATGCGAGAAGGTTTGTCGCGTCAAACGAAGAATTAAGAGTAAGCTGAGCCATTTCGGAGAGAGAAGCATGCATAGTGCGTGCTATTACCTTGCGAACGTTCGAAAGAGGCTCTTCGTCATATGCTCTGAAGTCATCGATAATGGTTTCTTCTATTACCTTAACGTCGGAAGAAACAGCGGTTTCCTTCTGGACTGCGACTACCGCACTTTCCTCGGCAGATGCATCAACCGTAACCTTACCTGCGAGGTAATCCTCAACAGCGGATGTTGTGGAAACATATCCTGCATCGAGAGCTTTGTTGATGTCTCTTTCGATTATTCTTCCATGAGGTCCTGTCGGGATAACCTTTGTCATGTCGACACCGGTTTTAAGAGCGAGATGACGAGCTCTTGGAGAAATAAATATTCTCTCGCCGCTGAGCTCCTTAGCGGTGCTTTCAGCTTCTTTTGCTTCTGCGGTATTTTCGGAGTCTTTTGCTTCAGCTGCGGATGCTGCCGATTTGTCATCGTTTTTGAGAAGAGACGAAATATCTTCTCCTTCTTCTCCGATAATGCATACAGCTTCAAGACAGGGAACGATGTCACCTTCTTCGGCTAAAACAGCAAGAACTGTTCCCGCAACCTGAGATGGTTCATCAAAAGCACTTTTATCCGTTTCATAAGAGAAAAGAATGTCACCGACTTCGACACGGTCGCCTTTTTTCTTATGCCAGGTTGTAATAATACAGGATTCAACGCTTTGACCTTGGCGCGGCATGTTGATAACGTTTGCCATGTTATATATAATTCCTTTCGTATAATATTTGAAAATATGGTTTATATTCGAAACCGCCGAGCTTTGCGGCAGTACCCTACATTATTGAACGTCGTTCACGTTTATAACGGTTACCTTTTGTTCCGCTGCGACTTGTGTCAATTCGATTGGAAGCGGAGCGTTTGTTATTAATAAATCGATGTCTGAAAAGCTTGCGAAAGTGTACGGCAAAGACTTATCTATTTTTGATGAATCCATCAGCATAACCACAAGGCGAGCTTTTTCGACTACTATGCGTTTGAGTTCGCATTCGCTGTAATTACCGACTGTGAAGCCGCTCCTTGCGGATAGTCCAGAGGGAGACAGAAAAGCAATGTCAATGTTAATGTCGGTGAGAAAATGAGTAGCCTGCAATCCCGTGATCGTTTGATTGTCATGGTCGAGCCTTCCTCCGACAAGATTTACAAGCGGAAGACCGATTTTGCATAACTCAAGCGCAAGTGTGGGGTCGGTTGTAGTAAATGTAAATCTTTCATTCGGCACATATTGAGTAATGTGCTGAAGAGTAGAGCCTGAATCCAAGAATATCGAGCGTCCGGTTTCAAGTAAAGCAGCAGCTCTTTGTGCAATCGAGTCTTTGGAATGTATATTTTCCTGTTTACGTGAAGCAATGGTGCCATCGGTTTGAGTTGTAATAAAGCGCATGCTTCTCGCACCGCCGCGTACCTTTATAGCTTCGTGTTCTCTTTCAAAATATTCTATGTCGCGTCTGAGAGTCATTCCCGAAACATCGGGAAAAAGTTCTTCGAGTTCCTTTATTGAAATAAACGGTTTTGTCTGAAGGAGGGCGCGGATTTGTTCTCGTCTTTCATTATACACTTTGCTCATGCTCCTTAGATAATATAAAATGTGAAATGAAGAAAATGATAATAACCTTATGAATACATTTTAACATATTTAACGTGAAAATGTCAACTATAAAACGTGAAAAAATAGAATATTAAATGAGATTGTTATGAAATAATTGTTTTTTCACATGTTTGAAAGATTCCATATAACATAAACTTTGTATGCGGTAACGTTTACGATAATTAATTCAAAGTATAACGGAAAATGAGCACCGTAACAGCAGAAAAAAGCCTATCGAAGAAAAATCATCGATAGGCTTTTGCGGTATTTCAAAGTAAGAAAAATGTGTTATGTTTAATGCACGTCGTAGTCACCCATGCGGAAATCAATTCCGGCAGGAATCGGGTACTTTTCAAGTACTTCCTTTGTTTTGATTTCATCGAGCGGGCGGTTCTCATCGCGTGCTATAATTCGAGCGTATAGATCGCACCAAAGCTTGAACGTAGTATTCTCACCTTCCTGCATATCGGGTACAATCAGATTTTCGGTTACAATTTCACGTGCTTCGTCCAATCTGCCAAGCTGTGTCAGGCTGTCGGCATAATACATGCGGATTCTGCCTTGAGCGCGGGCTTCGTCCGCGGCATTTTCAATGATTGCACAGACCTCTTCGTTTGTACCGTACCGCTTGAAGAATTTAACCACATTAATGAGACTGCGCGGATATCCTCTGCCGAGCTTTTCCGAGCGGTGCATCCATTCTCTGCCTTCCTCTTTTTTATCATCCGCAATGCACATCCATGCGAGACAGCTGCAGGCAATAAAGTTTTCCTTAGCGTCTACTGAGGCATGGAAAGCTGCTTTTGCCTCGTCATAACGCTCTGCCTCGTAATACGCGCAGCCCAACAGAAGCATCGTGTACCAGTCACGGTCACCGCTTTCCTCGAGAAGATGAATGTACTTTTCACCTGATACGTATGAAATGTCGGTATCCGCAGGGTCGTGTGCGGGAAGATGACCTGTGGCAAGCAGCATGGCTATATCACTCTCGTCACGCACAGAGGTCGCGGGAAATACAACGGTCGGGTCGTCGCTCAGCCGTTCACCGCGAAGTTCTTCCTCAAGCGCACCCCAACCTGAGCCGAAATGGCGGAGCTTCGCCTCGCCGACTAAGTTGAAGTATCCGTCGTTCAGAAGCGGATATTTTTCTTTGAGCGAATCCTCAATGAGACGGTCTGCCGCGTCGTAATCCGTACCGTGCAGGATTGCGGGATCACCGGAGCATGCAGTGTAACCCTCCGTCCATTGGTACTCACTATGTGCAGGCATCTGACACTGTTCCATCTGGCTTCTGAGAAGACCAGCCTGGATTTCCGTATATCGAGTATTGCCGTGTGACAGCCAGCGGTTCCAGTTTTTACCGCCTTGACTTGCCGCACCCCAGACGAAGAGCTTTCTTCCGACCAGCTCCGGTGTGGAGAACTGTACCATGCCGCGGCCGTTTTTGTCCACGTTAGCTTCCCATTTCGGCTGTGCGGGATCGATTCTGTAGAAGAAATCGCGCGCACGTTTGTGAGTTGCAGGATAACTCGAATCCCATCCGTCGATAAACGGAGTATCCTCGGCACCGACAACTGTCACACCGTCATCCCCTCGATTGAAGGTGTAAGACTGTCTTGCGGGGACGAGAACACGGCTGCCTTCGGTTTCGTCAACGGCGATGTTGCTCCACCAGTACATCCATGTCGGTGTATCCTTGCGGTTTTGAATATCTACATGAATGAGCAGTACGTCACGCGCAAGTGTAGCCTTGACACTGTACGCTACACCGCGTTTCCTCTCGTATTCGTACATTACAAGCACAGGCTCGCCTTTATCGTTTTTACTCTCAGCGGCAAACATAGGACTGCAGGTATACGGATGATGTCCTATAATACCGATATTCCACTCAACACCGCCTGAAAACCACGCATTGCGAAGTGCGAGATTTGCGGGTTGGAACACCGGGTTTTCGTATAAGAGTTCGCGATTTTCTGTCTTTGAGTATAGCGACCAGAGTCTTCCGCCTAAATCAAGCATGAATGTCGCTCGCAGGTATTCGTTCTCGAGAATCGCCACATCCATGTCGCGCTTTTCGATGTTTCTGTCATACTCATCAAGCGCAGTGTAGGGAAGAATTGTGTGAATATTGCCGCGGTAGACCCATTCGCCTTCTTCTTTCCTAAATCCGTCCGCAACCGTTACCTTAGGCTCATCCTTGCCGCGATACCAAGGCTGAATCGTGGGAAGCACGTTTGCACTTCCCAGCCATGCTGCGTCAAACTGTTTTTTCTGAAATGTCAGCGTCATAACTGCCTCCTGTTATGCACAATGTATTTTGGTTATTGTAGCATGGAATACGCGGCGCTGTCAAGAGAAAATACAGGTTTATGATATAAAATTCTCTCATTTTAGATTGATTTGATACTGCTTGAATGGATAATTTGCACAAAAATCACGTCGTCAGGTCATGCATTAAGCCGATTTTGTATTTTATTGAAAAGCAGTATTGACAATGCTGTGACGTTAATTTATACTGAAAAATGAACGGATAAGAGACTTTTATTATGAATCTCTTATAACGTTATATCGGCGGATATTTAATGAACGGTGGTGATTGATATGGTATTATTTATGTTTCATCCTATGCCCTATGCATCGGAGAAACATAGTTTAATGCTGTATCCGATTAAACGTATAAGCATAAGCGCATAGGTTGATTGTAGGATTAAATCCTCTCAAATCAAACTACGCGCTATTTTTTATTGGTATATCTTTTTAAAGAAAATGAATACAAAAGTTACTCTTTTCTAATAACGTAAATTAAATTTAAGTTTTTTATAAAGGAGATAAGCCATGAAACATATACATCAAAGCATAATCTCGCTTCTATGCACTGCAGCACTGCTCACTTCTTCGGTTTCTTGCAGCAGCAGCAATGCCGAATCTGTCTCGGACGCACTCACAGCGGAGACCAACGCCGATACATCGGAAACAATCGAGAATGCGGAGGAGACCGAGACGGAGGGCATACCGCTTAATCTGCCCGAGATGCACTTTGACGGGCAGGAAATGCGATTTCTCACACGCGATCACACGGCAGACGGAGTAGTACGATACTATTCGGAGGTTGCTTCGTTTGAGGAAAACGGTGAAGTCATGAACGATGCGGTCTGCCGCCGCACATTCGCTATTGAAGAAGATTATGATGTAAAAATTACCAGCACAATCGCAAACGACGTACCAAGTACATTTCGGAAAACATATAAGGCAGGAGAGGATAACTGGGAAGTGATTTGCGGCGACTTCGGAAATATGGCAAAAGTCGCAGTAAAAGGCGAATATTTTACGAATCTGGGCGAGCTTCCTTACATTGATTTTGACAATCCTTGGTGGGACAGTCAGGTTGCAGAGGAATTATCAATAGCGGGGAAAACTTATATAGCAATCGGTGCTATGAACACATGGACGGATTCCCACACCTTTGCGGTGATATTCAACAAGGAGCTTGCGGAACAATTCGCTGTTAATCCGTATGAAATGGTTGATAATAATGAGTGGACAATCGACAGATTTTCTGAAATCCTGCAGGATGTGACGAGCGATGTGGACGGCAACGGTATCATGGATGAAAACGATCGCTACGGTGCGTGCAGCGCATACTTCAATTTTCTCGTTCATATGACGGGATGCGGTGTGCAGATTATAGATCATGACGAAAACGGCATTCCGAGGTATACCTTTGACGAGCGGTTTTACAGTGCAGCTGAAAAAGTATCCTCCGTAATGAACGGAGGCGGATGTCTGCATGCCAACGATTATACCACAAAGGTCGCGGACCCTTACACGGATATTATACGCAAAAACTTCAGAAGAGGAAACTCCTTATTCTATGTAGGCGGTATTGAGCAGCTGTTGATTTTCCGTGATTTGGACACCGACATTGGGCTTTTGCCTGTACCGAAATACGATGAAACCGATGACTATGCGCACACCTTCAGTGATTATTGGTCAAGCATAATGGCAGTCCCGTCGATTTGTCAGAACAAAGATATGGCGTCATACCTTCTTGAAGCAATGAATTACGAAAGCAGTATTACAGACGCCGCAGCATATTTTGACGTGGTATTGTCACATAAGGCAATGCGTGATGAGGACTCCATCCGTATGCTTAAAATCATCCGTTCCACACGTACAATGAACTTTGAATACGCGTTTTCGTTTTTGAATGTATATCAAATTTATGTTGATGTAATGAAAAATAAGGACACCTCCGCTATATCCTCTTCTATCGCGAAAGCACTGTCTGCGGCAGAGGAAAAAATCGAAAAGATGGCAGCGTATAGTAAATCCTGAGCGTATATTAATGTATTTCTTCACTGCTCAGCTTAATTTTACTTATCAGCTGAGATTTATCCGCCGACAATTATGTCAGACGGTACGTATATCCGTTTCTGCGGCGGGTACTGACTGAATTTTAAATAGTTGTGCGCCGCTTCCATCGCAAGCTTGCCCTGTAGGTATGTATTCTGGTTGCATGCCGCAAATACACCGTCGGGCAATGCTCCGTTTACAAGCGGCACGTCGTGACACAGCAATACGCATCGTGATGACAGTTTTTTTCCTTCAACATCACGTACCTTATCTACGGCGAGCGAAAGATTTCCTCCGCCGAACGTCGAGTAAAGAGTGCACGGTTTACCGTTATCGGATGTTGTCACAAACTGTGTCAGAAGATATGCCATACGTGCGGGAAATGTCTTTGACGGTATTAAAAATTCGGGCGGAATCTCTATGCGCTTAGGTACAGGCAGTCCTGCCTCGGAGAGATATCCTTCAAATCCGTCGGCACGCAAATCTACATTTCTGTTTCTTCCGGGCGTGAATGTCAGCAGATACGGAACATAATCACGCATTCGACTCGCATAAAACTTTGCCATTGCACGTCCGTCCGCCTCTGCGTTGCTGCCCAGGTAAAAACCGTTTGTGAAGATTGCATCATCCTCTGAGAAAAGCAGAACGAAGCGCCCCGGCAAAAGCGCCGTTAATACTTCTCTGACAGCGGGTGTAACCGACGCGGCGATAATCAGAACTTGTGCGCGTTCCGATTCACGCAGATATGCAAGCACAGAGAAATCGTCACGCAGTCTGGTATAGACATTGCACTTCATCGGATAATGCTCATCTTCGAAGTCTACCAAACCGCGTCTTATTTCCTGCCAGAAGAAGCCCGGTGTGTCAGGCAAAATACTGTAAATCGCACACTCCGGCACTTCCGTTTCGGTAGCCGCCGCCAGAATCCGTTCTCGTGTTGCGGAATCCACACCGCCGCAATGGTTCAGCGCGCGGCTGACAGTAGCTTTACTTACACCTATAGATGCCGCGATTGCTTTGGCTGAATCATTCTTCATACGCACTCCTTCCTCAGTTTTTGGTAAAATGTTCCAAAAAAAGCTTCTGAATTTTGTGACTACAGTACATTATTTGGAACTGTAATTTACGGTATACTGTTACCATACATAAATGAAATACTAGATATTAGTATAGCATAATTTATAAAATAATGCAACATCTGTTGCAAGTCAGGAGTAAAAATATGGATAGAAAATTAAGAATCGGCGTTTTCGGAGGAGATCGCGGTGACACGATGATTCAGCTGCTGCTGCATCATCCCGATGCAGAACTGGTAGCGGTTTGCGATAAATATGAGCCGCTGCTTCGTCAGGCCAAGAAAAATGCAGATGCTGCGGGAGTACACATCGAATGCTTCACGAATTTCGATGATTTCATCGCATACGATATGGATGCGGTAATACTCGCCAACTACGCGACAGAGCATGCGATTTATGCTATTCGCTGTCTGAATGCGGGCAAGCATGTACTTAGCGAGGTACTGCCCAGCGAGACAATGGCACAGGCTGTAGAGCTTATTGAGACTGTTGAGAAAACAGGTCTTGTATATGCTTATGCTGAAAATTACTGCTACATGGATCTCACGTTCGAGATGTGGAGACAGTATCAGACAGGCGCAATAGGAGACGTAACCTATGCAGAAGGTGAATACGTTCACGACTGCGAGTATTGCTGGCTCTGGCTTACCTGCGGCGACACGAATCACTGGCGCAATCACCTCAGCCCGACATTCTACTGCACACATTCTCTCGGCCCGATTATGATGATTACAGGTCATCGTCCCGTAAAGGTTGTAGGTTATGAACAACCGCCGATTGAAGCGTTTTACAATCTCGGACACGCAGGCGGACACGCAAGCGGAATTGAAATGGTAACACTTGATAATGGTGCGACCGTAAGAAGTCTCCACGGACCTCTGAAGCTCGAGCCCGCGCACAACGCATATAAGATTTACGCGACAAAAGGATATATGGGTACCTACGGCGGCGGTACAAACGGAGACCAGATTCATCTTTATCAGGAAACTCCCGGTAAGCCCTGCAAGGGAGAGAATACCTACTACACTCCCGAGAAGTTCGTGGCGGCTGATCTCGTAAACAGCGCAGGTGTTCAGACACACGGCGGAAGCGATTTTTATCCCACACACTTCTTTATTCAGAAGATTCTCGGCAGACCCGAAGGAAAGTGGTCTATCGATGTATATCATGCAGTCGATATGGGTATCTGCGGTATATTAGCACATCGCTCGATTCTCGGCGGCAATATTCCGATAGATGTACCGAATCTTCGCAACCCCGAAGAAAGAGATGCTTGGAGAAATGATAACGCCTGCACAAACCCCGCTGTAGCAGGTGACCAGGTATTGCCTTGCTCGGCATATCCGGAGAGGGAACCGTCTAAGGAGCTCAGCGACAAGCTGCGTGCCGCTTGGCTGGCAACACAGCAGGAATAAACCAAAACAATACGAAATATTTGTAATAAAATAAGAAATGACGAGGATACAATGAAAAAACGCACATTAGCACTGATTCTTGCTGTATTGTGCCTGAATCCCCTGTATGGCTGCAGCAATACGGCTGAAAATGACGAAACAGAATCGCAAACCTCCGCAGCAGTTGAGACTGAAACGGAGGAGACAGAAGAAGATGATTCAAGACCGAAACCTGCTTCGGAAGGAATGAATTTCGACGGTGCATCGTTCAGAGTTCTGTACCGTTACGGCGCATCTACCTACAATTGTTATGACATTACCTCACCCGACGGAATGAACGGTGAGATTGTCAATGATACTGTTTACCACCGTAATCTTGCCCTTGAGGAAAATCTCGGCATTACACTCGAGGCAATTCCGGACGGCGATCCGCTTTCCTTCTTAAGAGCGGATGTACAGAGCGGCGGAGGAGAATTCGATGTGGTCATCGATATGATTGCCCAGCTTGCTCCGGTTTCTCTGAACAACTACCTCTACGATTGGCGAGATATGCCGTACTTTGATGAAACTGTGCCCTGGTGGGACTCAAACTCCATATCGGAGCTTTCGATTGCCAACCATGTGTACATGGTTTCAAGCGATATATCGATGAAAACATCGGGCTGTGTTCGATTCTTCTGCTTTAATAAAACTATGCTTGAGAATTACGGCTTAGAGGAACCATACGAATATGTTGAAAACGGAACATGGACAATAGACAAAATGTCGGAATACGCACATTCTGTTGCTCTTGACCTCAACGGCGACGGCGTAATGGACGGAAACGATAGATACGGACTGCTTAACGAATCCCCGTCATTCATGCTCGTCGGCTGCGGTGTATTGTACACCGTAAAGGACGAGAACGATATACCGACTGTCGGATTTATGAACGAGCATACTGTAACCGCACTCGAAAAGGTTAAGGCATTACTTGACGACAGTGAACACGTTCTTGACTATTACGCCTTTACTGTTATGGATACATCTTCTTTTAAGCACGTCTTCGATTACGGAAGATCTCGTTTCGCAGCCGGCCAATTCCTTATGATTGACATCAGCGCAGACGATATCTATCAGTTCGCGGATATGGATGACCGCTACGGTATTCTTCCGAATCCGAAGCTCGACGAATCACAGAGCGAATATTACCATCTCATCGACCCGTATGCACCGATTTGGGGTTTGTCGGTAATTCAGAAGAATCCCGAGTTGACCAGTGCCGCTATGGAAATGTGGGGATACCTGTCCGGAGACCTTGTAGATGCATTCTATGAGACAACAATGAAGGGAAAACGTGCCGATGCGCCTGAGGATGCGGCAATGCTCGATGTCGTACGCGGAAGTGTCCGTTATGAGCTTGCGACCGTTATGCAATTCGGTATAACGGATGTTATAGATACCGCATACAGCTCAGGAAACCTTTCTTCTTCGTATGAAAAACGTGCAAAGATGATTAACAAGGTAATGAAATCTATGTTCAAAGACTTCATCGAGGAATAAACAACACAGCACTATACAGCAAGCTGTCAGCATAACTGAATAAAAAATAAAGCCGCTCGTTTACCGAAATAACCGAGCGGCTTTGCCGTACAATGTTCACCGGAGATTGCGAAATGAGAAGATTCTGTAAAATAATCTTGTATTTTTTCTGTAATAATGTTATACTGTATTTACATTACTGCATCTCAAGCTGAAAAATCGTAAAATATCGAACTATGTTTGTTTACACGAAGAATAAGCAGTATTATTCGTATTAACAGAGGTTTGTTCGTCGTATTTCGAAGAAAGGAATTTTACACTTATGAAGAAAAAATTGGTTTGGCTCGTGCTGTTTGCTATGCTGCTGTCAGGCTGCTCACAGACAACCGAAAATAACACGAGCGGTGCAACAACATCGGATATTTCCGAGACAGCCGAAACAGAGGCAGAAACAGAGGCTGAAACGGAAACGGAGACTGAGATTTCCGATGATCTGCCCGACGTGACATATGGCGGCCGTGACTTTCGCACATATACACGAGAGTGCTGTGACGGCGCACACGTAAACGGCTTGTATGTCGAGGAACTGACGGGAGACGTAGTTAACGATGCCGTATACTCCCGCAACATGACCGTGGAGGAGCGGTTTGACGTGAAAATAGTCGCACCTATTACGGGAGCGGACGGAGACTGTACGACTCTCAATACCTCGGTTAATGCAGGAGATGACATCTGTGAGGTCGCGGATTGGCACTACAAGCATCTGGGAGACAGTGCGGCAAGAGGTTATTTCGTCGATATGAATTCCTTCGGTGTACTCGGAATGGATAAGCCGTGGTGGTATCAAAACGTAAACGATGCATATTCCGTCGGCGGTCACTACTACATCATGGTCGGCATGTATGACACTGACAACTTCCTCGACAACATCTGCATGTATTTCAACAAGAATCTGTTCGAGGTGAAATTCCCTGACGAGGATTTATACGAAGAGGCAAAAAACGGCAAATGGACTGTGGATAAGTTTATGTCTCTTGCGGCACAGTCATCAGTCGATTTAGACGGTGACGGAACAATGGACTATGCAAATGACCAGTTTGCATATGGTCAGGCGAACGGTTATTCATTTGCGTATCAGTTCGCATGGCAGCAGGCTGTTACGGAACGTGATGCCGATGGCTATCCTGTAATGTGCATCAATACGACTCACATGGCTGATATGGTTGAGAAGCTGTACACTATGCTGTTTGAAAATTCCGAGAATATCATTGAAGAAGGTAGCGATAATGCTCTGAAGGCTTTTAAGGAAAATCGTGAGATGTTCCAGCTTGAGAACCTAAAAGCGGCGTCAAATACGTTCCGCGATATGGACTATGATTTCGGTATCTTACCTATGCCGAAGTGGTCCGAGGAACAGGACGGCTATTACACGCACGCGACCGCACATACCTCCGCAGTTGCGATTCCGGTGACAAAGAATAACGATGATTTTGTGTTCGCGGAAACAATTCTCGAAGCAATGGCAGCCGAGGGATATAAGCAGGTTCGCCCTGCTATATACGATGTGGCGCTGAAGTCGAAGTACACACGTGACGAAGTTTCTTACGAGATGATTGATATTGTTGTACACGGCAGAACCGCAGATTTCGCCGAGATATTCGATAACTGGGGTTTGACATACACCCTCGATTACATGGCACGTCAGAAATCATCTGACTGGTCGTCACATTACCAGAAAAACAAGAAAGTGCAGGATAAGGTTATCGAAGTTGCGGTAAAACAGTTCATGAATCTTGACAAATAATCAGTTCGATTAAGCATCACCGCATACCCATAATACTCAGACAAGCACATAAAAAATATGCAGGCGAAGGCAAACCATTCGGTAAACCTTCGCCTGTTTTTTGATAAAATCTACTGAATAACAGTTGTCGATTTGCGAAAAACGATAAAAACTGTAAGTTTTCGTGAAGTGTTGCATTAGACAAATCGATGTGCTATATTATATATAATAAAAATTTATTATATATGAAAAGGAAAATAAAATGGCTGAAAAAAGAAAACTTCGCATAGGTGTTTTCGGCGGTGCACGCGGAAAGACAATGATTAACGTTCTTCTGCATCATCCCGATGCAGAGCTTGTTGCGGTATGCGACAAGTATGTACCTCTGCTCGAATCTGCAAAAAAAACAGCTGAAGAATGCGGTACCGAAATTGCCGTATTCGAAAATTTCGATGATTTTGTAGAATATGATATGGATGCTGTAGTGCTTGCAAACTATGCTACAGAGCACGCACCGTTTGCGATTCGCTGCATGAACAAAGGCAAGCACGTTCTGTCGGAGGTACTCCCGTGCGAGACAATGGCGCAGGCTGTTGAACTGATTGAGACTGTGGAGAAAACAGGACTTGTATACGCATATGCGGAAAACTACTGCTACATGACGCATACATTTGAAATGTGGCGCAGATACCGTTCCGGTGAACTTGGTATGGCTTTGTACGGAGAGGGCGAATATATCCATGACTGTTCTGCTATTTGGCCGGAAATCACCTATGGTGAACGCAGCCATTGGAGAAACCGTACATCTCCCACATTCTATGCTACACACTCAGTCGGACCGCTTATTACAATCACAGGTATGCGTCCGATACGTGTTGTAGGTTTCGAAACACCGTATAACAAAGACCTTGCCAAATTAGGTGTAGGCAAAGGCTCAGGTGTGGAAATGGTAACGCTTGAAAACGGTGCTGTGATTAAGAGCGTACACGGCGACATGAAGCGTGAACCCGGCAGTATAAACTACGAGCTGTACTGTGAACGCGGTATGATGGAAACAGGTCGTCTCGAACCGCTTCAGCCGCTCAATGTATACAAGGAAGGCGAGAAACGCTGCCAAGGCTCATGGGAACACTACGCGCCCGAACCGCAGATAGCCGCAGACGCCGCAAAGCTTTACAACGGACATGGCGGAAGCGACTTCTATCCCACCCATTTCTTTATCGAAAAGATTCTCGGAAGACCTGACGGTGAATGGTCGATTGATGTTTACACAGCAGTTGACATGGGTATTTGCGGCTTGCTTGCTTATAAATCTATTTTAGGCGGCAATATTCCGATTGATATTCCGAACTTACGCAACCCCGAAGAGCGTGATGCATGGAGAAACGACAATGCATGCACTACTCCTTGGGTAGCCGGAGACCAGCTACAGCCGACTACATCACATAAAGCAGAACCGATTCCTGATTCCGTTTATGAGGAAGTAAGACGTTTGTGGCTCGCAGGCGAAAGAGCGTAATTATAAAAGGGAAGTATTATGCTTGAAAAACGCGGTATTGTAATTCATCCGCATGAGCTTGATATGACATGGCTGAAGCGATGCAGTGAAATGAAGCTGAACGTGTTGGGGCTGCATCCTGTCGGCGGAACCAATGCGGACATATCCCTACGCTCGATGCTGGATAACAAAAGTCAACTTAAAGTACTGATTGATGAAGCAAGAAGAATGGGAATTACCGTTGAGTACGAGATGCACGCACTGTCGTACTTAATGCCGAAATCGTTATTCGATGAACATCCTGAATGGTTCTGCATGAATGAAGACGGTGTACGCACAAAAGACAGCTTCAACATTTGCGCGAGCAGCACAGCGGGTCTCGATGCCTTAGCCGATAATGCGGAGCAGCTTGCCCGACTTCTTCCGAGCGAAGATCATATGTATTATTTTTGGCTTGATGACAGCTCAGGCGGAAGCTGTCATTGTCCTAAGTGTGCGCATCTTACTCCGTCCGATCAGCAGATGATTTTAGTCAACACAATGCTCAGAGGTATCCGCAGGTTTGATGCTGTGGGATGCATAGCGTACCTTGCATACAACGATTCGATAAGCACTCCTGTGAATGTAAAACCGGATAAAGGCGTTTTCTTGGAATATGCACCGTTTCGCCGCAGCATAGATTATGCGATAAACGATTCCGCATGTGTACAGAATGTCCGCGAATGTGCTCATATTGAGAGTCTTTTAAATGTGTTCGGGACAAAAAACGCGAAAGTCCTTGATTATTGGACGGATAATTCTATGTTTTCGGGATGGAAGTATCCGCCGAAAGCGTTTAAGTTAAACGCAGATGTTATGCGAAGTGATGTTAAATTTTATAAATCGCTTGGATTTAACTCGATTACGGCGTTCGGATGTTATCTCGGAAAAGACTACAGTGAGCTGTACGGCGAGCCTGATTTAGAAGCATACGGACAAATCCTATTCGAAGCATAATTAACTCGTGAATTTGTTAAAATAATAACCATATCGAAAAGATGGTGCCGCGGCATCATCTTTTTTGTATTTTCACAACAATTACATATGTCGTTATGTATGTGAAATAGCGCAAAAAAAACAAAAAAAATATTGCAATTTTACGTGAAATGTGTTATATTGAATTTAACAAATAATGTATTACCATAACGCTTAATATAAAGGAGATTATTATGAAAAAACGACTTGCCATTCTTTTGGCGCTGCTGTTGGCAGCATCTCTGCCGCTTTCGTCATGCGGAGACGGTTCTGCGACTGAGACAGAAAACGATACGGATAACAGCGCAAGTATTGACGCGGATGCGGATACCGACACAGAGGCGGAGACGGAAATCGATCCCACAACACTTGACGAACTGCCGACGGACAACATGGATTATAATGGTTACACGTTCACAGTCCTCGGACACTACTATGAAGCTTCTTCCGTGGCATGGGGTGTACAGGATATTGCCGTTGATGAGCTGACAGGTGAGCGAATCAATGATGCGGTATTTGAGCGCAATAATATGATTTACGATCGTTTCGGTGTGACGATTGCGAAGAATTTGGTATCCGATCCCGTAGCTGACGCGAAAAAGCTTATCCAGAGCGGTGACGACTCATTTGATCTTATCCAGACTCACGTACAGAACCAGGCGAACTTGGCGGTACAAGGCTACCTTGCAAACATGAACGAACTGCCTTATATTAATTTTGAGAAAGCGTGGTGGGATACCACATCTATAGCGGGTATTCGCATAGGCGACAGGACGTATTATGCGCTCGGCGACAGTGCGCTGAACGGTAAAAAGGCATCGTGGATAACCTTGTTCAACAAATCTCTTATAGAAAAAGCGGGAATACCCGATTTGTACGATACGGTACGTGAGGGCAAATGGACGCTTGACCTACTGCAAACCTATGCTGAAACAATAGCTTTGGATGCAAACGGTGACGGAGAAATGACATGGGGCGATGATGTATTCGGCGTCGGTCTGCAGGATGAGGTTGTAAGCCCTCTTCTGTACGGTACGGGAATCAAGCTGATTGAGGTAAACTCAGACGGCACTTACAATTACAATCTCGGCAGTGAAGAGGTTGTTTCCGCAATGGAGCGTATTAACAGCTTTATGAAAAGTTCGAATAATTACTTTGTGCTGAACGCAAACCGTTATGACGGTATGTCTAACCAGTGGATTGAGTTCCGTAAGGTCTTTATGACTGACCAGATGGGATTTTATATCTGCGCATTATCCGCTGTCAATCTGATTGCGGGTGAAATGCAGTCTGATTTCGGTATTCTTCCCGTACCGAAGCTGAGTGAGGATCAAGACAAGTATTACAGCACGTTCCAGTACAATAACGCACATTGCTTGGCGGTGCCTAAATCGGCAAGTGATATGACACGTACGGGCTTGATTACAGAAGCACTTCAGATGTTCTCACATGACACGGTTCTTCCCGCATATTACGATTACACACTGACCAAGCGTAACGCGCGCGATACAGATTCCGCCGAGATGCTCGATATTATTTTCGCATCACGAAATTTCGATATTGCAATGGCGTATAACAGCACAACATCGCTTCAGACGTTCCTGCAGACCTGCGCTGTTTCAGATTCCTTTGACTATGTGTCAAAAGAGGCATCGAACAGAAAGAAGCTGGAAAAGGCAATGGATATTGTTATCAAAAACGTACTGAGCGTTGAAGAATAATCAGGCGCATAGGATTGCACGAACTGATTAATTAAAATATGTACGGATGCTCATAAAAAGCATAGGAACAGCCCCTTGACAGTGCCTATCGGTATCAAAACCGATAATTAAACGCTGTCGAGGGGCTGTTGTATTCAGGTTACATATAGTTATCGTACAAATCCGAGTTCAGCTTTGCGAGCTCGAGATGCTTCATGATATTTTGAACCAGTGCAAAACAGCTCAATGTGAATATTAAACAGATGACGGCTGCCTCAATGACAAATGCGAGCATAATTATCCTCCGTTAAAACAGCGACACAATCAGCGCCGAAAGTGCCGCGATTACCGCAAACAGCGGAATGCCGCGTACAAACGAGCCGATATGCTTTTCGGGATTTTGATAAGCTTCTTTTTCGGGAATGAATGAAAAACGAATTCTCTTTGTGTTTCTCCACCAAAGCAAATCAATTACGAGAAGGTCGAACAAACCGAGTCCCTCTCCGAAAACGAGAAAATACAAAAACGCGGAAAGATAGCCGTCGAAGGCAAGAACGCTCTTGAAAATCAGCCCGATTACCGAAAATACAACAGTGAAGAGAATCAGATTGCCAAGCAGAATTGACGGGATTGACTTCTCCTTAGGAGCGGCATTACCGTATTTTTTACGAACGCATGTCTGCACCTCATCGGGATAGGAACGCAGACCGATGAGGTTCTTTTTGTCTCCGCCCGTGCAGAGAAAGCATATTCCTCAGTACAGAAACCAAAATACAATCGCAATTATCCACTTCATTTTACATTCTCCTTTGTCCATTCATAAAGTACCTGCTTCATGCGGCGGTCGATATTCACGCGGGTGGCTTTGCATTCCTTTGGGTGCTCCTTAGACGAACGAAATGCCCTTTCAATCAGAAAATCAGGAAAAACGGGAATCATCCCACGGAGCATGGATTCGGGGAAGGAGAAGTGCGTGCCGTACTTGTAGACCATGGTGACATAATTGCAGCTGTGCGGACGGCTCTTTAGCCTCTTGTCCATGCGGCGGATGTAGCGCGCGGTCTCCCAAAGACAGTCGTCCTCACAGCCGATGAGCACAAGGTGTCCGTTAATTTTTTCAATCGGAATCATGACCTCCTCAGTTAGCGGAGTTTTCTTTTCGGTGTCGTTAAATACTTTTGCCGCGGCAAGCAGATTGCCCGAACCTTTTGTCTCCGCCTGCACCGTGTGCCAGTAGTCTGGGTGTCCGTAGGCATACTGTACATAGGGCAGGGGATTACCATGCCATGTGAGCATGGATTCTCCCTCGAGCGGCCACTCTCTGCAGCCGTCACGCTTGCCTTGCGTGAAGCCTTGCAGAACATAGTCGCATGGGGTGAAGGCAACGGTCATAGTGATATCTGAAAACAAAGAAGCTGCCGTGAGAGCGGGAATTGTCGTTATAGATGCGCCCAGAATTCCGATTTTGCGGTTTCCCAGCTTTTTAAGTTCCGCAATTGCCGCTTCAACTTTTTCAAGCGGGAAGCTGTGATAGCCGACAACGCCTTTTTCGGAATCAAGCGTCAGCACGCTGATACCTTGTTTTACCAGCCACTTTGCAACGCCTTTTGTAAGCGGAGTACGACCTCCGCTCCCGAGTATCAAAATCATTGCCGCGTCGGAATTTCGGCAGTTAATATAGTTCTTTGAAATATCCATGTTTTCACCCTTATTTTATCGGTTATTTCTTTGACATCTCGTCTTTATCCTGCTTATTCTTTTGCACAGCGCCGAAGCACAGAAAAGCCGAACCGAGGCAAATCCATACGACAGTCAAAGTAGTATTACTTGAAGTAAAATGGCTGACAACGGCGGCAATGTAAAACAGCAGCGCTACCGCAAAACATAAAAATACAGGTATCTTTTCTTTTTTCACGTAAAGTCCTCCGAAGACTAATTATTTAATTTTAGTTACATGGAAGTTGCAGCACTCATCGCCGTTTGCAAGTGTTTTAGTGCGGTGAAGCTGCCCGCCCTCGTTACGGTAATTACGCTCGTCCATGTTGCATAAGCATGGGACAAATTCGAAACAGTTTTCGCGCTTACCGAGCTTGCAGATGCCGCATTCGGTGTAGGTGTTGTAAAACTCATCAACGCCTTTTTTATAGTCAAATTTCCAATCAAGCTCGTATTTTGAACTTTGACTTGCCTTGCTTTCAAGTACGTGCTTATCCTGCACCTTGTCGGTGAACATGGTGCATTTCTTGTTCTTGTGCGCTTTCAACATGAACGGAGAATCGAACACCGCTGTCACCATCTTGTCAACAACCTCAGGAGTAATTTTGTCGGGCTCGGCTTTATGCAGAGAGAAGACGAAGGCGGCTATATACAGGTTCGACTCAAGCGAGCTGCCGCCGATATCCGGTGTTCTGAGAAGCATTGCCTTAAATTCCTTCTTAACTTTCTTTTTATAGTTGTCCGTATTCATATCGGGATATACGCCCTTCAGTGCCTCAAGCGCCGGCTTAAAGCACATCGCCTCAATTCCTTTTGCAAGCAGACCGT